>JBBQKX010000012.1:0-39374 GCA_038327315.1 Burkholderiales bacterium | reverse complement strand
GTTAATTGACAGTCCTCATCAAATCACGGAAACTTCGCCCGTGCCGATTTGAACTCAGCTTGCGGGGCACGTAAAAGATTCCAGCTAAAGCGACTAAAACCCAGTCCGCTTTAGCCGACTGGGTTTTTCATTTTGGAGTGTGCTTTGGAGAAGAGTGTAGGCATCGTTAGCGCGCAATGCGCCCAGTTCGATACCCCGCTGACGTTTCGCAGCGGCGCGGTGTTGCCGCGCTATGAATTGATGTATGAGACCTATGGCACATTGAATGCCCAGGGCAGCAACGCCATTCTGATTTGTCATGCCTTGTCGGGCAATCACCATGTCGCTGGCTATTACGTGGATGATGAAAAGAACGTAGGCTGGTGGGACAACATGATCGGCCCCGGCAAGCCTATCAACACCGATAAATTCTTCGTTGTTGGCCTGAATAATCTGGGTGGCTGCCACGGCTCAACTGGGCCTTCTTCTATCGACCCCTCGACTGGCAAGCCTTATGGCGCAAGCTTTCCTGTCATTACCGTGCAAGATTGGGTCGAATCACAAGCGCGTCTCGCGGATTTATTGGGCATCAAAAAATTCGCTGCCGTAATAGGTGGCAGCTTGGGCGGCATGCAGGCGTTGCAATGGTCGTTGGCCTATCCGGAACGCGTAGATCATGTACTGGCTATCGCATCCGCACCGCGTTTGACCGCGCAGAACATCGCTTTCAACGACGTAGCGCGTAACGCCATCCTGACCGACCCAGATTTCCATGGTGGTAATTATTATCAGCACGGTGTGGTGCCGACACGCGGCCTACGACTGGCGCGCATGTTGGGTCATATCACATATCTTTCCGACGATGTAATGGCGGACAAATTCGGCCGTGCCTTACGTACCGACCAGCTCAATTATGGCTATGAAGTCGAGTTTCAGATTGAATCCTATCTGCGCTATCAAGGTGACAAATTCGCCGCACGTTTTGATGCCAACACTTACCTGTTGATGACCAAGGCGTTGGATTACTTTGACCCCGCGCATGATTTCGGCGGTGATATGAACAAGGCCTTCTCGCGTGCTCAAGCAGATTTTCTAGTGGTCTCGTTCACTACAGATTGGCGCTTCTCGCCGCAGCGTTCGCGCGAGATCGTGCAGCCGCTGTTGCACAATCGTCGCAACGTCAGTTATGCCGAGATTGATTCCGCCCACGGCCATGATTCTTTCCTGATGGACCAGCCGCAATACATGGATGTGATGCGCGCCTATCTCGATAACGTTGCCAAGGAGTGTGCAAAATGAGTCAATTCAGTGCGCAATTCGAAGCAGAACGTCCCGACTTCGCCGCCATCGCCTCTTGGATACCTAAGGGTTCCTCGGTGCTGGACTTGGGTTGCGGTGATGGTAGTTTGTTGCGTTATCTTAAAGAGACACGTGGGGTACGTGGCTATGGTGTGGAGATCAACGATCTCGACATCGTGTCCTGCGTGTTTAATGGCGTGAACGTGATACAGAACGATCTTGATGCCGGGCTCTCGGATTTCGAGGACGACTCTTTCGACTTCGTGATTCTGTCGCAGACTTTGCAAGCGACCCGACATACCGAGGCGATTATCAAAGAGATGCTACGCGTTGGTCGTGAGGGCATCGTCAGCTTCCCCAACTTTGGCTACTGGAAGAATCGCCTTAACATCCTTAACGGCAAGATGCCGGTGTCGCGTGAATTGCCATACCAGTGGTACGACACCCCCAATGTCCACCTGTGTACCCTGCATGACTTTGAGGACTTCTGTCGCCGTTGCGCGGTCAGTATCACCGAACGCAGCGTAATGAGTGGCGAGCGTGAAGTCAGAGTGTTGCCGAATCTGCTCGGTAGCACTGCGGTGTACCGCTTCCAGTCATCAATCTGATGCCTCTACACACGCCAGCACAGCGCACTACCCAACGAGCAAAATTGCGGGGTGCACTATGACTGTCTGGCAACAACTTTTCACTCGCCGCATGGCGATCTGTGTGTTCATCGGTTTCTCATCCGGCCTGCCGCTGTACCTGTTGTTCAACCTCGTGCCGGCATGGTTGCGCAGCGAGCATGTCGATCTCAAGACCATAGGTTTGTTCGCACTAATACAGTTTCCCTACACTTGGAAATTTCTCTGGTCTCCCTTACTAGATCGGTATGCCCTGCCCGCCTTCGGTCGTCGTCGTGGCTGGATGTTGCTCACCCAAGTCGGTCTGCTGGTAGTCATCGCATCCATGGGCGCGTTCTCGCCGCAGAGCGATCTGCGCAGCATTGCTTACATTGCCACCCTGCTCGCCTTTCTGAGCGCGACACAGGACATCGTGCTAGATGCGTATAGGCGCGAGTTGTTGAGTGATGTCGAGTTGGGGCTGGGCAATGCGGTTTATGTAAATGCCTATCGCATCGCTGGTCTGGTGCCAGGCTCGCTATCGCTTATCCTCGCCGACTTTATGTCTTGGAACGTGGTGTTCATCATCACTGCGCTGTTTATGTTGCCCGGCATCATGATGACGCTACTGGTGCAAGAGCCACATCGCGCCACCCCACCCAAGACCTTGCGCGAAGCGGTGATTGAGCCCTTCCATGAGTTCATTACTCGCAAAGGCTGGCACGGTGCGCTGCTCATTTTGGCTTTCCTGTTTTTCTACAAACTCGGCGACAGTATGTGCACTGCACTGGCGACGCCTTTTTATTTAGACATGGGCTACTCCAAAACGCAAATCGGCCTGATCGCTAAAAATGCGGGGCTGTGGCCCGCTGTCATCGGCGGCATGGCGGGCGGATTGTGGATGGTGAAAATAGGCATCAACCGCGCACTGTGGTTATTTGGCGTGGTGCAAGTCATCTCCATCTTCGGCTTCGCTTGGCTGGCTTCACTCGGGCATCACGCCGAGATTAGTAGCGTAGAACTCACACAACTCGCCCTCGTCATCGGCTTGGAGGCCTTGGGTGTGGGGCTGGGTACAGTTGCCTTCGTCGCCTACATTGCGCGCACCACCCACCCTGCTTACACCGCCACTCAGTTTGCGCTTTTCACCAGCTTGATGGCCGTGCCGCGCACCTTTGCCAACGCCGCAACAGGCTGGTTGGTCGAGAGTATGGGATGGACGGGATTCTTTTTCTTGTGCGCAGTGTTGGCGATACCGGGTATGGTGTTACTGCTCAAAGTAGCGCCTTGGCATGCATCGGAGGCAGAGAATCAATCTTTATCGTAAGGAAAAAAGTAATGAAGATAAGCCCATTAAAGTTGGTCGTGATCGCCAAAGGAGTCGCAACTGTCGCTATCTTGTGGACGCTCTACACCTACCATTTGATCTCGTTCAAAACCGCACTCTATCTATGGTTCGCGGCCTTGGTGCTTGGCTCGCTACTCATCTATGCGGTCAAAGCGACAATCGACGAGAGCAGAAAAAGCACAGTGCGTATTGAAGATGAATAGCATATCTAATGCGACGGCCTCATGTTTGTTAGCACAAAAATTAAGCCCGCAATGCGGGCTTAAGTAAAAAGGCCAAGCCCAGATTCTTATCCTAGTGATTTTCATATTCCTCTAAATTTTAAATTCAAAGGCTAGTTGAAAAGTTGCTATGAGTTGATTTTTGCGACTATTCGATGGAATTTTCCACAGGGGACAAAATTCAAAAACAGCACCCAAAACAAAGCTGCGAAACTGCGGCTTTGTTTTAACGTTTCAAACTACAAAACTAATTTGATAATGACGCTTGTTCCATAACTTCCGTTGCAGAAATTATTACCCGACGCATACGAGATTTAATCACCGTGACCATGTTCACCGCCGTGTCTACCACCCTCACCACCGCGATTTCCAGATCTGTCTCCTTCACGATGGCCGCCATCATCACGGGAATATCCACCATGTCCACGTTCATGAGGCCAATATACGCAACCAGACATGAAGCTCACGGCACAGAGTACTAGCAATATTTTTTTCATGGTAATCCTTTCAATAATGGTAGGCACATCCTAAGCTAGGTTGAGTGCGGTGTGTAATATTTAACTGGGTGAAAATTATGCACCAAGAATTTTGTCGTAGTCCAAACTGTCAGGACATAACTGTTAGACATGAAAAATCCCCACTAGGCGGGGGATTAGATTCTATAAATTTGCAAGAACGATATAGCTCTTGCAAAAACACCTGCGGAACTGGGACCAGACTCGAATTGAATGAACGTAGTTAAATTGAGTCTGCCCCCATTTTTACCCCAAGTTAGCCCTAAATGACTTAGCGATTCATAGAGGTGGAGCTTGTCTGGTGAATCGGGAGCGATTCATATAATGAAAAAGATATTCGTAAATAGTTAATCGTAAATTCAGATCATTTATACAATTATTATTTGTTTGAATGATTGATCTTCTTCGCGCATAGTTGCACTTAACGATGGAGATTGATCATGACCTTGGAACAATTACGCATATTTATCAGTGTTGCAGAACGAGAACACATGACCAAAGCTGCAGAGGCACTGAATGTGACCCAGTCAACTGTAAGTGCAGCCATTGCGGCACTGGAAACTCGGCACAATGTGACGCTGTTTCATCGTATAGGGCGGCGGATTGAACTTACTGAAGTAGGCCGCGTATTTTTGGATGAGGCGCGTGCTGTGCTTGGCAGAGCTGAAAGCGCAGAACTGGCACTGGCGGAGTTTGGGGGCTTGAAACGGGGTTGCTTGCGGTTGGTTGCGAGCCAGACGATTGCTAGCTACTGGCTTCCGCCATTTCTAGCAGCCTTTAGGGTGCGCTACCCCAAAATCATTATTGAACTTGCAATCGCCAATACAGAACAGGCGGCACAGATCATTCGTGCTGGAACGGCAGAACTGGGATTTGTCGAAGGTGACATTGAAGATGACACAATATCTCACTGGCCGGTCGCACATGATCGATTGGTGCTTGTCGGGGCTGAGCCTAGTGCACAAACTAATAATGAGTGGTTGCGTAAGGCGTGCTGGATTATGCGTGAATCTGGATCGGGTACGCGTTCGTCCTTCGAAGAGGCTTTGCGTACTCGGGGTATAGAACCTGAAGTGCTTAATATTGCTTTGACTTTACCGTCTAATGAGTCTGTTCGCACTGCGGTCGAAGCTGGCGTTGGCGTCGCGGTGCTTTCCGAGCTTGTCGTAGCACAAGCACTGGATGCTGGAAGCCTTTATTCGATGCCCTTCGAACTCCCGGCCCGTCCATTTTTAGTTTTACTCCATAAGGAACGCTACCGGAGTAAGGCCGTGGATGCACTGCTGAACTTAATAAAAGAAAACATCGCATGACTGGTATTTACCTACATAAATTCCTTGCTGGTTTTAGGCCGCTTGTACAGTTGGAACATCCACGCGAAATGATCCGGCAGTTCACCCCTAATTGGTTCGCAGCAACAATGGGCACAGGTATTTTGTCGCTTGCGTTGCCTCAGGTTCCTGGTGCGGGCTCAACTTTACGAGCAATTGGTGAGGGATTGTGGCTGTTTAACATTTTCTTATTCGCGCTATTTACAGTGCTATATACCATGCGCTGGATTATGTTCTGGGACGAAGCCAAGCGAATATTCAGCCATAGCATCGTGTCGATGTTTATCGGCACTATCCCGATGGGGCTCGCAACAATTATTAATGGCTTTCTGTCGTACGGACTAATGCGTTGGGGTAGCAGCATGGTTGAAGTCGCGCAAGTGCTGTGGTGGGTCGATGTTGCTTTATCACTCGGTTGCGGCGTGTTGATCCCCTATTTCATGTTCACGCGACAGCAGCACGATATCGATAAAATGACGGCGGTATGGCTGCTACCGATTGTCGCGGCTGAAGTTGCGGCGAGCACCGGCGGTTTGCTTGTGCCACATCTGATCGATACCAATGCCCAATTCATAACCCTTATTACAAGCTATGCACTCTGGGCGTATTCCGTACCCGTTGCATTTTGTGTTTTGACGATTTTGTTCCTTCGTATGGCATTACATCGAATACCGCCAGACAGTATGGCCGCCTCTAGCTGGTTATCACTTGGCCCTATTGGCACAGGGGCGTTCGGCATGCTCATATTGGGAGGCGACGCCCCCACCATTTTTGCAGCGCAAGGCATGAGCAATGTCGGTATGGTTGCATCGGGCTTCGGTGTGATTGCAGGAGTTTTGCTTTGGGGCGTAGGTCTCTGGTGGCTGTTGCTAGCCCTTCTCATTACGATTCGACACCTTCGTGCAGGTATTCCATTCAATCTCGGCTGGTGGGGCTATACGTTCCCGCTAGGTGTATATGCCCTCGCTACATTGAAATTGGGTGCGCTACTGGGTATTGGCGCATTGTCAGCATTCGGAACTATGCTGGTCATAGTGCTTGCCATGATGTGGACCTTCGTCGCTGTACGCACCCTGCATGGAGCCTGGCAAGGACACCTCTTTAGTTCGCCATGTATTGCTAATATTAATTAATAAGTTGGAGAGTCTCTAAAATTCAGCATAGATAGACTTAATCAATAATGAATAGAGCGAACTTGACTGTCTCCCACAGCTTTGTAATGCTGTTTACTCCTTGGAAGCGGCGCATGATGCTCATGTATGCCGCCTTATGCGACATTCCAGTAGTTCGAGTGTATACAGAATGTCAGCTCACCATATTAGTGTTAGTAGTTAGATCTTTCTCACAAAAACCTTAGACTTTCTCTGGTAGTTATACAGCGTCTTTTTCTGTGCAGGCAGTGCGGTGACATCAGCTTCGACGAAGCCGCGTTCTAAGAACCAGTGTGCGGTGCGGGTGGTGAGGACGAAGAGTTGTTTCATGCCTTGTGATTTTGCGAGGGCGGCCATGTGATTGAGCACGGCTTCGCCGTAGCCGTGGTCGCGGTATTGAGCATCAATTGCTAAGCAGGCGAGTTCGGCGGCAGATTCATCTGGGAAGGGATAGAGCGCGGCGCAACCCACGATGCGGTGATCGTGCTCTAGCACCACGAATCTGGTGATCTCGCGCTCCAGCAGTTCGCGTGAACGTCTGACCAATATGCCTTGCTCTTCTAGCGGTCTGAGCAATTCTAGGATGCCGCCTATGTCGTCGATGTCTGCTTCGCGTAGGGTGTTGAGAGTGGACTCGACCACCATGCTGCCTATGCCTTCGTCACTGAATAACTCTTGCAGCACCGCACCATCGGTGTGGCGGCTGATGAGGTGGGTGCGTGCCACGCCGGCTTCACAGGCTTTGATGGCGCAGGGTAGGAACAGACTGACGTCATCGGGTTGTTTGCGTTTGCTATTGCTGTTCAATACGCTTTGCGCTTGGGCGACGGTGAGCTCTTTTAGCAACGCGCCTTTCTTGTCCTTTACCCCATCTGTGTCCATCAGGAATACCAGCTTATCGGCATCCAGTGCGATGGCAGTTGAGGTGGCGATGTCTTCCAGTGTGACGTTGAACACTTCGCCAGTGGGCGAGTAACCCAAGGGAGAGAGCAGCACGACTTCGCCGAATTCCATGCGGTCATTGAGCGCAGCGACATCGACCTTGCGTACGCTGCCGGTGTGCATCAGGTCCACGCCGTTGATGACACCTATGGGTTGGGCGGTGATGAAATTACCACCTGCGACACGGATGTCAGCATTTGCCATGGGCGAGTTTGCCAAGCCCATAGATAGCAGCGCTTCAATTTCTAAACGTACGCGCCCCACGGCTTCCTTCACGCATTGCATGGTTTCGGCATCGGTCATGCGTATACCTTGGTGATAGCTGTCGTTGATGTTGTTCTTGGCAAGATGCTGCTCAATCTGCGGACGCGCACCGTGGACTAACACCAAGCGTACACCTAGGCTGGCAAGCAGATTGAAGTCATGTGTAAGCTCGACGAACTTACCGTCCGCGACCACTTCACCACCGAAGGCGATGACGAAGGTCTTGCCACGAAAGGCGTTGATATAGGGGGCGACCGAGCGGAACCAGGCGACAAAGTCGGTAGGGGCGGTTTTGATCGGCATGTTTATTCCTCTTGTTGTTGTGCGTGCATCATGCCGCGCTATTCCACATCCAGCAACTTGCCTGCGACCGACCAGTTCTCCTCTGCGACCTCGTCGAACACGACATAGGTATAAGAAGGCGGTTTATGAGCGATGCGCGCTAGGGTGTCGGTAACTTCGGCGGCGATATGAGCTTTTTGTTCGCGGGTTAAGGTGCCAGCGATGCGAATATTGACGTAGGGCATGTGTACTCCTTTATTTAGGTGCGTTGACGAATACTAGTCCGCGCGGGAGTCCGCTGGTGTCATCGGTCGTGTCTATCGAGCGCAGCAGGGCGGCGATACTCACCCATGATGGCCTATATTTATACTTGGCGACATCGAGTATCAGCACATGGTCGGATTTGGCGTCATAGGCGGCAAGTACAGACCAATGACCGCCACCCACTTGGCCAAGTTCGGCGCGCAGATAGTTGGCCAGCACGAATTGCCCATCGTCACCGAGTGCACGCTTGAGCGTGTTACGTAACGAGGTCTCGTTGTAAAAATCACCCGCGATGGAGCTCGCTTGTGCACCACTGGCATTGAGTGTCTTGACCATTTCCTCGCGGGTCATGCCCATAGCCATCACAGTCTGCGCCTTGATGATCTTGCTCACCGCTGGGCTGAAGAAGTTGTTTTGCGTGAAGTAGGCATAAGGCTCATAACGTGGATCGACGGGCTTCTTGATAGGCAGCGAGTTGAGCACGGTGGTGGCACTGGCGACGCCGCAATAACTCTGGGTGATCTGCGCGGTGAAGTTGGGGCTGAGCTGCCAATAGTCAGCATCGTCGCGGATGTGCTTGTGCAGCATTTTGCCTTGCGGGCTGTCCCAGTACACCACATCCGGAAGCACTGCGGCATGCACTGCGGAAGCGCCTAAGATACCGGCCAAAATTAGAAATGCGTAAGCCAGTCTCATGTCATATCGCCCCATAGTAATTGCAAGGCAGTCAGGCCAGCGATTGCGGCAGTTTCGGTGCGCATCACGCGTGCGCCCATCCGTATTGGTGTGAAGCCGCAAAGCAACGCTGTTTCAGATTCGGCAGGAGAAAACCCACCCTCTGCACCTATCATCAATACGGCGGGTCCGACCGGACGTGCTTGTGCGCTGAGTGCTGTCGCACCTTCGGGCAACAGGATGAATTTGCTGCCCGTTTGTTCGTGCAACTTACGCAGCCAGACCATGATGTCTATAGGTGGATGAATAACAGGTAGCGTGTTACGACCGCATTGTTCGCAGGCCGAGATGGTAACTTGCTGCCAATGTGCCATGCGTTTTTCGGCACGTTCAGCGGAGAGTCTTGCGACGCTGCGCTCTGTATCCAGGGGCTGGATCTCAGTCACACCTAATTCGGTGGCCTTCTGGATTATCCAGTCCATTTTTTCGCTGCTGCATAGGGCTTGGGCTAAAACGGTATGTAAAGGCGACTCTCTAAACGTATCTACTGACTTGATGTCGCTGACCAATACCCGTTTGCCGCTGAGGTCAGCAATTACACCATGACACTCATGGCCTGCGCCGTCGAACATTTGCAATTCATCACCCACACGTAGGCGTAATACACGCGAGGCATGATGGGCTGCGTCTGGGGGCAGGTCGAAGTCGCCAGTAGTCGGCAAGGGTGCAGGGCAAAAGAAACGTGGCATGGTGTGTCTGGTCAGAGTGTATGGCCGTGATAATATAACGGCAGAAATGAACATTAGTAAAAAGTTGTAGCGTTTTATTTAGGAGAGTAGTGATGGTTAGTCTGCAGCCGCCCTTGTGCGACTTCGGTTGGAGCGCCCCTGACTTTGATTTATTGGGTGTAGACGGTAAGCGTTACAAGCTCGCAAATGCCCGTGGTGAGAATGGTTTGCTGGTGATGTTTATCTGCAATCATTGCCCTTACGTCAAATCTATCCGCGATCGTATCATCCGCGATGCACTGGAACTCAAGCAGTACGGCATCAATTGCATTGCCATCATGTCGAATGACCCAGCCGATTACGAAGAAGACTCCTTCGAGAATATGAAGCTGGTTGCGCAGCAGTACGACTATCCCTTCCCCTATGTAATCGATGAGACTCAACAGATCGCTAAGAACTATGGCGCGGTCTGCACGCCCGATTTCTTCGGCTTCAATGCCAAGTTAGAGCTGCAATACCGTGGTCGTTTGGATGCTTCCCGCAAGGAGGCTGCACCCGATGCGGTACGTGATTTGTTCAATGCTATGACGCAAGTTGCTAAAACTGGACAAGGACCGCGTGAGCAGATCGCGAGCATGGGCTGTTCCATTAAGTGGAAGGACGAATGAATCACCCTGCACCTAAGGGCATGAGTGCCGTTCTGAAAGCTGTGGTCGCTGCCGTGAAGCTGGTTGCGTCCGAAGAGATTATGCCGCGTTACCTGAAAGTCTCGCACCAGCACAAGCATGACGGCAGTCTGTGTACCGAAGCAGATGTGGCGGCTCAAACTGCCCTCATTAAGAAGCTACAAGCTATCGTCAACGTGCCGGTACTCGGTGAAGAGATGAGTGAAGCAGAGCAGCACGCTTTGTGGGACGCTGGTTATGAAGGTCTGTGGTGCATAGACCCCATAGATGGCACCTCTAATTTCACCCGTGGTCTGCCTTATTTCGCGGTCTCGGTCGCCTTGCTTCGTGAACATAAATCTGTAATGGGCGTGGTGTATAACCCCGTGTCCGACGAGTTGTTCGCTGCCGAAGCTGGCAAGGGTGCATTCTTGAACGGTAATAAGATGCTGGTGCGGGAGTTCTCAGCACCGCTTGCACAGGCTCTGGCCTGTGTTGATTTGAAGCGTCTGCCGGCCAAGATGCTCAAGAAATTGGCCAGCAAACCTCCTTATGCCTCTCAACGTAACTTTGGTGCCAGCGCGTTGTATTGGTGTTACACCGCCGCCGGACGTTATGACGTCTATCTGCATGGTGGACAAAAGTTATGGGACTACGCCGCAGGTGAGTTGGTTTTGCGGGAATCGGGTGCGCTCGCGAGTTGCATTGAGCATGACGATTTCACACAGGGCGACATCTGGCAGCGTTCGGTGATTGCCGGACGAGATGCGGCCTTGGTCGATTCGTGGAAAAAATGGATACGTGAGGCAAATAAGTAATGTCGTTAATAAAAATTATGCGTTTGGCGTTGTTAGCGTCAGTTATGTGTATGGGTGTGGCGCAAGCCGATGCGATTTTTGGTGCAGGGGCAACCTTCCCCAATTCTATCTATCAAGCTTGGGGCAGGGCATATAAGGTCAAAACTGATACCACTTTAGTTTATACGCCAGTAGGTTCTGGGAAAGGTATCGCTGAAATCTCGGCGGCACGCACCGATTTCGGCGCGAGTGACAAACCGCTCAAGCCTGATGAGTTGAGTAAGTTGAAGCTGATGCAATTCCCCGCAGTAATCGGTGGCGTGGTGCCAGCGATCAATATCAAGGGCATCGCAGACGGCCAGTTGCTGCTGGATGCAAATACTTTAGCGGGTATCTATCTGGGCAGGATCACTCACTGGAACGATCCTGAGTTGCAAGCGCTGAATCCTGCTGTATTGTTGCCGAATGCTGAAATCAATGTGGTGTATCGCTCCGATAAATCTGGTACGACATTCAACTTCACCAATTATTTGAGTAAGGCTAGCGCCGAATGGAAAGCTTCCGTGGGCGAAGGGCTAAGCGTAGCTTGGAAGACTGGCGTAGGCGCTGACAAGACCGAAGGATTAGCCAAGAAAATATCTGAGACCCCTAATTCAATAGGCTATCTAGATCTGGCCGATCTGCAGAAGAAGGGGCTTACTGCCACGCGAATGAAAAACCGTGACGGTAACATTGTCAGCCCTAGTAGTGCGAGCTTCGCGGCGGCTGCAGCGGCGGCGAAATGGTCTGCGGCTAATAGTTTCTACGAGATACTGACAGACGAGCCTGGTAAAGACAGTTGGCCCATTACCGCTGCGACCTTTATTCTGTTTGAGCGTGATCCAGCTTTGCCCGAGCACGTAGCAGAAGTGATGCGCTTCTATGATTGGGCTTACCGTAACGGTGCGGATATGGCGATTGCTTTGCATTACGTCCCCTTGCCTGAGAATGTTGCGAATAGCGTGCGTGAGGCATGGAAGACGCAAGTTAAGGGTAGTACAGGGAAGTCGTTGTGGCAGTAAGTTTAAAGACAATAATACTTAGTAAGTAACAAATTCGCAGCCATGCAGGTGCGCCTGTTTGGAAGTGAGCCTCGCCTAGTTAGTCGTTTAGGCGTTAAATTAGTGTCATCAAACATCAGGGTACGGTCGTGAAAATTTTGATATTAGGTGCGGGGCAAGTGGGTTCTACGGTCGCCGAAAGTTTGGTGAGCGAGGCCAATGACATTACGGTGGTCGATTCGGACGGCTTGAAGTTGCAGCAACTGCAAGATCGTTTGGATCTGCGTACTTTGGTGGGCAATGCCTCACATCCTTCCGTGTTGGAGCAGGCTGGCATCGCCGACAGCGATATGTTGCTGGCGGTGACGCAAAGTGATGAGGTTAATATGTTGGCCTGTAAATTGGCGGCCAGCTTGTACAACACCCCCACTCGTATCGCCCGTATCCGCGCTACCGAATTTCTAGAGCGCCCAGAAGTTTTTAATACCGATAATTTTTGCGTCGATTTCTCCATCTGCCCCGAGCAGATTCTGACCGATTACATCACCAAGCTGATTGCATTTCCTGAAGCACTGCAAGTACTGGAGTTTTCACGCAAGCGTGCTTCTCTGGTGGCGGTGCGTGCTTTTGAGGGTGGCCCCTTGGTTGGTAAGCCGCTCAAGTTTCTACAGTCACACATGCCTCAGGTCGAAACGCGTGTCGCTGCGATCTTCCGTAAGGATGGCGCCATCATGCCGACGGGTGAAACGGTTGTGGAAGACGGCGACGAGATATTCTTTATCGCTGCGACTAAAAACATCCGCAGTGTATTGAGTGAGATGCGCCGCATGGATAAACCCAGCAAGCGCGTGATGATCGTGGGCGGTGGCAATATTGGTAAACGTTTGGCCAAGGCGCTCGAGCAGGATTATCAAGTCAAACTCATCGAGTACAACAAGAAGGCCTGTGCAAAGTTAGCAGAGGACCTCACTCATACTTTGGTCCTGCATGGTGATGGTACCGACGAGAAGTTGATGCAACAGGAGCATGTCGAAGATGTGGACGTGTTCTGCGCGCTGACCAATGACGATGAGAATAACATCATGTCCGCCCTGTTAGCTAAGCAGGGTGGTGCGCGCAAAGTAATTGCATTGATCAATCGCGGTGCATATGTGGACTTGGTGCAGGGCGGTAAGATCGACATCGCGTTATCACCTGCCCAAGTCACCATCGGTTCTTTGCTGGCCTATGTGCGCCAGGGCGACGTGGCTGCAGTGCATTCTTTGCGCCGGGGTGTGGCCGAGGCGCTAGAGTTGGTCGCGCATGGCGATCGCAAGTCTTCACGTGTGGTCGGCCGCCGTATAGATGAAATCGAACTGCCCGCAGGTACGACTATCGGCGCCGTAGTACGCGGTGAAGAAGTCATTATGGGTCACCGTCATGTGGTCATAGAGGCGGATGATCATGTCATTGTCTTTGTTATCAATAAAGCCATGGTCGGTAAGGTAGAGAAGTTGTTCCAGGTCAATATCGGTTTTTTCTAGATGAAGCGCGCACTCACAGTCATACACGCACTGGGCATGCTGATCGTGGTGTTCAGCTTGACCTATCTATTGCCACTGGTGACGGCCGTGATCTATAGCGACATGCCTATGGTGGTAGATTTTCTAGTCGCGATGTTATGGACCGCATCCGCTGGGATTTTGATGTGGTTGTTGTCTCGTCGCTATAAGGGCGAATTGTCTATCCGCCACGGATATCTGTTGGTCGTCGCGATGTGGACGGCGATGCCCGCTTTCGCCACCTTGCCCTTGATGATGACCATGCCTTGGCTATCCTTTACCGATGCGTATTTCGAGACCATGTCAGGACTTACCACTACTGGGGCGACCGTTTTAACAGGCTTGGACTATCTGCCACCAGCGATTAATGTGTGGCGGCATGAGCTCAATTGGATGGGTGGCCTGGGTATCATCGTGCTAGCCGTGGCTGTCCTCCCGCTACTTGGTATCGGTGGGCGGCAATTATTCAAGGCTGAAACACCAGGGCCTATGAAGGATTCTGCGTTGACACCACGTATCGCCGAGACTGCGCGTAGCCTGTGGGTGGTGTATGTTGTCATTACGATACTTTGCATCTTGTCGCTGAAATGGGCGGGTATGGATTGGCTGGATTCTGTCTGCCATGCGTTTTCAGCGATGGGTTTGGGTGGATTCTCTACGCACGATGCCAGCATAGGCTATTTCAATTCACCTAAAATCGAGCTCGTGATGATGTTGTTTATGTTGATCGCAGTGGTCAACTTCGCAACCCATTTTTTGGCGTGGCGTGGTCGTACCTTGAGAGTTTATCTGCGGGATGCAGAGGCGGTCGCTTCACTTGGATTAATCTTGTGTAGTTGTTTGGCTATCGCGCTGTATTTGCAATGGGTAGGTGTCTACCCGAATTTTTGGTCAGCCTTGCGCTATGCCAGCTTCAATCTGGTGTCTATTGCCACCAGTTCGGGTTATTCCAGCACCGACTACGCCCAATGGCCTATCTTCGCACCTTTGTGGATGATGTTTTTAACCGCAATTGCTGCAAGTTCAGGTTCTACTGGCGGGGGCATCAAGATGATACGCACCTTGGTTTTAGTCAAACAGGCGGGTAGGGAGTTCCTCAAATTACTGCATCCCAGTGTTGTCAATCCTATGAAGATAGGCGGCTATGTGGTTTCAAATAATATCGTGTTCTCGGTATTGGGTTTTATCTTCCTATATTTCATGACCATCGTTACGCTGACTTTTGTATTGTTGATCAGTGGGCTGGATTTCGTGACTGCCTTTACGGCGGTATTGGCTTCTATAAATAACTGCGGCCCAGGTTTGGGCGAGGTGGGGCCAGCATTGAACTATCAGGGTCTCAGCGATTTTCAGACATGGATGTGTACACTCGCAATGTTGATTGGTCGTTTGGAGATATTCACCGTGTTGATCTTATTCACGCCGCAGTTTTGGCGTCGGTAACTTGCTATGACAAGTGCCTTTAAATTGGTTAGTATCTTGGGTCTTGCTTATGCAAGATTAGGGGAACGCGCGAGCGTCAATGGAGGGAGACAGTGAAAGATGCACAACCATTAGCAGGGCTTAAGGTATTGCTGATTGACGACAGCAATACCATACGCCGTAGTGGCGAGATATTCTTGAAGCAGGCGGGCTGCGATGTCGTGCTTGCAGAAGATGGCTTCGACGGGCTTTCCAAGGTGGTGGAGCATCATCCAGACCTGATCTTTATAGATGTCATGATGCCACGCTTGGATGGCTACCAAGCTTGCGCATTGATAAAAAATAACAATAAATTCAAAATGATACCGGTGATAATGCTGACCAGCAAAGACACCTTGTTCGATCGGGCCCGTGGCAGATTGGTCGGTTCTGATCAATATCTCATCAAGCCCTTCAATAAAAAAAGCATAGTCGATACTGTGCTGGCACACACACGCAAACAAGAGGAAAAGGATAATGGCTATTAAACGGATATTGCTTGTCGATGATTCGGCTACGGAGCGCCACATCATTGGGGGGATTTTGACCGATGCAGGTTTTGAAGTCAGCTTGGCAGAAGACGGTGAGAAAGGCGTGGCACAAGCCAAGGCTTTGAAGCCTGATTTGATTGTAATGGATGTTGTGATGCCAGGCCTGAATGGTTTCCAAGCGACACGTGCAATCACTAAAGATCCTGAAACAGCGCATATTCCCGTCATTATCTGTACGACCAAAGACCAAGAGACCGACAAAGTGTGGGGTATGCGTCAGGGTGCTAAAGACTATGTGGTGAAGCCCGTAAATGGTGCAGAGCTGCTCAGCAAAATCGCCGCGCTCGTATAAACAGCCATAAGCATATATGGCACAACATCTGAATCTGCGTGAATTCCAACAGAATTTGAGCGACCGTATCAAGGCGGGCGGCAGTGAGGCGCGCCAGATATCGACTTTGGGCGTGAGTATTGCCGGACAGAATTGGTTAGTCGATATGGCCGACATCAGTGAAGTCTTGACCCCGCTTGCAGTAGAACCTGTGCCTATGTCCAAGGCCTGGATTCAGGGCGTGACCAATGTGCGGGGGAGTCTATATTGCGTGGCCGACATCGCTAGCTATTTGAGGCTGGGCGCAGTAAGAAGTTCTTCAGAGAATCGTATGTTGTTGGTATCCGAGCGCTATGCTTTCAATGCGGCGTTGTTGGTGGATAAGGTGTTGGGCTTGCGTGATGCGCGTGAGTGGCGCGCAGATCAAACAGGGTATAGGGATGAGCTGGATGCCGTTTGGCACAAGCTTGATATCGGCAATCTTTTGATTCAGCCGGAGTTTTTGCAAATAGGCGCATAAGTGCCGCAGGAGTGATTCAGTATGGTAAGCGAACAAAAATCTACCAAAATTAAACCGCAAGCAGGACAAAAGAAGTCTGGTGCGAACTTTAAACTACCTGGAATTGGCAATTTACCAATTCCAAAGCAGCTTAATTTGTTGGGCGCGTTAGTTGCAGTGACTTTGGCTGTGACTGCAATCTCGGCATTCCTCAACGATAGGGAAGCTGGTTACAGAACTGGATATGTTCTTGAGACCTCAAATATCGACTTGTATGCCAACCAGATTAACAATGCTTCGGCGCTGGCGGTCTCGGGCGATGGTAAGGCTTTCGATCAATTGACTGCGGCACGTCTGGCTCTGGATGTCAGCGCAAACAAGCTGGACAAGGGTGGTGCACATTTTCCAGCGACTACGGGTAAGGCGCGTGATTTGCTAGATCCAGCCTTAGTGACTGTCAAGCAGACAATCATAGATGTCCAGCGACTGGAAGCTGGCCGTGCGGCGCTGGTCACACTTGCTCGTTCTATCGCTGCGATTAACCTCGGGGATAACGAATTCCGCCAATTATCTGATCAGTTGACTGCAACTGTTGGTCGGGATCTGTCTGGAACATTCCAATTAGCGGTCGAGCGTATCGCGCGTGATACGGCGGTGTTGCTGGGAACACAAGTTAGCATGGATGAGATGGCTCGTCTGGGTGTGGATACTTACGCTGCTGAAACGGCCTTGGCTGCAATGCCCAAGGGTGAGGCGGTGACGCAGCGCGCGCTCGAACTCTTCGAACCATATCGTTCCAGCGTTGAAACGCTAGTTGGGCAGTCACGTAGTTTGGTTGAAGGTAAGGAAGCGCTGACTGAGATCGATAGAGGTACGAAGGAGTTAATTACTCACAGTATCGCATTGCGTGATGCCTATCAGGGCGGTGTGTTGGCTAAAGTGACCGGTTGGATGTCGGTGGTGTTTGGATTGCTGTCGATATTGTTGCTGTTGGCGATTTTTAAGGTCAACTTGGACGGTTCAAGGCAACAAGCGGAGCGCGCGGAAATCACAAACAAACAGAACCAGAGCGCGATTCTGCGTTTGATGAACGAGTTGAGCGATCTGGCTGAAGGTGACCTGACCATTCGCGCAACGGTCTCTGAGGATATCACTGGTGCGATCGCCGACTCGGTTAACTACACTACAGAAGAATTACGTAAGCTGGTGTTGGGTATCACGCAATCATCCGAAAAAATTGGTGTGGCGACCGAAGCGGCGGATAGGGTTTCCAAGGAGCTGTTGATTGCGACCCAAAGGCAGGTGAGCGAATTGCAAGATGCTGAAGAGTCTGTCCAATTGATGGCGAAGTCCATCCAGGAAGTTGACGGTAGCGCGACCAAGGCGGCTGAAGTGGGTCGACGTACATTGGCTGCGACGGAACAGGGTGCAAATGCGGTGCGTAACTCAATTGCAGGTATGGATAGTATTCGTGAACAGATTCAAGACACAGCGAAACGAATCAAGCGTCTGGGTGAAAGCTCGCAAGAGATTGGAGAGATCGTGGATCTGATTTCGGACATTACCGAACAGACCAACGTGTTGGCGCTGAACGCGGCGATTCAAGCTGCGGCGGCAGGTGAGGCGGGCCGCGGTTTCTCGGTGGTTGCGGAAGAAGTTCAGCGACTGGCTGAACGTTCAGGCGAGGCAACTAAGCAGATCGGCGCACTGGTTAAAACCATTCAGAGCGATACCTACGATGCGGTGGCGGCGATGGAAAAGAGTACTGTCGGTGTGGTTGAAGGTGCCAAGCTTTCGGATACTGCGGGCCAGTCGCTAAAAGAAATTGAGCAGGTATCAGATGAATTGGCGCGATTGATTGATAGTATCTCGGTGACGACACAAGTACAGACTGACATGGTGGGCGAGGTGTCTGGTCTGATGAAGGACGTAATGAGCATTACTAATCAGACGACCGAAAGCACGCGCCAGTCAGCTCACTCTGTGGCACAGATCAATGCCTTGGCGAACGATCTGAAGGGATCGGTAGCGGGCTTTAAACTCCAATAATCTGGGCAAGAATTCATAAATATGGGGAATCCAGCACAATTCGATCGGGCAGCACTTGCGGTCGTCAGGCCCGGTATAGAAGGGGGCTTGTCCGAGTTGCAAGCGCTGTTGGAGCGATTCTGGTCGGGACCAGTTGCTCAAGTTGATGCGATGGTCGCGGCACAGAACGAGGCCAAGCGTATGGTTGGCGTGTTTAAGATGGTCGGCCTAGAGGGGCTGGCAGTTTATTGCTCAGAGATTCAGACGGTCATGACTGAGTTGGCCAGCCATCCTGATGCGGCCACGCCCGTACAGCAGGAAGGTCTGGAGAACTGCCTGCAAGCGATGGCGCAATTTGTGAATGATTTGGCAAAAGGTATAGATAACGCTACGTTGCGACTCTTCCCGCTGTATCAGGAGCTCCAGCATATGCGCGGAATGGAGATGTCCTTCGAGCTTGATCTGTTCTTCCCGAATGTGAATGTGAAACTACCAATACACTTGTTGGAGACTGCACAGGCATCAGATCCGCAGAGTCAAATAAAAGCGGCACGCATGCAATTCCAGCAAGCGCTAATCCGTTATCTGCGCCAACTCGACGTGAGCGCTGCCTTGCGAGTGATGCAAGACGCGATGATGGGGGTATTGTTGGCTTTCCCTGCTGGCCAGCAGCGTACTTATTGGTGGGTGGCGGCTGGCTTTATGGATAGTTTAGCCACACAGAGACCCTCCAATGATATGAATGTGCCTAGGATGTTAGGGCGTATTGACCATCAGATGCGTGCCTTTTTAGAAGGCCGAAGCATGGAAGAACAACCTGAGATGAATCAGATGTTGTACGCCATCGCTAATAATGTGCTCAGTATCGGCGGCATAGCCAATGATGTCGCACAACACTTTGCTTTGAAAAGATATATCCCGGGTGAAAACAGTGTCCCTACTTCATTGCTGAGCAGACGTTTGACGGTGATCAGTGAGCATGTCAAGCAAGCTGAAGAATGTTGGGATGCGTGTGTGCGCGGCAGTAAAGAAGGGTGTGCGAATTTCATCAGTCAGGCGCAATTGATCGAACAGTATTCAGGAAAGTTGGATCGAGACTCATTGCAAGTTCTAGCGAGGGCAATCGATAAATTTGCTGCCCATGCGAATCAGGATGGCAATGTGCAAGCGTTGTCACTGGATATGGCAATGGCTCTATTACTCATGGCACGTGGATTGTCAAACTATCACCAGTTGCCGGATGACTTCCAGCAACAATCTTTAGCGCTAGCCGAACGCCTGCACGAAGCCTTGTATTCTCCGCAGGTTAAAGACAAGCCTATGGCTGACCTGGTCGCTTTGTATTGCGGTCAGGAAAGTACTTTGGTCAGATCTTTGCTGAGCAAAGAGATGTTGAATAATCTGCAAAGGGTAGAGATAGGCCTGAACACTTATTTCGCAGATGAAAGCAGGCATGAAATGCTGATGCCTCTCAGCAAAGAGTTGAGCGAGATACTGGGCGGCTTGCAGATACTGGATTTACCCTCAGCAGCTAAGCTGACAGGCACTTTCAAAGAGGCGGTAAAGCTGATAGCCAGCATAGATAAACCAGTGGATCGCACGAAAACACGTGCAATCGCCAATGCATTGAGTGCATTGGAAACCTATTTCCAGAGTCTGCCTCACCCTAATCAGGCAATCGAGGACGCAGTGTTTGCTTCCAATACCGAATTGGAAAACATGCTGACTGGCAACACGTCAAAGCAAGATGTAACTCGGATTTCCAAAGCCTATACGTCACCTGCAGCGCGCTCCAGTGATGAATTCGAGCTAATCGAGATTTTCTTGGAAGAAGCAGTAGAAGTGTTGGACATCATGCGCGAGAACCTCAAGCTGTGCACCTTGCATGAATTGAGTGATGCGCCTCTAGTCACCATAAGGCGTGGCTTCCACACCCTGAAGGGGAGTGGACGCATGGTCGGTTTGAACGAATTGGGCGAGGTGGCTTGGGGCTTGGAGCGTGCGATGAATACCTGGCTGCAAGATGGGAAGCCAGTCATACAGCCCCTATTAGAAATGATAGGGATGTCCATACCCAAATTCTCGGGCTGGGTTGATGCCTTGCAAAATAACACAAGCGTAGATTTCGCGGCAGGCGAGCTGTTGGCGTTGGCTCTGAGCATAGAGACACGCACCGTTGACGTGGACGTGCCAGAATCTGAAACGACAAAAATCGTAGCGACCAAAATTGCGCCAGCCCAAGAAGAAGATAGTTACCAAGGCCCAGTACAAATCGGTGCAATTAGTTTATCTGGCGCCTTGTTTAAGATTGGTACCGAAGAGGCGACTCAACATGTTGCCACCCTGCATCAACAGCTTGCATTGATGGCCGCATCTGAACCCTCACGTGTTGAATACGATTTCATGCGCGCTGCGCATACCTTGGCCGGTGTCAGTCGTGCTATGGGATTCAACGCCATCGTAGAACTGGCTTACGCATTGGAAAACTGGCTGCAAGCCCGTATGGATGTCACCTTCCAGCTGCAAGATAGCCAGTACGAACTGCTCAGCAGCAGCATCGCTACGCTGAATCGCATGGTTCAGGATTTGTGTGCACGGCAGTTTCCCAAGGCTAGCAGCGATCAGGTCTATCTGTTGAATGTGGATAAATTCCACGCCGAGGAGAACGAGAATGAGGGTGCTAATATCCCGCCCCATCTGACCTTGGTGAGTAGTAAAGAGGAAATGGTGGCGATAGCGCCAGTTGAGATCGTCAAGCAGGAAAGTGCTGCCGAATCATCTACCCAGGTAAAAGTAGAGCGCAGCTCTTTGGTGCGTGATGAAGTCGACGAGCAATTGCTGCCTATTTTTATGGAAGAAGCAGATGAGTTGCTGCCCAAGGTGGGTGAGAGTCTGCGCGCATGGCGCGAAGAGCCGGACGATGGACAGTATCTGCAGGTGCTCAACCATTTGTTGCATACCCTTAAGGGTAGCGCACGTATGGCGGGTGCGATGCGTATTGGTCAGGTTGCACACGAGTTGGAAGACGAAGTGTTGGCAGCAGCTACACGCAAGCAAGAACAGGGATACTGGGATGGCTTGGAGCATGACTGTGATCGCATCACAGCACTGTTGGAAGAGTTGCGTACAGGCAAGTCAGTAGCACAGGAAGTAGATGTGGTTGATGCGCGTCAACGTGCGACAGACCAAGTCAGTACAAATGCGCTACCGGATAGACGCATGCTGGAGATCGGTGCAGAACGTGCTCTGCAAGGCAATATGTTGCGCGTACGCGCAGACGTGATTGACCGTTTAGTCAACGAAGCAAGTGAGATCAGCGTGGCGCGTGCACGTATGGAAGGTGAGTTGCGCGCCTTCAAGGACGGCCTGCTTGAACTGACTGAGAGTGTGGTCCGTTTGCGAAAACAACTGCGCGAAGTAGAGATACAAGCGGAAAGTCAGATGCAGGCGCGCGTCTCCTTGGTACATGACCAAGACCAGCAATTCGACCCACTGGAATTTGATCGTTTCACACGTTTACAGGAACTGACGAGATTCATGAACGAAAGTGTGCATGACGTTCAGACCGTACAGCAGGCACTGCTCAAGAATCTAGATGTGACAACATCGGCGATGTCAGCACAAGCGCGCTTGAATCGCGAGTTGCAACAGAGTTTGATGAACGTGCGCATGGTGCCGTTCAATAGCATCACCGATCGCCTATATCGTATCGTGCGCCAGACAGGTAAGGAATTGGGCAAGCGCGCCAACTTGGAATTATCAGGTACCTCGGTAGAATTGGATCGTAGCGTGCTAGAAAAGATGACCGCACCATTTGAACATTTGTTGCGCAATGCGATGGCACATGGTTTGGAGGTTGAGCAAGATCGTAGCAGTCTGGGTAAAGAGCCTATTGGTGAAATTCGACTGAGCTTGCGTCAAGAGAATAATGAGGTTGTTTTTGATTTGAGCGACGACGGCGCTGGCTTGAACTTCCCCGCCCTAAAAGAAAAGGCTGTGGCACTGGGTCTGTTGCAAGCACAGGATGGAGCGTCGGATGACCAGCTCGCACAACTGATCTTCGCTTCGGGTATCTCTACCGCCAAGGAAGTGACCGAGGTCGCCGGTCGTGGCATCGGCATGGACATCGTGCGGAGTGAGATCGCCGCTTTGGGTGGTCGTATCGACGTCATCTCACATCCGGGTAAAGGAACCAAGTTCACCATCCACTTGCCACTGACTTTGGCGGTGACACAAGTGCTGATGGTGCGTTGCGGAGAAGCGACCTATGCCCTACCAGGGGCCATGGTGGAGCAAGTGCGTCAGGTTAAAACTGCCGAAATGGAAGAGTTCTATCGCTCACGAATGATTCAATGGCAAGACAAGCAGTACCCCTTGCACTATCTGCCACAACTTTTGAATACTTCTGCCCCCGCTGGTGAGAATCAGGCGCGTAATTCCGTGCTGTTGTTGCGCAGTGGTGAGGCGCGTATGGCATTGCATATAGATGAGTTGCTGGGCAACCAAGAAGCTGTGGTCAAGAACATAGGCCCACAACTTGCTCGACTGGCAGGTATTGCGGGTGCAACTGTGCGTGGAGATGGTCGCGTAGTCCTGATCCTTAATCCTCTACAAATCTCACAAAGTGTATTCGTCAGTGCGCCGATCAAGTCGGATGCCGAATTGCCACGCAGATTACCGCTGGTCATGGTGGTGGATGATTCGCTCACTGTGCGCAAGATCACCACCCGTATGTTGACGCGTGCAGGGTATGAGGTGGTGACGGCCAAGGATGGTGTGGACGCGCTGGAGCAGCTCAATGATGTCTCTCCGACGGTGATGCTGCTGGACGTGGAAATGCCACGTATGGATGGTTTCGAACTGACCAAGCGTCTGCGTCAAGACAGCAAGACCAAACAACTGCCTATCATTATGATTACTTCGCGTACTGCGGATAAACACCGTGACCATGCGATGCAGCTGGGCGTAAATGCATATCTGGGTAAGCCCTATCAGGAAGACGACTTGTTGGATCGTATCGCAGACTTCGTCAAGGCAGCTGCATAGCGCTTAGTTTAGGCTAGCACTATCAGCTGCTTGTTACATTCTTAAACATCGCTAAGGTCTTTTCCCGTGCCACAGCATGGTCGACGATGGGTGCGGGATAGTCTTCACCTATCACGATTTGTCGTGCTCGCTGTTCAGTAACAGGCAGCGTCCACGGGGCGTGGATGTATTTGTCAGGACAGTTCTTTAGCTCCGGTACATAGCGCCTAATGAATTTTCCTGCAGCGTCGAATCGCTCTGACTGAGTGACCGGATTGAAGATGCGGAACCAAGGTTGTGCATCGCAACCTGTGGACGCTGCCCACTGCCAGCCGCCATTATTCGCGGCAAGATCGAAGTCATTCAAGTGTTCCGCAAAATATCGTTCCCCATGGCGCCAATCTATCTGCAAATCTTTAACCAAAAATGACGCGGTCACCATGCGTAAGCGGTTGTGCATGAAGCCGGTCTGATTGAGTTGGCGCATACCTGCATCGACCAGCGGATAGCCAGTTCTGCCCTGTTGCCAAGCAACTAACCAAGCAGCGTTGTTGCCAAATGCAAGATGCTCGAATTGCGGTTTAAAGGCGTGACCAACGACGTGAGGCGTGTGGTGCAACAAGGCATGGTAAAAATCGCGCCAGATCAATTCAGATAACCAAGTTTGCGCACCCTGACCGCCAGTATGAAAAGCATGGCGTGCCAGTGTACGTATCGAAATAGTGCCAAAGCGTAGGTGAGTGGAGAGATAAGAAACACCTTTGACAGCTGGAAAATCACGTGCATCGTGATAGTGCGTGATGCGGGTCAGGAAGTCCTCATACAAAGCGGACGCACCGGACATACCCCATGGCATGGCCAGTTGCGCAAGATTAGTCTGGATGAAACCTAGCGATTCCAAGCTAGGCATTTCGGTAGCGAGGAACTTAGCCAGTTGGCTGAAGTAGCGTTCTGTGGGATAGGGGCGTAAATAGAAATCATCGACCTTCTTTAGCCAAGCATTCTTGTAAGGGGTGAAGACGTGGTATGGCTTGCCTGATCCATTCAATACTTCGTCGCGCTCGAAGATGACGTGGTCTTTGTAGTCGCAAAAATCGATGCTCAACTGACCGAGTTGCGTAGCGACAGAGGCATCTCGCGAGCGTGCATCAGGCTCCTCATCATGGTTGCAATAAACTGCTTGAGCGCCTATTCGAAAAGCTAGTTCGGGTATGAGTTGCTGAGCGCTACCGTGCAAAACATGTAAATCGCTACCCAGTTCACGCAGCGCAAGCTTTAACTCGACGATGCTATGCCAGATGAATTCCACGCGCCGATCAGCCTTGTTGCTCAAGCCATTCAGGATGTCGGTATCGAACACGAAGACGCAATGCACGGCACGGGCGGTGCTAAGCGCGTGATACAGCGCAGCATGATCATGTAGCCGCAGGTCGCGACGTAGCCAACAAAGGGCGGTGTTATAGGCAGTCATGAGGGGCTAAAAGAGTTAAGAGCATCAATTGTGCGGCTTCACTGCAAAAGCTACAATGCGCGCATGAATGAACTAGACCTCACCAACCACTTCCTGATTGCCATGCCTGCCATGCAGGAAGGGATATTTGCCGGCACGTTGACTTACATCTGTGAGCACAACGAAAACGGCGCACTGGGCATCGTGGTGAACCGCCCGACCAGCATCACCGTCGCAGATATGTTCGATCAGATCAACATCCCCTTGCATCAACCTGAATTAGAACGCTTGCCTGTGCATTTTGGTGGGCCAGTACAAACTGAGCGCGGCTTTGTTTTGCACGATACCCAGCAAGATTGGCAATCCACTTTGCGCATAGGCAAGAGCATGGCGCTCACGACTTCTAAAGATATTTTGGAAGCGATGGGAGTGGGCAAAGGCCCGCACAATATGATTATTACCCTAGGTTACGCTGGATGGGAACCTGGTCAGTTGGAGCACGAGATCAGCGAGAATACTTGGCTGACAGTGCAAGCTACGGAACATATCCTGTTCGAATTGCCACCCGAAGAGCGCTTGTCAGCAGCGATGGCATTGCTGGGCATAGACTATGCATCCTTGGTAGAAGATGCAGGACACGCCTAATTCCCGCCCCAGTACATCGGTGAAACTGCGTTGACTTCCTCGCTTACTCCTCGTCGTGCTTATTGCACTGCCAGCGTCGTTCGCTCGTCGTCGCCTTGTTTGACCTTCGTAGTGAGACTGGAATATTTATTTTGATGATGCAAGGTACGCTACTCGCATTCGATTTTGGCACTCGACGCATTGGCATTGCAAAAGGCAGCTCTTTACTTGGCAATGCAGCACCGTTGACTACCATAGATGCAGAAAAAAACGAGACCCGCTTCGCACGCATTGCAGAACTAATTGCCGAATGGCAGCCTGCTTGTTTGGTGGTGGGCCTTCCCTGCAACGATGACGGCACGCCGCATGAGATGACAGCACTGTCGCGCCGCTTCGCTAACCGCCTCAAGGGGCGGTTTAATTTGCCTGTGATGCTGGTGGACGAGCGTTATACTTCCGCCGCCGCAAGTAGTGCACTGGATGAGCTTGGCATACATGGACGCAAGCAAAAAGCGGTGTTGGACCAATATGCCGCACAACAGATATTGCAAGCCTATTTTGATGAACCCACCTCGGGAATACTCATATGAACAATCCACAATTAAATAAGCATGGTGAGCTGCAACATTTGCTTACGACAGAAGGCCTGCCAGTGCGCATCATGCGCGACATACTGGACAAGGCATCGACCTTCCTGGACGCTGGTGAGAATAAAGACATCAAGAAAGTGCCGCTGCTACAAGGTAAGTCTGTATTCAACGTGTTCTTTGAGAACAGCACCCGTACCCGCACCACGTTCGAAATCGCAGCAAAGAAACTCTCTGCGGATGTGGTCAATCTCAATATCGGTCAGTCATCTACTAGCAAGGGCGAGACACTGCTGGATACCGTAGACAACCTCTGCGCCATGCATGCAGACATGTTCGTAGTGCGTCATTCAACCAGCGGTGCCGCGCATCTGATTGCGCAACACGTCGCCCCAGAGATTCATGTCATCAACGCGGGCGACGGTCGCCATGCGCATCCGACTCAAGCCTTGTTGGATATGTATACCATCCGTCACTACAAAAAAGAATTCCACAACTTGCGCGTCGCCATCGTGGGTGATGTGCTGCATTCACGCGTGGCGCGCTCGCAGATACATGCGCTGACGACACTGGGTGTACCAGAAGTCCGCGTGGTCGCACCTAAGACCCTGCTGCCTAGCCATGTGGAAAAACTGGGTGTGCAGGTTTATCACGATATGGAACAAGGTTTGAAGGATGTGGATGTAGTGATGATGTTGCGTTTGCAGAACGAACGCATGCAGGGTGCCTTGCTGCCTTCCGCACAAGAGTATTTCAAATACTACGGCCTCACCCAAGAGCGACTGGCCGTCGCCAAGAGCGATGCCATCGTGATGCACCCCGGGCCGATGAATCGCGGTGTGGAAATTGATTCCAGTGTGGCCGATGGTTCGCACTCGGTGATCCTGCCTCAAGTCACTTTCGGTATCGCCGTGCGTATGGCGGTGATGAGCATCCTAGCTGGAGCTAAATGATGAATATACATATCAAGAACGGTCGCTTGATCGATCCCAAAAACAAGATAGATGCGCAGCAGGACATCTACATTAGTGCACGCCGTATTTCAGCAATAGGCGCAGCACCGCAGGGTTTTGTCGCCGAGCTAGTGATAGATGCGACTGGCATGATCGTCATGCCAGGTTTGGTCGATATCGCCGCACGATTGCGTGAGCCAGGCTACGAATACAGGGCGACATTGGAATCTGAAATGGGCGCCGCCATCGCAGGTGGCGTGACCTCGCTAGCCTGTCCGCCCGATACCGACCCGCCGTTGGATGAGCCGGGGCTAGTCGAGATGTTGAAGTACCGCGCACGTTCGCTCAATCAAGCCCGTGTGTTTCCGATAGGTGCATTGACCTATGGCTTGAAGGGTGCCGAGTTGACCGAGATGATCGAGCTCACTGAGGCAGGCTGCAAGGCATTCAGTCAGGCAGATGCAACATTGATCGATACGCGCGTGATGATGCGTGCCATGCAATATGCAGCGACCTTCGGCTACCGCGTCTGGTTGCGTCCACAAGACAGTTTCTTAGCCAAGAATGGTGTCGCACATGATGGCGAGGTGGCGAGCCGTTTAGGCCTACCACCCATCCCCGTCATCGCCGAGACCATCGCGCTGAATACTGCCTTGCAGCTGGCACGTGAGACGGGCGTGACGTTGCACATCTGCCGCATCTCCAGCGCTGCTGGCGTAGAAATGGTGCGTGTGGCCAAGCGTGAAGGCTTGAACGTGACCTGCGACGTGTCGATGAATCACATACACCTGACCGAAATGGACATCGGTTACTTCGATGCTAACTGTCATCTGAGCCCACCGTTGCGTAGCTTGCGCGATAAGGCCGGACTGCGCGCCGGTCTGATGGACGGCACCATAGATGCGATATGCTCGAATCATTCACCGGTGGATGATGATGCCAAGCAACTACCGTTCGGTGAAGCGGAGGCAGGCGCAACCGGGTTGGAATTGCTGTTACCGTTGGTGTTGAAGTGGGCGGCGCAAGAGAAGGTCACGCTGACAGATGCGCTGTCACGTATCACCATCCATCCCGCGCAATTACTGGGTGTGAAGATGGGTCACCTGAGCATAGGCGCACATGCAGACCTATGTGTATACGACCCGAACACCATCTGGAAGGTGGAACCCGCTGCACTCAAGAGCCAAGGCAAGAACACGCCATTCAACGGCTACGAGATGCAGGGTAAGGTGCGCTACACCTTGTTGGATGGACAACTGGTGTATAGCGCCTAGTAGCAGTCACACTTCAGTCTTTAGCATCAGGGCATGGCTGTTGTCATGCCCGCATCGCAAGTTCACAAAGTAATTATCGAGACTCAATATGAATATTACCGCCACATCGAATAATCCTTTATTGGACTTCTCAGGTCTACCGCGTTTCGCAGAGATCAAACCCGAACATGTCGCGCCTGCGATAGATCAGTTGTTGGCTGAATTCGGCAGTCTGTTGCAACGCTTGTTGGCAGACACAACCGCGCCCACTTGGGACAACTTTGTTGTGCCGATGGAAGATGTGAACGAGCGCGTGTCACGCGCATGGGGGCCGGTAGGTCATTTAAACGCGGTAATGAATTCTGCAGAGTTGCGTGAAGTCTATAACGCCACCTTGCCTAAGATCACCGCCTTTTATGCAGAGCTCGGCCAGAATTTGTCGCTGTTTCAAAAATATAAAGCGCTGCGCGCGAGCACTGAATACGCCGGTCTGAGTGCGGCACGCAAGAAGATTGTCGAAAATGAATTACGCGATTTCCGTTTGGGTGGCGCAGAGTTGCCGGATGACAAAAAGGCGCGCTATCTGGAAATACAGGAACGCTTGTCCGAATTGTCATCGCGCTTCTCCGATAATTTGTTGGATGCGACCAATGCCTATTCGCTACTCGTCACCGACAAGGCTGAGTTAAGTGGTTTGCCTGAAGATGCCTTACAAGCGGCTGCGGATGCGGCGACTGAGGCTGGCAAAACGGGCTGGGAATTTAGCCTGAAAGCGCCGTCCTATATGCCCATCATGCAGTTCTGCGACAACCGTGAATTGCGTGAAAATCTATATCGCGCCTACAGCACGCGTGCCTCAGAGTTCGGTAAAGCAGAGCAAGACAACACACCGTTGATGAACGACATCGTGCAACTGCGCGGTGAAGAAGCGCGCTTGCTGGGTTTTGCCAACTATGGCGAACTGTCCTTGGCGGCCAAGATGGCGGACACGCCAGAACAGGTAGCGACCTTCATGCGTGAACTAGCGCAGCGCGCCCGACCTTATGCTGAAAAGGATCTGCTGAAGTTGCGTGAATTCGCGGCTAGGGAACTTGGTTTGGACGAGCTTAAGTCGTGGGATGTGAGCTATGCCAGCGAAAAACTGCGTGAGCAGCGCTATGCCTTCTCTGAGCAGGAAGTGAAGCAATATTTCCCTGAAGATGCGGTGTTTAAGGGTATGTTCAGTTTGGTCGAAACACTTTATGGCTTACAGATTAACGCTTCCAGTGCACCGATATGGCACGAGACGGTACGATTCTTTGATATCCGCAACGTGCAAAATGAATTGGTGGGCCAGTTCTATCTCGACCTTTATGCGCGTAACAGCAAGCGTGGTGGGGCATGGATGGACGATGTCATCACGCGTCGCCGATTGACGACAGGCATACAGACACCCGTCGCCTATCTCAACTGCAACTTCTCCGCGCCGGTCGGGAACAAGCCCGCCGTATTCACCCACGACGAAGTCATCACCTTATTCCATGAGTTCGGTCATGGTCTGCATCATCTGCTCACCGAAGTAGATGACATGGCGGTGTCGGGTATCAACGGTGTGGAATGGGATGCGGTCGAATTACCCAGCCAGTTCATGGAGAACTTTTGTTGGGAGTGGGACGTGCTGCAAGGTATGACACGTCATACCGAGACCAATGAAAAACTACCACGCGTGCTCTTTGACAAGATGATCGCTGCGAAGAACTTCCAGAGTGGCTTGGGGGCGTTGCGCCAAATCGAGTTCTCGTTGTTCGACATGTTGATGCACAGCAACTTCGAAGCGGGCGGCAACCGCTCAATACTTGACCTGTTGGACGAGGTGCGCGCAGAAGTTGCGGTGCTGATACCGCCTGAATTTAACCGCTTTCCGAATAGCTTCTCGCACATCTTCTCAGGTGGCTATGCGGCGGGTTATTACAGCTACAAATGGGCAGAAGTATTGTCTGCCGATGCCTACAGCCTGTTCGAAGAAAACGGCGTGCTCAACCCCGATGTGGGTGCGCGTTTCCGTGCCGAGATACTGGCGATGGGCGGCTCACGTGGTGCGATGGAATCATTCACCGCCTTCCGTGGACGTGCACCCAGCATAGATGCTTTGTTGCGTCACAACGGCTTGGCGGAAAGCGCTGCATGAAGATTGCGACTTGGAATGTGAATTCGCTCAACGTGCGCTTGCCGCATGTGTTGGATTGGTTAGCGGCAAACCCTATCGAGGTGTTGTGTTTGCAAGAGACCAAGCAGCAGGATGCGGACTTCCCGCAACAAGCGCTGCTGGAAGCGGGTTATCACACTGCTTTCATCGGTCAGAAGACTTATAACGGCGTGGCAATCCTGAGCCGTATGCCGCTGGAGGATGTGCAGTTTGGCATCCCCAATTTTGAGGACGAACAACGTCGCGTCATCAGCGCCACTATCAACGGTATACGCGTGGTGTGTGTCTATATCCCCAATGGTCAGGCGGTCGAATCAGAGAAGTATTACTACAAGCTGGGCTGGTTGCAGGCATTGCGGGAATGGTTGGCGGAGGAATTGCAACGTCACCCCAAGCTGGTGCTGTTGGGCGACTACAACATCGCGCCCGAAGACCGTGACGTGCATGATCCCGTGGTGTGGCAAGGCAACATCTTGGTCAGTGAGCCTGAGCGTCTGCAATACCAGCAGCTCATCAAACTAGGTCTGACCGATAGCTTCCGCATGTTCGAGCAGGCCGACAAAGCCTTTACTTGGTGGGACTACCGCATGATGGCCTTTCGCCGTAATCACGGTGTGCGCATAGATCACATCCTCATCAGTCGGCCCTTGGTGCTAGTATGCAAAAGCTGCGTCATCGACAAGGAGCCACGTAAACGCGAGCGGCCATCCGACCATACGCCAGTGATAGTGGAGTTGGCTATTTGAGCGCTAGGGAACCTTTTTATGTCTATCTGCTCTGAGTACGGGTGACAGAGGTGCTTAAGTGGCATCTTGACGGTTAGAAAATATCAACAACTGAAAGGTAGAACATGAAAAAAAGTTTATCGGCGCTATGTGTATTGGCTTGCTTCGCTCAACCTGCGATGGCGGCAACGATTAATCCTGGTGCATTTGGTACAGGTGCTGCGGCACAAGCTCAATTCAGAGCACTCTCTGAAGATATGGGCGGCGCATTGAGCTACAAGGGTGTTACACCCGCTGAGCCATTGGGTGTGACAGGTTTTGATTTGGGTGTCGAAGTGACTTCTTCCCAACTGCAAAATGCTGCGGCCTTCCAAAAAGCGACAGGTACGACAAATACAACTATTCTCGTTCCTAAGTTACATATTGCTAAAGGTCTGCCTTTGGGCTTCGACGTGGCGGCATTTTATTCAGCGATTCCAACTACCGGCATCAGCTTGTATGGTGCTGAATTGCGTTACGCTATCTTGGATGGTGGTATCGCAGAGCCAGCAGTCGGTATCCGTGGTTCTTTTAGCAAATTGGCGGGCATCAATAACTGGTCTTTCGATACTAAGGCGGTAGACATTTCTGTCTCTAAGGGTTTTGCGATGCTGACACCCTATGCAGGTGTGGGTAGTGTCTGGACGAATAGCAGCTTCACCGGCTTGAACAGCGAGTCTTTCCGTCAGAACAAATTGTTCTTGGGTGCAAATCTGAATCTGGGTCTGGCTAACTTCGCCGTTGAATACGACAAGACAGGTGCTGTGCCTTCCTACAGCGCAAAGTTGGGTTTCCGCTTCTAAGCTGAAAACGGTCGTGCAGTAATCAAAGAGGCCACCAACGGATGTTGGTGGCCTTTTGTTTTGGGGTTCGTAGATCACATTTCAGTGATATACCTACGCGTTACTCAAGCAATATGAATCTAATCATTCAATACTCGTACTGGACATCAACATCATGAAGATAGAAATTTGGTCGGATGTGATCTGCCCTTGGTGTTACATCGGCAAGCGGCGTTTTGAGGCGGCACTGGCGCAATATCCTAAGCGCGATGAAGTGCAGTTGATTTGGCGCAGTTATGAGTTGGACCCGCAAGCACCGACCATGCGCCCCGGCACTTTGGTGGAGATGTTGTCGCACAAATACGGCGTGAGTCTGGCTGAGGCGGCCGCGATGAATGCACGGGTGACGGCGGTCGCACACGAGGTTGGTCTGGAATACAAACTTGAGCAGGCCAAACCCGGAAATACTTTGGCGGCACATCGTTTATTGCATCTAGCAGCGCAACGTCAGTTGGGAGATGCGGCGACTGAGCGGTTGATGCAAGCGTATTTTTGTGAGTCACTCGCAGTTGGCGACACCAGTGCGTTGGCGCGTCTCGCACCGGAATTCGGTATCAGTGAGGCAGAGGTGTTGTCGGTGCTGGCGGGTGAGGCTTATATCGCAGAGGTGCGTGCCGACGAGGCGCGCGCCAATGAGTTGGGAATACGCGGTGTGCCTTTCTTTTTGTTCGATGAGCGTTTGGGTGTGTCGGGCGCACAGCCTGTAGAGGTATTTCTACAAGCCTTGGCAGAAGTCTGAGCTGATTGTGTCGCGACGCACTCTATGCTTCAATCTCGTTGTGTAATGCTGATGAAACTTAAACCTCAGGGTGAATCATGAATAAGTCTTTGCTACTGTTATTGGCGTTGGTTAGTGTTGATGCCTATGCGGGAATGACCAAGTGGGTCGATGAGAATGGCCGCGTGCATTACTCGGAAGGAGCGCCGCGCAATGCGGCCAGGGTAGAGCATTTACAGTTTAAAGATACCCGTAGCGAACCGGCTGCTGATAATCCTTACGAGCAAAAATCTACCGCAGAGATGGAGGAAGACTTCCAGCGCGGTAAGACCGCACGTGAGAATGCGACCAAAAGAAAAGATCAAGCACGCGCCAACGCTGAGGCCAAGCAAGTAAATTGTATGAATGCCCGCAACAATTTGCGTACGCTGCAACAGAGTGGACGCGCATTCAAGATGGACGAGAACGGTGAACGAATCTACTTGGATGATAACCAGCGACAGCAGCAGATAGACGCGGCACAACAGGCGGCTAATCAGGCCTGCAATTAACCATTCGCGCCGAACATCATACGTTTGGCGACGAATTTCTTGGCGTATGGCAGGCAGTCCAATGCCGTCAGTGCAGCGGCACGCGCACCACTTAATACCGGCATATCGTTAGAGAACAAACGCACTAGGCTATCGGTGAAACGTATGCCTGCTTCGCGGTCGGTACGGCGTTGCGCGCTGTAGGCGGCTAGCATCTCCTCGCTGCCCACGGCGGTAGTCTCGGCATCCAGTATTACTTGTGCCAGATCCCAAGCGTCACGCAAACCCAAATTGAATCCCTGCCCCGCAACTGGATGCAAAGTTTGTGCGGCGTTACCGAGTAGCACGATATGCGGCTGTGGTGTCTGTTGTGGTGCGCGCTTCAAGCCTAGCGGGAAACAACTGCGCTTAGCCACACTCAGAAAATCCCCGACGCGCTCACCGAACTGTTGCTGCAAAGTGCGCAAGAAGGTCGCGTCATCCCAAAGCAACATCTCTTGTGCGGCCTGATGCGGCGCTGTCCATACCAACTCATAACCATCCTTGTAGGGCAGTAAAGCGAGTGGGCCTTGCGGGGTGAAGCGTTCGTAAGCGGTGTGTGGCACAGGGGCGCTGCAGGTGATGTGGGTGATGAGTGCGCTCTGTCCATAGTCGCGTACTTCGGGTGGATGTTGTGTGGCCAGTAATTTGCCACCGTCCGCCACCACTGCAATACGCGCTTGCATTTCATGTGTTGCGCCGTCCAGCGTGTACGCGATGCTGGCGTAATCACGATGGCCTTGCAGCGCGGTCACTTGCGCGCCATACAAAGTGTGCGTCGCTGTGTCTTGCAGACCGATATCCAACGCAGTTTGTAACGCAGGGTAGGGCAGCACATAACCCAGTTCGGAGACATCCAGTTCTGCAGCTTTCAATAGGGTGCGACCAAAGCTCTTTTGCTGCGAGATGTGTATGGTGCGTATCGCGGAGATATCTTGTATGTGACACCAGACTTTGAGCCTGTCTAACAGCAGACGACTACCGTAGGATAAGGCTAGGGCACGTGCATCGTTACTGGCTATCTGTGGCGCACGCGCTTCCAACAAACAGATGCGCAAGCCACTGTCGCGCAGGGCCAATGCAAGTGCCGCACCCACTGGGCCGCCACCGATGATGGCGATGTCGTGTTGCACGTTTTCTGGCTGGCTCAAAATCTGTCCTTCATTAGTGCTTCGATATCTGCCACACGTTTGGGGGCAACCAGTGTTAGCACTTCGTTGCCATCTGAAGTGACTACTACATCATCTTCTATGCGTATGCCGATGTTCCATAAAGCACGCGGGATATTATCGGCAGGGCGGATGTAGCAGCCGGGTTCGACGGTGAGCACCATACCGGGTTGCAACTCACGCCATTCAGTACCGATCTTGTATTCGCCCACATCGTGCACGTCCATGCCCAGCCAATGCCCAGTGCGGTGCATGTAGAACTGCTTATAGCTTTCGGATGCCAGCACGGCATCTAAGGTGCCGCTACATAGCTTCAGGTCGATAAATCCTTGAGCCAAGACGCGTAAGGCCGCTTCGTGGGGTGCATTCCAATGTTGGCCGACACGCACTTGTGCGATGGCGGCGGCTTGCGATGCCAGCACGATTTCGTAGACATCTTTTTGCGCAGCGGAAAACTTGCCGTTCACTGGGAAGGTGCGGGTGATGTCAGAAGCGTAACCCTGTACCTCGCAACCGGCATCGATCAGCAAGAGCTCGCCGTCTGAGAGACGTGCATCGTTGGCAACGTAATGCAGCGTGCAAGCATTCGCACCACCTGCGACGATGCTGGTGTAAGCGGGATCGCGTGCGCCATGCCGACAGAATTCATGCAGCAACTCGGCTTCTACTTGATATTCGTATACACCAGGGCTGGTGTAGCGCATGGCGCGTTGATGTGCACCGCAGGAAATCGCTGCCGCGCGCCGCATGATGCCCAGCTCGTGTGCATCTTTGAACAAGCGCGCTTCATGCAGCAGCTTGCGTACATCGCAGACTGCATCAGGTGCGCGTATACCGCTGCGTGATTTTTGCTGTACTTCGCCACGTAATCTGAGGATGCGTGCATCGAGCTCCGCTTGAGCACCCAAGGCGTAATAGAGTGTCTCTTGATTACCCATCAACTCGATCAATTTTTCATCCAGTTGTGCGATGGGATAAGCGGCATCGAAGCCGAATGTGGTGCATGCAGCTTCAGGTCCGTAGCGGTGCCCGTCCCATATCTCACGCTCCAGATTTTTCTCGCGGCAGAACAAGATGGATTGCGGCTGCGCGCCTGCGACCAGCACCAAAGCGGCTTCAGGTTCTGAGAATCCGCTTAGGTAATGCAGATCGCTGTCGTGTCGGTAGGGAAAGTGTGCATCCCCGTTGCGCACCCGTTCGGGTGCTGCGGTGAGAATGGCGATGCCACTCTCCATCTGCGCTAGCAAACGGGTGCGACGGCGTGCGTAGATTTGGGTGTCAGGCGTGTTCATGTCGTAATTGTGCATCAAGTTCGCTCAGACGTTGTGGTGTGCCTACATCTATCCAAGTACCGTCGTGATATTCACCCGAGACTCTGCCCAGCGCGATCTGCTCGCGCAACAGCGGTGCGAGCGGTGCTTTACTGCCGCACACGATGCCCTTGAATAATTCGGGTTTGTATAAACCTATCCCGGAGAAAGTCAGCGCGGATGACGACAAACTTTGGTCGTTGTTAGGCACAAGGCGGCTTTCGTGCAAAGCAAAGTCGCCTTTGAGGTTGTGTGCGGGATTTTCTACCAGCACCAGATGCGCCATATCATTGCTGTGCGCCATACGTGCCGCAATTACTGGCAGATGGCTGAAATCGTAGTCGCAATAGATGTCGCCATTGACTACTGCGAACACTGCGTCACCGAGTAGAACCGCAGCATAGGCGATGCCGCCGGCCGTCTCCAAAGCCGTGCCTTCGTCCGAGTATTCGATACGCGCTCCAAACTGGCGACCGTCGCCCAGCGCAGCTTCAATTTGTGCGCCTAGGTGGGCGTGATTAATAACCAGATCGGTGATGCCCGCCGCGACCAATCGCTCGATGTGCCACACGATCAGCGCTTTGCCACCCGCTTGCAATAAGGGCTTGGGGGTGTGGTCGGTGAGCGGACGCATGCGTTCACCGCGTCCGGCGGCCAGTATCATGGCAATCAAGAACGAAAGTCCTTGTGCTTTATTTGCGGTTCCAATTCATCCAGCAAGTTGATCAGCGGCTTGAGGTCTATGTAACGTGCAGCGGCTCGACGCAGATAGTCCATCACCAGCGGCATGTCTTTGAGGTACCCATCCTTGCCATCGCGGTGATACAAGCGGGCGAAGATACCCAGCACTTTGAGATGACGCTGCACGCCCATCATCTCGTAGTCGCGGTAGAGCTCGCCGAAATCAGCGCGTACTGGCAGGCCGACTTTGCGCGCCTTCTCCCAGTAGTGGATCAGCCAATCCATGATGTCTGCTTCTTCCCAACGCACATAAGCATCTTTGAATAAGGAAGCTAGGTCGTAGGTGATGGGACCATAGACTGCATCCTGAAAATCGATGATGCCTGGATTGTTATCTTCGATGACCATCAAGTTGCGCGAATGATAATCACGGTGCACATACACGCAGGGCTGAGCGAGATTGTTCTTGAGAATGCGCACGAACACTTCTTCCAGTTTGGCAGTTTGTTTGTCGCTAAGGGTCACGCCTAGATGCTTGGCGATGTACCACTCGGGGAAGAGATTCAGTTCTCTGCGCAACAAGGCCTCGTCGTAAGGAGGTAGCTCTTCAGTCTTGCTGGCGAGTTGTATCTTGATTAAGGCGTCGGTCGCCGCACCATAGAGTTTTGTGGCAGAGCTGCTGTCCAAAGCCTGCAGATAAGTGGTATGACCTAGGTCTGAAAGCAGCAAAAAGCCTTGTTCCAGATCCTGTGCATACACATGTGGCACATGGGCGCCAGCCTTTTCAAATAGCGTGCCCACATGCAGGAAGGGCTTACAGTCCTCATGTTGTGGCGGCGCATCCATGATGATTTTGGTCGAGCCGTCTACATAAGTGGCGCGGAAGTAGCGACGAAAACTGGCGTCAGCTGAAGCGGGTGCTAGGGTGAAGCTTTCATTGGAGCCAAAGCTTTGTAACCAATTATTTAGTTGCTGCTGACGTTGCATAGTGGGGTTCTCAGTAGGGCTTGGTGGTAAACTTACGAAAGTTTACCACCTTACTATTTGCTGCGCGTTATGCGGTTTCGAGCCTCATTCTTAATCATTCCTGTGTTTTGTTGCTACATGCATGCCATATATGCAGCGCCTGCCGCGTCCGCAGTCCCTGCAGTTGAAGACGAGGCTGTGCTGGAAGCAGATAGCCTAGTTGGGCAAAAAAACCATCAACTTGAGGCCACGGGGGATGCGATCTTGCACCAAGACGGCAAGATGATACGTGCAGATAAGATCATTTACACTCCGGCGGGCCGCAAGGTTGAGGCACAAGGCAATGTGTTGCTGGAACAGCAGGGCGATCAGGTATCTGGCCCCAGTTTGCATATGGATATGGATAGCGGACAAGGAAAGATGGAACAACCGCAATTTCATTTCCAAGAAACGAATGGCCGAGCGACGGCGGCATCAATGGATATCTTGGATAAGCAGCATTACAGTTTGAAGGATGCTACTTATACGACCTGCCCGGCTGGAAATGATGATTGGCAGCTGAATATGGGCAGCTTGCGTATCGATCGAGCCGAGGAAGTGGGTACGGCGCGCGACACTTCTATTGAGTTCAAAGGCGTCCCCTTTTTATACACGCCTTGGGTGAATTTCCCACTTAATGATCACCGCAAGTCTGGTTTCCTTTCACCCATACAGGGTAGTACCAGCAAGGGGGGCTTCGAATTGATGCTGCCGTATTATTGGAATATTGCGCCTGACATGGATGCCACCTTGGCGCCCCGTTATATGTCTAAGCGCGGTGTGCTGTTCAATAATGAATTTCGTTATCTGGGCGCATCGTATAGCGGTGAGTTGCACGGCGACGTGCTGCCTAACGACATCGTGACTAAGCGTAATCGTGTGCATTACTCAGCGCAACACCGACAAAGGTTTAACGATGAAGTGAGTGTGTTCACTAATTTCAATCGTGTCACAGACGATAGTTTTTTCCGTGACTTAGGTACGGCGGTGAATAGCTCTGCGCAAGTCAACTTGCTACAGGAAGGTGGAGTTAACTACAACACCGATGTCTGGAATAGCCAAGTGAAGGTGCAGCGCTATCAGACGCTGCAGGACCCGCTGGCGCTCATAGCCGTACCTTATGCACGTATGCCGCAGATTACTACTAGTGCTGGTCGCATCATTTCGGATGCCAATCTGGCTTTTGCAGGCGAGTATGTCGAGTTCAGTCATCCTACTGCAGTGAACGGCAAGCGACTGGTGATTAATCCCAGTATTAGTTATCCCTTGGTAAGCCAACCCAGCCTATATGTCACTCCCAAGTTGGCGATTCATAGCACCAAGTATCAGATGGGCGCCAATAATCTTGCCCTCACTCCCGATGCGACGCGCACGCTACCAATTTTAAGTCTGGATAGTGGCTTGTCTTTTGAGCGAAATGCGCACCTCTTTGGGGGAGAGTATCTGCAGACCTTGGAGCCGCGTGCCTTCTACGTTTATGTGCCTTATCGCAATCAGAACGCATTGCCTAACTTTGATACGGCTCAGGCCGACTTTAGTTTCACGCAGATGTTCACAGAAAATCGCTTCTTCGGAAATGACCGCATAGGTGATGCTAATCAGGTGACATTGGCAACGACAACTAGGGTGTTGTCCGATAATACGGGAGAAGAGCGTTTCAAGTTGACCTTGGGCGAGCGCTTCAGCTTCATCTCGCCTCAAGTGTCTTTGTTGACACCCGTGACGACAACTTCTAAATCAGACGTCTTGTTGGCGGTGGGTGGTCGTTTGACACGTACGCTT
>JBBQKX010000011.1:0-39409 GCA_038327315.1 Burkholderiales bacterium | reverse complement strand
CTGCTGCCCTAGCAAGGTGCCATCCGCATCGGTATAACTCCATGACTCCTGAACCTGCTTCTTGTGATATTCGGTCACACGAACCGCAGCGGCCTCCAAAGCCTGACGCTGATTGGCAGGCAAGCCTTCAAAAGCGATTCGCAATTCATCGCGCGACAATTCCATCGCTGCCGCATTCGCCAATGGTAGGCGGTCGAATTTGGCGGTGTACTCCAAAACCGCTGCATCACCACGCTTACGCACATCTTTGAGGATAGCTGCCACAGTAGCTTCCAATACGTCATCTGCGCTTTCCTCGAAGGCCAACAACTTGGTCAAATCTTCATTGAAATTCGCATCACGACTATAGAATTTTCTGATCTTCATTTGGATATAGCTCCGGCAAAAGCATCCAGCATCGGCTGGATAGAATCACGTTTCAACTTAAGTGCTGCCTGATTGACCACCAAGCGCGAAGAAATATCCGCGATATGTTCAACCGCCTTGAGATGATTGGCCTTGAGCGTATTTCCACTACTAACCAGATCAACGATAGCATCAGACAGGCCAACCAAAGGCCCCAACTCCATAGAGCCATATAACTTAATTAAGTCCACATGCACGCCCTTGGCGGCGAAATGCTCGCGCGCAGTCTGTACATATTTTGTCGCCACACGCAGACGCGCGCCCTGACGCACCGCTGCTTCGTAATCAAAATCGTCGCGCACCGCGACCATCATGCGGCAACGCGCGATATTCAGATCCAGAGGTTGGTACAGGCCCGCGCCACCATGCTCATGCAACACATCCTTACCCGCCACGCCAATGTCGGCTGCACCGTATTGCACATAGGTCGGCACATCAGAGGCACGTACGATGATTAGACGGACATCATCACGATTGGTGGACAAAATTAGCTTACGCGAGGATTCAGGATCCTCGGCCGCAGTGATACCAGCCGCTTTCAGCAGTGGTAAAGTTTCTTCAAAAATGCGTCCCTTGGACAGCGCGATGGTAATCATATTTAACTCGCTATTATTTAAGACGGCGTATCTGCGCACCCAGCGCAGACAATTTGGCTTCTATATGTTCATAACCGCGATCTAGATGATAGATGCGGTCGACGATGGTCTCACCCTGCGCAACCAAGCCGGCGATTACCAGACAAGCTGACGCTCGCAAGTCAGTCGCCATGATGGTTGCACCTTCCAATTGCGCGCAGCCTTTGATGATGGCGGTATTACCCTCGACTTCGATCTGAGCCCCTAAACGGCGCAACTCCTGTACGTGCATGAAACGGTTCTCGAAGATGGTCTCAACCACCACTGAGCTACCTTCGGCGATAGTATTCAAGGCCATGAATTGCGCCTGCATGTCGGTCGGGAATGCGGGGTACGGCGCGGTACGCACATTGACCGCTTTGGGTCTGCCCAACATCTCCAAAGTTATATGGCTATCAGATACAACAATGGATGCACCCGCTTCACGCAACTTATCCAACACATTCTCAAGGATGTCAGCACGTGCTTCGCTGAGTGTGATCTTGCCGCCCGCTGCAGCTGCAGCAACTAGGAATGTGCCGCTCTCGATACGATCTGGCATCACGCGGTATTGTGCGCCATGCAAGCTGGACACGCCCTGTATGGTAATTGTGTCACTACCCGCGCCGCTAATCTTCGCACCCATCGCGATCAGACAGTTCGCCAAATCGACAACTTCTGGCTCGCGCGCCGCGTTCTCCAGTGTCGTCACGCCGTCGGCCAATGTTGCTGCCATCATCAAATTCTCGGTGCCTGTCACACTGACCAAATCGAAACTGATGCGCACGCCCTTCAATCGCTTCGCAGTGGCATGTATATAGCCATGCTCGATGTGTATCTCTGCACCCATGGCTTGCAAGCCCTTGATGTGAAGATCAACTGGACGCGAACCGATGGCGCAACCGCCCGGCAGCGAAACGCGCGCCTCACCAAACCGGGCTAACAAAGGCCCCAACACCAAAATCGCCGCACGCATGGTCTTCACCATGTCATACGGTGCTTCCAACTTATCAACATGACCCGCATTGAAAGTTGCACCCTGAGCGACTGCCGATATACGCACCCCCATCTGCTGCAACAATTTCTCCATCGTCGCCACATCGTGCATATCCGGCAGGTTGCTCAGATGCAAGTCTTCCGCACTCAGCAGACTCGCACACATGATGGGTAAGGCAGCATTCTTAGCGCCCGATATACGAACCTCACCATTGAGTCGTGCGCCGCCTTGTATCGCTAGTTTTTGCATAGATATTTCAATTGCCAGTCGTTAGTAGTTACTTGCTTTAGGGTATTGTTTTTTCAGTTTTACTGACAACTTAAAGTCGAGTGATTGCCAACTGCTGCTCCCACTCTTGCGGCGTAAATGTCTTCATCGACAGCGCATGAATCTCCGCACGCATACGATCACCCAAAGTCTGGAAGACCAATTGGTGGCGTTGCACACGACTCTTGCCCGCAAAGGCCTCACTAACTACGACTGCCTCGAAATGTTGGCCATCTCCGATTACCGTTAGATGTGTAGTCGCCATGCCTTGTGCGATATTAAGTTGGATACTATCTGGAGTGACTATCATCGATGACTTTACTGGATACGCTTTCCGCCAACGCATCGCCGGCAACCCAAAAAAAACGCATCACTTTATAAAAAGGATGCGCATGATACTAAAAAATTAGGCCTAATGTGCGAGGCAGCTCGGCCATATGGCCTAGAAAATCACTGAACCTGTACGGGCAACATCTCCGCAACACCATATAAACCAGCCAGAGTAGTCAGACTATCAGGCAGGTTAATCACCTTTAATTCGTGCTTGCTCTGCTGGGCTACACGCATCCAACCCAGCAACAAACTGACGGCGGAAGAGTCGATATCATCGACGCCGGACAAATCCAACACCACATTACTCTTGGTCAGATAACTCAGTCCTTCGGCATACATGGCGGGCACGGTGTCCATGGTCAACCCGCCACTCACCTTCAAACGATCTCCATCCACAGTGATCACTTCGCTGCCGCCTTCTCGCTATCAGAATTCAAATTCTTACCCGACAGAGAGCTAATCAGACCATCAATACCATGGTCCTCGATCTCCTTAGCAAAAGTGCTGCGGTAGGTTTGCACCAAGCCCGCGCCTTCTATGGATAAATCGAACACCTTCCAACTGTCACCCGACTTTTCCAACTCATAATTCACTGAAACTGCAGGTGCGCCAGGCTTGGTGATAGAGGTTCTAATTGTAACTTCTGTATCACCCGCAACCATCTTGGCGGGCCTAACGGTAATCAGTTGATCGCGATAACCAGTGAATGCCTTGGTGTAGGTGCGCACTAACATGGAACGGAACTCTTTAACCAACGCCTTTTTCTGCTCATCACTCGCCCTGCGCCAGTATTTACCGACGGACAACTGGGTCATGCGCTGAAAGTTAAAATGAGGCAAAACCTTTGCATCGACCAGTGCCAGCAACTTCACCTTATTGCCCGCTTGAAGTTCCTTATCCTGTTTGACGACAGACAGAACCTCGTCCACAGTATTTTGAATCATGGCATCCGGCGCGACATCTGCTTGCGCAGTCGCGACAACAGCCATCAATGTCGCAGCTAAAAGTAGTTTTTGTATTGCGCTCATCTTTACTTCTCCTGATTATTTTTCAGCGCTATCCGCTTTGCTATAGATGAACTTGCCTATCAAGTCCTCTAACACCATCGCCGATTGCGTCTTCTTGATCTGATCACCAGTCTTCAGCATCTCGGAATCTCCACCCGGAGACAAGCCGATATATTGCTCTCCCAACAAACCTGAAGTCAGAATGTTTGCGAATGTATCTTTGGGAAACTGGTAACGCTTATCCAAACTCATACTCACTTTCGCCTCATAGCGGTCGGTATCGAGCGTGATACTTGTCACGCGCCCTACCAATACTCCCGCACTACGTATAGAAGCTTTGGGTTTCAAACCGCCAATATTTGTGAAGTAAGCTTGGAGCTGGTATGTCTCGGACATATTATATGTGCTCAGGTTCCCTACTTTTAACGCGAGCATCACTAAGGCGGCGATACCAGCCACCACGAACATGCCCACCCATAGATCCAATTTAGTACGTTCCATCACTCACTACCTCCAAACATCATCGCAGTTAATACAAAGTCCAGCATCAAAATAGCCAGTGATGAAGTCACCACCGTGCGGGTGGTCGCACCCGACACACCTTCGGCAGTCGGCGGTGCATCATACCCTTCGAACAAGGCAATGACAGTCACCACCACGCCGAACACAAAACTCTTCAAGACACCATTCATGATGTCGTGTTTAAAATCCACAGCGGCTTGCATTTGCGACCAGAACGAACCTTCATCGACGCCTATCTGCACCACGCCGACGAAGTACCCGCCAAAGATGCCCGCCGCACTGAACATCGCAGCCAGCAAAGGCATGGAAATCACCCCCGCCCAGAAACGCGGTGCCACGATACGAGCGATTGGATTGACCGCCATCAACTCCATCGCTGATATCTGCTCGGTGGCTTTCATCAAACCAATTTCCGCCGTCATCGCGGAACCAGCGCGACTAGCAAACAGTAGAGCTGCAACCACGGGCCCCAGTTCGCGCACCAACCCCAAGGCCACCATCACACCTAAGGCTGACTCGGAACCAAAGCGTTTGAGGGTCTCATATCCTTGTAGGCCCAACACCATGCCGACGAACAAGCCCGCTACGATGATAATGATCAACGACATCACGCCAGTAGAAAACAACTCTTTTTTAATCAAACCGAAACGACGGAAGCCGCTGCCCGAATGTGTCAAGATCAGGGCAAAAAAACGAGTAGCGATACCGATGCGCCAGACAGCATTGACGACACGATGACCGACCCCAGTGATGGTTTTTACAATAGGCATATTAGTATTCAAGCTCACAAACTTAAGTCTTGGCGATAATCACCGCCGGGATAATGGAACGGTACTGGACCGTCCATCTCGCCATGTACGAATTGATGCACAAATGCCTTATCGGAAGCACGGATCTCGTCCGGCGTTCCTTCAGCAACGATCACACCGCCTGCCATGAAATAAACATAATCAACAATTTTTAAAGACTCTTGCACATCATGCGTGACAATCACGGAAGTTGCACCCAGCGCATCGTTCAAACGACGTATCAAATCACCGACCACGGTCAATGAGATTGGATCCAGCCCTGCGAAGGGCTCGTCATACATGATTAACATCGGATCCAGTGCCACAGTGCGTGCCAAAGCGACGCGACGTGCCATACCGCCCGACAACTCGGCAGGCATCAAATCATGTGTGCCTCGCAATCCTACGGAGTTGAGTTTCATCATCACCAAATCATGAATCAGATCTTCCGGTAGATTTGTATGTTCACGCATCTGGAAAGCCACGTTGTCGTAAACTGACATATCAGTAAACAAGGCGCCGAACTGGAACAGCATACCCATCTTGCGACGCATCTGATACATACCCTCAGGATCAAGCTCATGCATAATCTTGCCATCCACTTTCACATGTCCTTTGGTGGGCTTGAGTGCCCCACCTATGTGGCGTAACAAGGTGGTCTTACCGCAACCGCTGGAACCCATGATAGCTATGCACTTCCCTTTATGGAAAGTCATGTTGATACCTTGCAGGACTGCTCGCTTATCGTAAGAGAAGTTCAGATCGCGAATTTCAACTAAAGCTGGATGGGACAAAATTAGGAATCCATTAAATGGGTCGCGCATTCTAACGACCCGCACCACATTCATCAACCACAGCGCAGTTGACACCAAGCTGACACATCAAAACCAACTCACCCCAGACCAGTGATACGCAACAAAGTTCTATCGTGACATAGTCACAACACAACTTAGGCACTAGACGCTAGAATCCAAACACTCTCTGTATAATCATCATTGCATGCATCTAGATACCTCAGTGATAGACCCTAATGCTGGCATGAGCCCCAAAGCGTGGTACCGCCTTGCGGGACATGCCGCCGAATTCGTGCAGGATGAAGCGCAAAGTGCCGCGATCGAGGCGCTGGATTCACTCTGGCATCAACTGATCGACTTCAAGACCAAACGTAACTATTTTTTGGGACGCAGCCTGCTTAGTCCGGATGTACCCAAGGGGCTGTACATTTGGGGCGGCGTGGGGCGCGGCAAGACCTTTTTGATGGATGGCTTCTATGCCTGTGTTCCTTATAAGCGCAAGCGCCGTATCCACTTCCATAACTTCATGGCAGAAGTGCACCAGCGCATGAAGCAGCTTGCTAACCATAATGATCCGCTGATTGCCTTGTCTGACAGCATCGCTGAATCAACTCGACTGCTGTGCCTAGACGAGTTCCATGTCGACGACATCGCCGATGCGATGATTTTGGGACGCTTGGTTGCAGCCTTGCTCGAACGCGGTGTGGTACTAATCACCACCTCTAACTACCCACCCTCTGATCTATATCCACATGGCTTGCAGCGTCAGAACTTCTTACCAGCGATTGCGTTACTGGAACGCGAACTAAAAATATTAAGCCTTGGAACGGGCAACGATTACCGCATGTTGTCGGGAGAAAAAGAGATGCGTTACATCGTCCCGGCCGATGCACTTAGTGAAGCCCATATGCTTGCGATGTTCGAGCGCCTGCATCCCCAACCCGCCGAAGTTAGCACTTCCATACCAACCAAGCGTATCGCATTAGATGCAATCTGGTTCGACTTCAAGGAATTGTGCGGGAGGGCGCATGGGCAATCCGACTATCTTTCCATCGCACACTGTTACCACACAGTTTATCTATCCGGCATCCCTCAATTGACTGCGGAGCATTCCGCAGAGGCAAGGCGTCTGACTTGGCTGATCGATGTGTTCTACGACAATCATGTGCAGCTGGTGGTCTCGGCAGCGACTTCGCCCGAACAGCTATACACCCAAGGTGTGGGATCTGGCGAATTCGCCCGTACCGCAAGTCGCTTGGTGGAGATGCAGTCTAAACGCTATATGCAGCTGCCTCATCACCATCACAACATCACCCTATAAGGTCACTAGCAAAAAACCAAGTTTGCTGCAAATATTAAGTTCATTCTTTCCACTTGAAGAGGGCCGCGACTCTGGCATTCAGCGTTGAACGCCAAATGTGATAGACACGATAGGCCTCTGTTGAGTGGATATAGGCTTTCACGCCCTCCTTCCAAGCAGAGAACTTCTCAAAGCTGTACGCGAACCATACGATGGTCATCAGCTTCGTTTTAGTGATGGCAAACAAACGCGCCGCCAAAAAAGTCCCACTTGCCTTGGCAGACAGAAACATGAATAACCCCTCTAAAGGGTGGCCTTGTGCGATAAGCCACACGCCCGCGAACTTGAACGGCAACATCATCAACACAGGAATAAGGAACAAAGTAAGACACAAGACTGGCGAGCGGGCCGCGACGAAGTTCTCCATTTTCCTCACCAGCTCAAAGCGCGCCAGCAGTCCAGATAAAACTTCAAATATGGTCCAGAACGCCTCTTCAAAGATGATTATGACGAACATCAATAGGGTGAAGATGTATTTCAACACAGCGCGTTTCCTATCTATTTAAAGCTTGTTTGAGCAGGACAGCACGATACTACAAACCCACTGTACGCTTCGGCAGAAGAGTCTGGCTCTTGTGTATAATCCCGCGCCATTCTCAATCACAGCACTTATAAGTTCACTATGACATACGACAGCTCCGCACCCGTACTCGGCACACCGCTCAGCCCATCCGCCACTCGCGTCATGCTGCTGGGCAGTGGCGAATTGGGCAAGGAGGTCATCATCGCGCTGCAACGCTTGGGCGTAGAGACCATCGCGGTAGATAGATATGCCGATGCGCCAGGTCATCAAGTCGCACATCGTGCCTATGTCATCAGCATGACTGATGGCGCTGCCCTGCGTGCCCTGATCGAAGCAGAAAAACCCGACCTGATCGTGCCCGAAATCGAAGCCATCGCCACCGACATGCTGGAGCAGATTGAGCAAGCTGGTTTGGCGCGTGTCGTACCGACCGCCCGTGCCACACGCTTAACCATGAACCGCGAAGGTATACGTCGTCTGGCTGCCGAGACTTTAGGCCTGCCGACTTCCCCCTATAGATTCGCCGACAGTTTGGAAGAGATGCGTGCAGCCGCAGAACACATAGGCTATCCCTGCATCATTAAGCCAGTGATGTCATCCTCCGGCAAAGGTCAGTCTAAAGTGGACACGCCTGCCGAGATCGACGCCGCATGGGAATATGCTGCCAGTGGTAGTCGCGTAAACCAAGGTCGCGTCATCGTCGAAGGCCTGATTCGATTTGATTACGAGATTACCCTACTCACCGTGCGTGCCATGGGCGCTGATGGCAAAATCGAGACACACTATTGCGACCCTATTGGCCACATGCAAGTACAGGGCGATTACGTAGAAAGTTGGCAACCGCAAGTTATGCCTTCCTTGGCCTTGCAACGCGCACGCGACATCGCCAAGGCGGTGACCGACGATTTAGGCGGACTTGGTTTGTTCGGCGTGGAATTATTCGTCAAGGGCGACGATGTTTGGTTCAGCGAGGTCAGCCCGCGTCCGCATGACACCGGCATGGTAACGATGTGTTCACAAGTACAGAGCGAGTTCGACATCCATGCGCGCGCCATACTCGGCTTACCAGTCAACATTGCTCTGCGCGCACCGGGGGCGAGTGCTGTGATCTATGGCCAGCATGAGGCTACAGGCATCGCGTTCAAACATGTGGCCGAAGCTATGCGCGTACCTGATAGCGATATCCGTTTGTTTGGCAAACCCGAATCCTTCGCCCGCAGACGCATGGGGGTCACACTGGCTACCGGCAAGGATACCGACGAAGCCCGCAGTCGCGCAAAACAGGCCGCGAGCATTGTCCAACCAGTTAAGGCTTAACTCTGCGTGATGCGTACGCTATCGCGTGCACTCATACGGTCGAACCAAGCTGCAAGATTGGGATGAGCACCACGCCAATCACGCTCGGTCTGACGCAGATCCAAATAGACCAAAGCACTCACCAAAGCCAGATCGGCCAAGGTGATGCTGCTTCCCAGCCACCACTGATGCTCACCTAATTCAGACGCCACATGCGTCAAGGCGCGACTGATGGCGTCGTTATGGCGAGTGATGGTCGCAGCATCTTGTGCACTTGCAGGACGCAGCACTTCGTTACGTACCACCACTGCAGAATCCATGATGCCATCGGCAAGCGCTTCACCACGTTTGACCAACATACGCGCTTTGGCATCGTGGCGCGGAATCAGTATCGGCGTGTCATTGAGTGTATCCGCGTAATCGGTGATGACTGCAGAATCAAACACGCAGCTCTCATCATCCAAAATCAGTGCAGGAATGCGCGCAAGAGGATTGGCCCTCACTACTTGGCTACCCGTCTCGCGCGGTGCATCGACTAGATAAGTGTGCGGTATGTTTTTTTCCAGTAACACCAAACGTACCTTACGCACATAGGGGCTGGTATTGGTTCCGAGTAATTTCATTTGCTGCTCCTGAGTAAGTATTCAAGGACGCGGATTGTTACACACCCAATTATGCTCAGTGCAAAAAAGAGGGCATCCCTAGAGACGCCCTTGAACTGAGGGAAGCACGCAAGGATAGGACAGGAGTCCGAGAGGTCTTGCTGGTTAAACTTCGAGGCGGATTATCACAGCGAAATATTACATCGTGATGACACGCACGACTCAACTGCAAGTTGCGCAATAACTGCTAAAGTACGCGTCATTCAATCTACCTCAGCTACCATGTCCTTCCATCACTTCCTCATCATGCTCATCCCTGCACTGGTTGCTCTCGCTGGTGGTGTGCTGGCATCCTACTGGAAGCCCACGCATCAAGCCCGCAGCCTGATTCAACATTACGCTGCAGGCGTTGTGCTAGCAGCACTGGCAGTGGAGCTATTACCTGAGATCGAACGCGAACACGCGAGCGCATGGGTGCTCATCGCATCCTTTGCAGCAGGCAGCCTATTCATGTATGGCATGAAACTTTGGACGCTGCATATGGAAGGTCAGGCTGATGCCGCCAATGTTGTTGAAGGTTTAAGCATAGGTTTACTACTGGCCACCTTCATCGACGTGGCGACCGATGGCTTCATCATAGGCGCAGGTTTTGCGGCCGGTGGCACTACTGGCACCATATTGGCATTGGGACTTTCCGTAGAATTACTATTCCTAGGCTTGGCACTTACCTCGGCCGCCACTCAGGGCTGGCGCATCATCGCCATCTGTGGCGCACTCGGTAGCACGGTATTAATATTCGCGCTAGCAGGCAGCTATCTTTTGGCTGGTGCAAGTGGCACCGTAATAGGCGGCGCCTTAGCTTTCAGTGCTGCAGCACTACTTTATCTGGTGACGGAAGAATTATTAGTAGAAGCGCATGAGGTCGAAGAGAGACCAATCTCTACGCTGGTACTATTCGGTGGCTTTCTGACATTCTGGAGCATACAACTGATTGGCATCTAAGTGCGGCGCATCAATGCTTACCGTAGCCCAACACAGCCATCACCAAACGTATCAAGGCATAGCTGACGCGTGGCAGCCAGAGTGTGTGCCACGCTGAGCTTTGCAAATCAGACAGCAATATCTGTTTTCCATCCTGCGCGATGGCTGCTTGCAATTGAGTTTTTAAAGCTAATGCAAAACCTTGATCTTGCACGGCAAGATTAGCCTCCCGTGCTAACAATAAACTCAAGGGATCAAGATTAGATGAGCCCACCGTGAGCCATTGCTCATCTACCACTGCCACCTTGGCGTGCATATAACTAGCTTGGTATTCGTATATCTCGATACCGGCCTGCAATAGCTGCGCATAAAGTGCGCGGGTAGCATAGTGTTGCAACCTATACTCAACCCTACCCTGCAGGAGCAATTTCACTTTTACGCCCCGTTGAGATGCATGTACCAAGGCACGTCTGAAAACACGACCCGGTAAGAAATAGGCATTGGCTAAAATGATCTCCTGCTGCGCCTGAACGATACGTTGCAAATAGGCCTGCTCGATGTCACGCCTATGCCGCAAGTTATCTCTAAGCAACAGTGTCACCGCTTGCGGTTGTTGTTTTTTGTAGAAAGGTGCAACGTTTTCACGCTCCCTTCTACGCAACTGCGTCCAAGAAATCATATTCCAAAGCCGCACCATCACTGACTGTATCTGCAAGGCGATATCACCTTGCATGCGAACTGCGAAGTCCAATCGTGGTGCCTCGAAAGTATGTCCTTCCTCTATATCGTCGATAATATTGATACCGCCTAAATAAGCAGTCTGCGCATCAATCACCGCCAACTTACGATGCAGGCGCCTCAAGCGATTACGCTTCAACGTGAAGGGACTAATGTCTCGTCTGAACCACAACACTTGCACACCCGAACTGCGCATCTCGTCTAACCATGCATCTGGTAACTGCGCCGAGCCAAATCCGTCCAATAGTAGATGCACCTTAACACCGCGCTGTGCGGCTGCTCTCAGAGCGTTCGCAACCAACTGTCCTGTCCTGTCGGCAGCAAAAATATAGGTTTCCAAGTAGATTGCCTTACATGCCGAATCAATGTCAGCACACAGTTCGGGGAAAAACTCCACGCCGTTCTGCAACAGCATCAATTGATTTCCCGCTATGGCATGCGACACCTTCATATCACGCTCAAACGTGCGGACAAGGCGGCATGGTCTGAGATACGGCGCCAGTTTACCCCTGAATGCACATGGCTTTGCTGCACCGAAAATCCCCGCACATAGATACGATCTAGCCTCAGCATAGGCCATGCCGCCGGGAAGCTGCGGGCCAACTTTCCGCCGTGTAATTGAAAGGCATCATACATTCCCAACTCACTGCCCAAAGTATGGCCCATAAAATCACGCCAATCATTGAAATCGCCTGCGATAATCAGTGGTGCATCACTAGGGATCTGCTCGGTCACATAATCGATGAGTGCCTGAGTCTGAGTACGCCTACCTTTAGCGAACAAACCAAAATGCGCACATAGGCAATGCACCGAAGTACCGTTCGCTAAGGTGATCTCACTATGCAATAAACCCCGGCTCTCGTATTTGTGGGCGGAGATATCATTATTACTAGAACTAACTATAGGATAACGACTGAGTATCGCGTTGCCGTGATGTCCAGCTTCGTAGATAGAGTTCTTACCGTATGCTGAATGCGGCCAGATTTCTTCGGCGATAAATTCGTGCTGCGGCATGTCGGGATAGTTGTGATGGCGCAGTCCGTGTACCTTGTGCTCACCCTGCACCTCTTGCAGAAACACGATGTCTGCATCCAACTCACGCAATCGCTCACGTAATTCATGCACCACCACGCGCCGATTAAATTGCGAGAAGCCCTTGTGGATATTATAAGTTGCGATGTGCAGATCTGACATGTTGAGTATTCTACCCAATACTGTCTGCCAGCATGTCCTATACACACACTTGGCGCCAAATTCTGGCACACACATCTTGTGCCTAGAATCACCACCTTGCCTGCAAACCCAATAAATTAGGGCGGTCACACTGTTTTATTATTTGCGAATTACCCTATAATCCACACGCATCAGAGCTGTCATATACAGAACAAGGATCATGGATCAAAAATTACTCAGCATCCTAGGAGGCAGTACGGAGCACTACCCCTATGCACTTGAGCGCAAGTATCCGCGGATATTTTCCACTCTGATGCTACTTTGGGACTCGCCCGAGATCGAACCATATTTCGTCAAGCTAATGGTCAATGAACGATTTGACCGTGAAGGTTTCCCCTCCGATGTCGCTGCCGAGATCGTGCATCTCAGCTTGATTCACGCATCCCAAAGTCGCCAAGTCGAGAAGAAACCCGATGTGTGGAGCGCCGATGCGCGTATGTTCAGCAACTTCGGTGCGAATAATAATTCTGGTCGTTATGATGTGGCCTGGCCAAAGATCTCCCATGAAACCACACTAGCAATCCAAGAGACTGGTGTGCCCTGCAACAAGGAAGGCTATTTCAAAGCAGCCAGCACTGGGAATGTGACCGCCTTACGTTTGTTTTTGGAATCTGGCGTACATCTAGATATGCGCAATGAAGACGGATGGACCATACTCATGTTCGTGGTCTACCACGATTTTAGCGAACTGGCTAAGTTACTCATACAAAAAGGGGCTAGGGTCGACACCAGTGAGCATGGCGGCAACACCCCCCTGCATTGGGCAGCTTTCGCAGGTCACTCTGAGTGCTGCAAGATTTTGGTTGAAGCGGGTGCCGATGTTGATGCCCGTAGCAACTTCGGCTGGACGCCCTTATATCAGGCAGTTGCACGCAATCACTTGGTGGTTGCGGCTTATCTGATTGCGCACCGCGCAGATGTCAACGCCTCCGCCAAAGACGGTCAGACACCCTTACATAAGGCCGCCGCAACAGGTGCTGTTGAAGTAGTGAAACTATTGTTGAGCCACGATGCCGACCCCAGTCGCAAGAACACGTTGGGTGAGACCCCTCTTGCACTTGCAATCAAGAACAATCAAGACGAAGTCATCGCCCTCCTAGGCGCGCTCTAAACGATACTCTCAGGCGTTGCCTATGCCACGCGTAGGCAACTTAATCATCTGAGCAAAATCCAACATGCGCTGTATTGGTTTGACTGCCCTCGGTATGACGGCAGCATCTACATATATCTCGTTGTTACCCTTTTCCAACACCTCGGCCAAATTGATCAACCCGTTCATTGCCATCCATGGACAATGGCTGCATGACTTGCAAGTTGCCCCTTTACCCGCTGTTGGTGCTTCCAGAAATAGTTTATCCGGACACAACGTGCGCATCTTGTGCAGTATGCCGTTATCGGTTGCCACGATGAAAATCAGCGCCGTAGACTGTTGAGCCGCCTTGATGAGTTGACTGGTCGAACCTACGACATCCGCCAGTTGCACTACCGCGCGTGGTGATTCTGGATGAACCAGCACCAAAGCATGTGGATGTGCAGCCTTCAGCGCCACCAGTTCCTGCGCTTTATATTCGTCATGCACGATACACGACCCTTGCCACAGCAACATGTCTGCACCAGTCTTATCCTGAATGTAACCGCCGAGGTGTCTGTCCGGCGCCCACAATATCTTCTCACCCCGCTCTTTTAGGTGTTGAACGATAGGCAGCGCAATGGAACTGGTCACCATCCAATCGGCGCGCGCTTTGACTGCAGCGCTAGTGTTGGCATACACGACCACTGTGCGATCGGGATGCGCATCACAAAACGCGTTGAATTCGTCCGCAGGACAACCCAAATCAAGCGAGCACTCCGCAGCCAAATCGGGCATCAACACTCGCTTCTCAGGATTCAATATCTTTGCCGTTTCACCCATAAATCTCACGCCAGCCACCACGATGGTCTTGGCGGGGTGTTGATGACTGAAGTTGGCCATATCCAATGAGTCGGACACGATGCCCCCTGTGGCTTCAGCCAGATCCTGTAAATCAGGATGGACGTAGTAGTGAGACACTAATACGGCATCTTGTTCCTTGAGCATACGTTTGATGTTAGCAATCAGTGCCACCTTCTCTTCGGGCTCAGGCTCACGTGGCCGCTTCGCCCAAGCGTGAGCAGTACTGCAACCGGTTTGAGTCGCATCCGGATGATCGTATGCGATAGAGATAGTAGATCTGGAATTCATCAATTTGCGCCTTCTACCAAAAGATTTCCCACCATAGTGACGGTGGTGCGTAGACGTTTAGCCTGCACACGCACGAAAGCCTCTGCGAACAGGACTCGGATCATCAAATCAGCATCATCCAAACAGGCAGGATTGAATTGCAACAACTCGCAATTGGTACGGGCGACAATAGTCGCGCTACGTGCGGGCGCATCTCCCGATAGATAAGCGAGTTCGCCAAAAGGTTCCCCAGGCTGCAATAACTGTATCACCCGCTTGCCCTTGATCAAGCCTAACTTGCCAGTCACGATGACATAGAAGGTGATGTCAGTGCACCCTTCCTCGACCACAATTTCGCCTGCCCTCACTTCTCTCCACTCTGCCCAAGACAACAGCTGTGCTAAGTCTGAGTTGCGAAATTTCTTAAAGAAATCTAGCCCGCGTATCTGGTGATAATGTGGATGGGTCTGGAACATCTCGTCCGCAAGCTGCTCCTGCCGGACCTGCACTTGCACCGTCTCGAGCTGTACACTCTTCTGCTCTATGGTGTCTTGCATATATTGGAAGTCGTTATCCATCACCTTAAGCGCATGTTCCATATATTCCTTCTTCGCCTGACTAGCTTGCGTCTTGCCTGACAACCTAGCCAGCTGCGCCTGCTGTTCAGCGATACGCACTTCCATACCCTGCTTGCATAACAAAACCTGTTGCTTGAGCGTCTCGTACTGGCTCATCACATAATTCAATTGGGCGCTGGTTTGATTGACTCTAGCTTGTGTCTCAGCCAAGTCCTGCTCCAATTCCAGACGCCGTTCCATCTCGATCTCAGCCAGCACGAGCATGTCCTTATTAAATTTCTGACTAGAGATCATCGCCTCTTTGACTTTTCCGGAGGGTATGCGGCCCAGATGCTTGATAGGCACAATCACTGCGGTATGACCAACGACCGATATGAAGCAATCACGCAATAGGTGTTCAAATATCTCATCTATGTGTTTACGTACGCTCGGGGAAATCTTCTTGCTGATGGCCTCGACACTGGCAACGCCATCTACCAGCAACATTACACGTTTCTCGTCTCCAGCTATCTTGCCATTCGCTCGTACCAATTCCGCATCACCCGTTTCGGTCCGAGCATATATCTTCGATTCAGGCATTACTAATCCTCATGTCGCCCTCCACATGGCTCGATATACTTATTTGCGCAATCTGCAATATCGCTTCGCGATTGCTAGGTGAAAAGACTAACCCAGCCGCATCTTGGTACGGCAACCAACGGTAATTCAAGTGCTCGCGGGGCGAAATACTGACTTCTATCTGATGGGGCAAGCACAAGGTAAATACATGTTCGGTATTCTGTGTAACACTGGGCGCATAACGATGTCGCCATTCTGGGTATATTTCGTATTGATTCTGCTGATGTAAATCCCGCAACTGGAAGTCTTTCACCACGATGCCGGTCTCTTCAAACACTTCACGTGCAGCCGTTTCAGCATACGTTTCACCAGCCTCGCAGCTACCGGTCACTGATTGCCAATAGCCTCCATGATCGGCTCGCTCCAGCAACAATACTTCGTATGCAGCGGTATAAATCACCACTAAAACTGAAACGGGCTGCTTGTATATGGTCATCTAAGCGTAAAAAATCCAGAACGGTTTGTTGCGCTGCTGCCAATACAGTACCGTATCTGCAAAGATATCTTCAGCGATTTCTCTATCATTCGCAGACATTCCCAAACTCTCTTTGGCATTGCGTAACAGCAAGACATATCCGACTGCGGAAGCATCCGGCTTATCACTCCAAGACAGGTCGCAGAGTGCATCCGCCAATGCATCCCAGTTCATGCCGAACTCAGCAGGCAGATGTGCGGCTAGCGCTAGGGCAGCAAGGAAATTCTGCTTGCCTTTCACACCCTGCAACTGCGCCTCATAAAAAACCAAGCCAGCTTCACGTGCGCAATTGCGTACATCCTCTTCACTACATGCAAGCCTGTAGCTACCCGAATCCGCACTTTTCTTGAGTTGACCTGCCCATGTATCCATCGCTACTCCCGTATGCGTTTGAAAGTTTGGTAATGATCATTTGTGTAGTAGTACTCGCTCGCCTTACCACTGATGATGCGACGCGCGCCACGACTACGAACCCCAGGCGTCTTGACGGTGTATTCGTGATAATAGCCGCGCGACTGCTTAGGTAAGATGCGTTCGAAGTTACCAAACACCACGCCATCTCGGTCATAAGCATATGGCCCACCGCGTTTGATCGCCTGCAAAGTTGCACGCGCTTCTTGCGGAAGCTCATCTACCGTGATGCTGCCCACGATGTTCGCTTGCGACTGCTGCGTATGGCTGTGCCATTGGAATGCTTGCGCACTCTGCCCACCGACAAACAACAATACCAGCCAGAACAGTCGCAGCGCCTGTAACACTTTTATTCCTTAGGCGCTTCTGCCACAACAGCTTGGCGCAAACGGATATGTAGTTCACGCAACTGCTTCTCATCGACTGCACTTGGTGCCTGTGTCAACAGACATTGCGCACGCTGGGTTTTAGGGAAAGCGATCACATCGCGTATCGATTCGGCACCAGTCATCATAGTGACGATGCGATCCAGACCGAAAGCCAGACCACCGTGAGGTGGCGCACCGTATTGCAACGCGTCAAGCAAAAAGCCAAACTTGAGTTGAGCTTCTTCAGCATCAATATTCAGTGCACGAAACACTTTAGATTGCACTTCTTCCTTGTGGATACGCACCGAGCCTCCGCCCAATTCCCAGCCATTCAAAGCCAAGTCGTAAGCCTTCGCCAAGCACTTGCCTGGCTCTGTCTCCAACAATGCCAAGTGCTCATCTTTAGGTGCGGTGAAGGGATGGTGACAGGCATTCCAACGCTTGCCTTCTTCGTCGTATTCAAACATCGGGAAGTCCACCACCCACAATGGTTTCCACTTGTCGCCCGTCACATGCTTTTTCTCGTGGCCAATTTTGCTGCGCAACGCGCCAATGGCATCGTTGACGATTTTTTCTTTATCCGCACCGAAGAAAATGATGTCGCCATTTTGCGCGCCAGTTCTTTCGATGATGGTCTTCAACGCGGCTTCGTGGAGGTTCTTCACGATAGGCGATTGCAAACCCGTTTCATTCAGTTGCGTAATGTCATTGACCTTGATGTACGCCAAGCCCTTCGCGCCGTAGATGCCGACGAACTTGGTGTACTCGTCGATCTCGCCGCGTGTGAACGCCGCACCACCGGGTACGCGCAAGGCTGCGATACGACCATTGGCAGAATTCGCCACGCCCGCGAACACCTTGAATGCCACGTCTTTCAAGGCATCCGTGACTTCGGTCAATTCCAGCGTCACGCGCAGATCCGGCTTATCCGAACCAAAGCGCGCCATCGCCTCGCCATAGGTCATGCGCGGGAAAGGATTGGGCAAATCCACATCCATCGCTTCTTTGAACACAGTGCGTATCAGCTCTTCGGTTAGCGCGGTGATTTGCGTTTCGTTGAGGAAGGAAGTTTCGATATCGACTTGAGTAAATTCAGGTTGGCGGTCGGCGCGCAAATCTTCGTCGCGGAAACATTTGGTGATTTGGTAGTAGCGATCAAAACCCGCCACCATCAACATTTGCTTGAATAGCTGCGGTGACTGCGGCAAAGCAAAGAACTCACCTGCATGTACACGTGAAGGTACCAGATAGTCACGCGCACCTTCGGGTGTGGATTTGGTCAACATCGGCGTCTCGATATCGATAAAACCACGGCTATCCAAGAAGCGGCGGAATGCCATGGATACCTTGTAGCGCAACATCATATTCTTTTGCATTTGCGGACGGCGCAAATCAATCACGCGATGGGTCAGACGCACGTTTTCGGAGATATTTTCATCATCCAGCTGGAAGGGTGGCGTCACTGCGGTATTCAACACTTCGATCTCATGACAGAGAATCTCTATCTCACCACTGGTGATATTTGCATTCGTGGTGCCACCAGGACGACGGCGAACTTTGCCTGTGATGCGCAGTACAAATTCGCTACGCACAGACTCGGCAATCTTGAACATATCGGCGCGATCGGGATCGCAAACCACTTGTGCCAAGCCTTCGCGGTCGCGCAGGTCGATGAAGATCACCCCGCCGTGGTCACGGCGACGGTGTGCCCAACCGCAGATGCTCACGGTCTGGTCTAGTTGATCGGTGTTAAGTAAACCGCAGTAATGTGTACGCATGTCTTGATGATGAAAAATAAATTATTAAGTATTTGAAATGAATGCCTTGTGCAGAGCAGTGTCGGCACCTGCCGCAACCCCCATAGACACGATAGAGCGCAAAGCTACGTCCACCGTCATATCCAACTCTATGGTATCTGCCTTACGCACGAAGAAATAAAAACCGTTCACTGGACTAGGTGTGGTGGGAATAAATACCGCAACATATTGCTCATCGAATTTCATCACCACCTCGCCAGGCACGCTGGTCTGAAACGCTAGCGACCAAGCTTCGGGGTGCGGATAGCGCACCAACAACACCTTGCGAAAGGAGTTTCCGTTACCCGAGAGCAGCGTGTCACTGACTTGCTTCACCCCCCTGTAGATGGTATTAACGAAGGGGATATGTAACAACACACCCTCCCAATAACGCAATATGATCTGACCCAAGACATTGCGCATCAACAAGCCAGTGATACCAACCACCGCCAGCGTCAGAATGACACCTAGGCCGGGTATATGGAAAGGCAACATATTGTCTGGCTGCCAGCTATGTGGCAACAGCAACAGTGTCTGATCCATCGTGGAGATGGTCAGGTTCAGCACCCATACCGTGATGCCTAGCGGCACCCAAACCAACAGACCGGTGATGAAGTATTTTTTCATGCGGTGCACTTAGCCTGCGACTGGGCAAGAGCCCGATGAGGCACAAGGTGTGCATGCCGGCTTGGGGCCGCTACTGTTCTTAAAATCGGTCACGTAATATCCATTACCCTTCAATTGGAAGCCCGCAGCAGTGACCTGCTTGGCAAAAGTCTCCTTGCCGCACTCAGGGCAAGCCGTAAGTGGTGCATCACTCATCTTTTGCATCACATCCTTTTGTGCGCCGCAACTCGTGCAGCCATATGCATAAATAGGCATAACGACTCCCTGCTAGTTAAATTCAAAGGGGCGCATTATACCTGAGCAAGCGCGGATAGCGGAGCGTTGCAGCAACGCCTAATGATATGTGACCCACCCTAATTTCTACCTAGTCCACATCCGTACCGAAACCCAGACCCGTCACTACTTTTAGGCTTGCCAAGATGCGCTGCACATATACAGGTATAATGCACCACCCTGCGCACTCCAATCAGCGTAGCGGCCCGTTGTCATCTAACTTATTAAACTTATTCGTCTGTCTCGATTGGTGCCGCATCCGCAGCAGACCGTCGCAGGAGTAGCCTTTGTCACCAGTATCCGCAGTTCCTCAAGAAATGACTTTTGCCAGTTTAAATCTGGCAGCCCCTTTATTACGTGCCATCAGCGAAGCTGGTTACACCACACCCACCCCAGTACAGGCTCAAGCCATACCTTTGGTTCTGGCTGGAGGCGACCTGCTTGCAGGCGCACAGACTGGCACTGGCAAGACCGCTGGTTTTACCCTGCCTATCCTGCACCGCCTCAATGAAAAGCCAGCTGCAAATCCGCGTCCCGGCAAACCGCGCTGCCTAATCCTGACTCCCACACGTGAACTCGCTGCCCAAGTGGAGGAGTCAGTACAGACTTACGGCAAACATATGCCATTCAAATCGATGTGTATGTTTGGCGGCGTGAATGTCAACCCGCAGATCAAAGCGCTACGCAGCCAAGTCGATATATTGGTCGCGACACCAGGACGCTTGCTTGACCATATAGGTCAAAAGACGTTGGACTTATCCGGCGTGGAGATATTCGTATTAGATGAAGCAGATCGCATGTTGGATATGGGCTTCATCCGTGACATCCGTAAAATCCTCGCTTTATTGCCCAAGCAACGCCAAAACCTGTTGTTCTCGGCCACCTTCTCAGACGAGATTAAAACACTGGCAGACGGCTTGCTGCATAACCCAGGCTTCGTCGAGGTTGCACGTCGCAACACGACATCAGAGTTGGTGTCACAAAGTGTGCACATGATTCCGCAAAAGCTAAAGAGTCATTTGCTATCCCACTTGATCAAACACAACGATTGGAAGCAAGTGTTGGTGTTCACTCGCACCAAACATGGTGCTAACCGTTTGGCTGAAAAGCTGGTAGGCGATGGCATCCCAGCGGCAGCGATCCACGGCAACAAGAGTCAATCTGCACGCACCAAGGCGTTAGCACAATTCAAAGATGGTAGCTTACCCGTGCTGGTCGCTACCGACATCGCCGCACGCGGCTTGGACATCGACATGCTGCCCCACGTAGTCAATTTTGAATTACCCAATGTACCCGAGGATTATGTGCATCGTATCGGTCGTACCGGACGTGCGGGTAGCAATGGCGCAGCGATCTCTCTGGTAGACAATGAAGAGGCCTTACATCTAAAAAATATCGAACGCCTAATCAAGATGCAAATTCCTCGTGTCAGCATCGAGAGCTTCGTCGCCCCTACGCACATCCCTGCCGAAGCGCCCCGTGCACCGCGTCCTCCGCAAGGTCAACGTCGTGGCGGTGGCAATAATGGTAAACCTGCAGCACGTACTGGCCAACCTGCCAGTCGCAATGGCCAGCCTGCGGCTAAACCTCGCCCACCCCGCGATGCTCAGTTAGCTCGCTCTGGTCAGTCGCCAAGCAAACCCCATCAACCTGCAAAAACACCAGTAGATAACAAGCACCTTTCCGAAGCTGCACGTCATCAAGCCATGCCGCAACCGGCACTGTTCTCTCCCAAGAAAAACGTGCATCGAGGTCGTTAAAGCAGCCAATAAAAAACCCGCTTAGGCGGGTTTTTTATTGGCTGTATACATGGCGTTAGCGATTACCGACAATCAAACCGTGTTTCATGGCTCGAATACATGGGTATAAGTAGTTTCCTCACCGCTATCGGTGATAAGTAACTTTCCGTCTAGATAGCGGTAAGGCAGTATCTGTGTAACTTTTTTCTTACTGATCTGTATGGTACCTTGCGCGATGGCACAATAACTCTTACGTCCCTTGTACACTATCGTTCCATTACTATTGAAAGTCACATCCCCCCCAGCGCTGGTCCAGGTCCCCAGTAATTTGGCAAGGTGTTTATTCAATATAACGGTCGGCGTTTCCGTCCGCGCATAAGTCTCCAGCGCGTAGCTTGCAGAGAGCACTGCGAATACCATCATCATCACACGTAAAGTTTTCATCTTAGACTCACTCGCTCAACCGTATGGCGGACAAAGTATGTTTCATACTGACTTTTGTCAACGAAATACACACTTATAGTTGATCCATACGCCACTGCCCCAACTCCAAATCGTCTAGAGACCATTCACCGATTCGATAGCGTACCAAACGTAGGGTAGGAAAACCGACTGCTGCCGTCATACGTCGCACTTGCCGGTTACGGCCTTCTCTTATGGTCAGCGCGAGCCAGCTGGTAGGTATCGCTTTACGTTCACGTATAGGCGGATCGCGTGGCCACATTTGCGCAGGTTCAGCGATCAATTCCGCTTCTGCTGGCAACGTCATGCCGTCCTTTAGCATCACTCCTTTACGTAGTTTTTCCAGCGCCGACGGATCAGGCACCCCTTCCACTTGCACCCAGTAGGTCTTGGCCAATTTATGCTTAGGATCAGTGATACGGTGTTGCAACATTCCATCATCGGTCAACACCAGTAGACCTTCGCTGTCTGTATCGAGCCGCCCAGCAGGATAAAACTCGGGAAGCGCGATATAATCAGCGAGCGTTGGATGTAAGCCATCACGACTGAATTGGCAGACAACGCCAAACGGTTTGTTGAACAGCAATAGACTTCCCATACGACTCCAAATTCAAGATTGAGCGGTGATATTACCGCGACTACCCCCTGACCGAGTACACACTTAGAGAGAAAGCACATGAAAAATCATAAGATCATATACACCATGGTTGATGAAGCGCCGGCATTAGCCACTTATTCTTTGCTGCCCATCATCCAAGCTTTTACCAAAGCAGCAGGTGTCAGTGTTGAAACACGCGACATCTCTCTGGCAGGTCGTATCTTGGCGAATTTTCCAGACAAGCTCAGTGAGCAACAAAAGATTGCCGATGAATTGACCGAGTTGGGCGGATTGACGCTTTTGCCTGAAGCCAACATCATCAAACTCCCCAACATCAGCGCCACACCGCCGCAACTGAAAGCGGCAATCAAGGAGTTGCAATCGCAAGGATATGACATCCCCGACTATCCGGACGACCCGCAAAATGATGCAGATAAAGCAATCAAGTCTCGCTATGCCAAGGTACTAGGTAGCGCCGTGAACCCAGTATTACGCGAAGGCAATTCTGATCGCCGTGCGGCTCTTGCTGTCAAACAATATGCTCGCAACAATCCGCACAAGATGGGCGCTTGGAGCAGCGATTCCAAGACCCACGTCGCCCACATGAATGCACAGGATTTCTATGGCAGTGAGAAATCTACCACTGTCGCTACTGCAACGACTGCACGTATTGAGTTTGTCGCCGCAGACGGTAAGGCCTCCGTGCTTAAAGAAAAGATCAACTTGCAAGCAGGCGAGGTCATAGATGCATGCGTGATGAGCCGCAATGCTTTGCGCAATTTCTTAGAAGAGCAGATGCAAGCTGCTAAGCAGCAAGGCGTGTTGCTATCCTTACACCTCAAAGCGACCATGATGAAAGTGTCCGACCCTATTATGTTCGGTCATGCAGTGACGGTGTATTACAAGGATGTGTTTGAAAAGCATGCAGCTGTGATTGCCGAACTCGGCGTCAACGTCAACAATGGCTTGGGTGACCTCTATGCCAAAATCGCAAAACTACCCGAATCTCAACGCTTAGAGATTGAAGCGGATATACAAGCGACTTATCAAAAACGCCCCGAGCTGGCGATGGTGAATTCCGACAAGGGCATCACCAATCTGCATGTGCCGAGTGACATCATCGTCGATGCCTCTATGCCTGCGATGATTCGCGACTCAGGCAAGATGTGGGGGACTGATGGCAAGTTGCATGACACAAAAGCGCTGATTCCTGATCGTTGCTATGCACGCATCTACCAAGTCACCATAGACGATTGCAAGAAGCACGGCGCATTCGATCCCAAGACCATGGGTTCAGTACCCAATGTGGGATTGATGGCACAACAAGCCGAGGAGTACGGTTCACACGACAAGACATTCCAATCCAGCGCTAAGGGCACGATACGCGTGCTGGATGCAAACGGCCACACCTTGCTGGAACAGCAGGTCGAACAAGGTGACATCTTCCGCATGTGTCAGGCAAAAGATGCTCCGATACAAGATTGGGTCAAACTTGCCGTTTCACGTGTACGCCTCACTGCCACCCCTGCGATCTTCTGGCTCGATAAAGAGCGCGCACATGATGCCCAACTGATCGCCAAAGTAGAGCGCTATCTTAAAGATTACGACACCAAGGGCATGGACATCAGCATCATGTCTCCCGAGGCTGCGATAAAGGTGTCCTTGGAACGCATACGCGCAGGGCTAGACACCATTTCCGTAACGGGTAACGTGTTGCGCGACTACCTAACCGACCTGTTCCCTATCTTGGAGTTAGGTACTAGCGCCAAGATGTTATCCATCGTACCGCTGATGAATGGTGGTGGTCTGTTCGAAACCGGCGCGGGTGGCTCTGCACCTAAACACGTGCAACAGTTCCAACAGGAGGGCTACCTGCGTTGGGATTCATTAGGAGAGTTCCTGGCTTTAGGTGCTTCACTGGAGCACTTAGGTGAGAAGTTTAATAATCCACAAGCGCAAGTTCTGGCTGAAACGCTGGATATCGCTAACGGCAAGATCTTGGAGAATAACCGCTCTCCTGCACGTAAGGTAGGTGAAATTGACAACCGTGGGAGTCATTTCTACCTAGCTTTGTATTGGGCGCAAGCACTTGCTGCACAAACCAAGGATAAGACCATACAAGCACGCTTCATTGCCTTGGCTCAAACACTTACTGATAGCGAAGCGCAGATTAATGCTGAACTAATCGCAGCTCAAGGAAAACCAGTGGATATGGGGGGTTACTATCACCCAGACTTTGCCAAAACATCCCAAGCCATGCGCCCTAGCTCGACATTCAATGCTGCGCTAGCAAAAATCAATTAGTCTACCAGCCAGAAATGAAAAGCCCCGAACTTGTTCGGGGCTTTTGCATTACATCTGACGATTTTCAGAACAAAAGTATGGGCGATAAAAAAGCCCACCACATACGCGGCGGGCTTTAAGCTAACAGTAGTCCTGATTAAGGAGCTTGGATGTTAGAAGCTTGCTTACCCTTAGGGCCTTGTACAACTTCAAAGGTCACTTTCTGACCTTCTTTGAGTGATTTGAACCCGCTCATGTTGATCGCAGAAAAGTGAGCAAACAAATCTTCGCTACCATCATCAGGAGTGATGAAACCGAAGCCTTTTGCATCGTTGAACCATTTAACTGTACCAGTTGCCATGTGATTACTTCCTTACTATAAAAACGGAGAAAACCCCCGCGAAACTGTTTGAGTCTAAGATCGCACACGGCAATACCAGTACTGCAGATACTTTGATTCAAACACCAGCCCACTTTTTACATTGGTTAGACGCAACTCGTCAAGCAATAAATTCAAATTTACTCGCCCCTTGAAAAAATCTTCACCATCCCCCATAACTGCATAATAACTAGGCTTATTAGAGAATCTCATGGCAACCAAACACCAAAGTAGTAACGTTTTAGCACCAGAACGGGCAAAGTCTAAGCCGCCAAAAATGTATAAAGTGATTTTATTTAATGACGATTACACTACTATGGAGTTCGTCATTGAGGTGTTACAAAAATTCTTTGCGATGAATCTTGAACGAGCGCAGGAAGTGATGTTCAAAGTACATAACGAAGGCTCTGCGACATGCGGGGTCTATACTAGAGATGTAGCTGATACAAAGATTACTCAAGTCATGGAGTTTGCTAAACAGCATGAGCATCCGCTACGATGCGGCATGGAGGAAAATTGAAATGATCGCCCAAGAATTAGAAGTCAGTTTGCACATGGCCTTTGTCTCTGCCAGACAAAAACGCCATGAGTTCATCACGGTCGAACATTTGCTGTTAGCGATGCTTGATAACGCATCTGCTGCACATATTTTACGTGCCTGCAAAGTGGACCTCGAGGAACTACGCACCGTAGTCAATGAGTTCATCTACAGTCATACGCCAGTCGTTCCTGGCAACGGCGAAGCCGACACACAACCCACAGTAGGCTTTCAGCGCGTGATACAGCGCGCCATACTACACGTACAATCAGCCAACAAAAAAGAAGTTTCTGGTGCAAATATCCTTGCTGCGATATTTGGCGAGAAAGATTCTCATGCCGTGCACTTCCTGACTGAGCGTGGCGTAAATCGTTTGGATGTTATCAATCTTTTGGTAAATGGCAGCAACGCAGACGAGCAACCCGCAACAACTACCCCTACCGAGACCCCAGTACCAAGTTCAGATGATAGCGCGCTGAAGAATTACACTCTGGACCTGAATGCACATGCCCTGGCTGGCAAGATAGATCCGCTGATAGGCCGCGATCTGGAGCTTGAGCGTGTCATCCAGACATTGTGCCGTCGTCGCAAGAATAATCCTCTACTTGTAGGTGAGGCTGGTGTAGGCAAGACTGCTATCGCTGAAGGTTTAGCACGTCGTATCGTAGAGGACGAAGTACCTGATATCTTAAAAGATGCACGTGTGTACTCCCTAGATATGGGTTCATTGCTGGCCGGCACCAAGTATCGAGGCGATTTCGAACAGCGCCTGAAAGCCGTGCTGAAAGAACTCAATGACATGCCGGGCGCAATCCTATTCATAGATGAGATACATACTATGATAGGTGCGGGTGCGGCTTCAGGTGGGACGATGGATGCATCCAATCTACTCAAACCTGCCTTATCCAACGGCACGCTGAAATGTATAGGTGCAACTACTTACCAAGAATACAGAGGCATCTTCGAAAAGGATCATGCACTGTCACGTCGCTTCCAAAAAGTAGATGTACCTGAGCCTAGTGTGGAACAGACTATCGCTATTCTGAAAGGGCTCAAGTCACGTTTCGAAGAACATCACAGTGTGAAGTACAGTGCCGCAGCAATTACCAGTGCGGCCGAACTCTCCGCGCGCTATATCACCGACAGACATCTACCTGACAAGGCGATAGACGTACTGGATGAAGCAGGTGCCGCGCAACGTATATTACCTAAGTCCAAGCAGAAGAAGCTAATAGGCAAGCACGAGATTGAGGAGATTATCTCCAAGATTGCACGTATCCCACCTCGAACTGTCTCCAGTGATGATCGCAATACACTCAAAACCCTGGACCGCGATCTGAAGGCTGTAGTGTTCGGCCAGAACAAGGCTATAGATGCCTTGGCGACTGCAATCAAAATGTCGCGCAGTGGTTTGGGCAACCCGCAAAAGCCCATCGGTAGCTTCTTATTCTCCGGCCCTACGGGTGTGGGTAAAACTGAGGTTGCACGTCAACTTGCATATAGCATGGGCATGCCGCTGCATCGCTTCGATATGTCCGAATACATGGAGCGTCATGCTGTGTCACGCTTAATTGGCGCGCCACCAGGCTATGTGGGATTTGACCAGGGTGGCCTGCTCACCGAAGCAATCAGCAAACAACCACACTCGGTTTTGTTGTTGGATGAAATCGAAAAGGCACATCCCGACATCTTCAACATCCTGTTGCAGGTGATGGATCACGGCACGCTGACCGACAATAACGGTCGCAAGGCTGACTTCCGCAATGTAGTCATTATCATGACCACCAACGCAGGCGCGGAAGCCTTGAACAAAAGTAATATGGGCTTCACACAAAACAGTACCAGCGGCGATGAAATGGCTGACATCAAACGCACTTTCACACCCGAATTCCGTAATCGACTAGATGCGGTGATTTCCTTCGCACCGTTGGATCACGAAGTCATTCTGAGAGTGGTCGACAAATTCCTGATGCAACTAGAAGAACAATTACATGACAAAAAGGTAGACGCGGTCTTTACGGATGCACTTAAGGATTATCTGGGTAAGCATGGCTTTGATCCCAAGATGGGTGCACGCCCGATGTCGCGCTTGATACAAGACACCATACGCTCTGCGTTGGCGGATGAACTGCTGTTCGGTAAGTTGGCGAACGGCGGTAAAGTCACAGTTGATATCAAGGACGGTAAGGTTGAGCTTTCATTTGAAGAAGAACCTATCCCCGCCTGATCAGCTTTATAGGGGGCGCTTTGCCCCCTCTCCAACTGGCCCCTTACACTTTGGATCGCTCGTAACCGCCTTAGGCAGCTACTTGGATGCCAAGGCTAATAACGGTGTTTGGCTAGTCCGCATGGAAGACCTAGATACCCCGCGATGCTCAGTAGTGGCTGCAAATGACATCCTGAGCACACTGGATATCTATGGCTTGCATAGCGATGAGTCGGTAATCTATCAAAGTCAGCGCACCTCGGCCTATGAAGAGGCTTGGCATGTTTTGCAGTTAAACCGCGCGGTGTATCCCTGCAGTTGCACACGCAAAGAGATCGCTGATTCAGCGTTGCTTGGCATTGATGGGCTAGTCTATCCCGGCACATGCCGCGACGGCATACCAGCAGGCCGTGATGCTAGGGCTTGGCGAGTTCGCACACATCAAGATGCGATTAGTTTTACAGATGCAATCCAAGGTTATATCAGTCATGACCTAGAACACGAGGTCGGTGATTTCGTCGTTAAGCGAGCGGATGGATATTTCGCTTATCAGTTGGCAGTCGTCGTGGATGATGCATATCAACACATCAACCACATCGTGCGTGGTGCGGACCTATTACTCTCCACACCCCGTCAGATACATCTGCAAAGACTATCGGGATTAACCACCCCTAGCTATATGCATCTACCGGTCGTCACCAATAGCCAAGGCGAGAAGCTCAGTAAGCAGACACTGGCCACCGCTATTAGCAAGAACAATGTCTCAGCTACTTTATGCGAAGCCCTGGTATTCTTGAGACAGCAACCCCCAGTTGAATTGAGAACACACTCGGTAAATGAGATATTGGCGTGGGCGGTCGCGCACTGGCGACCACTAGCCTTGTTGAATTAAATCGCTGCGACTTTACGAACGACTTCTGCGATATCTTGTGCGGATTTTTGCACCAACACACCGTCCTCACCTTCAACCATCACCCGCAGTAATGGCTCAGTGCCAGAAGGACGCAACAACACCCTGCCGCGCCCATTCAAGACTCGCTCTGCTTCAGCCACAGCCATTTTAATCTGTTCGCTTGTCAACAATGTAGCGGCTTTTTCGACGCGGATATTGATGAGTACTTGCGGATACATCACCAGTGCTTGTGATGCTTGTGCAAGTGACTGATTGCTACTGCGCAAAGCGTTGAGCACTTGTAGTGCCGAGACAATACCATCTCCTGTGCTGTGCTTATCCAGACACAAGATATGGCCGGAATTTTCCCCACCTAACTGCCAACCCTCTTTTTGCAAAACTTCCATGACATAGCGGTCACCCACTTTGGCACGTTTGAAAGGTATTTCCAGCTTTTGCATCGCGTGTTCAAAAGCGAGATTGGTCATCAAAGTGCCCACCACGCCACCGTGCATCTTGCCGTTCTGTTGGCGATGTTTAGCGATGATGTAGAGCAACTGGTCACCGTCGTACAACTTACCTTCAGCATCCACCATAATGAGGCGATCTGCATCCCCATCTAGCGCGATACCGATGTCAGCTTGATGTTCGACCACGGCCTTTTGAAGATTTTGCGGTTTAGTAGCGCCATACCCATCGTTTATGTTCTTGCCATCTGGTTGTGCACCGATTGCAATCACATCAGCACCCAATTCATGAAATACATTGCGCGCAATGTGATAAGCGGCACCATGTGCGCTATCGACCACAATTTTTAATCCGCGAAGATTCATCTCCGAAGGGAATGTACTCTTGCAAAACTCTATGTAGCGACCAACGGCATCATCTAATCGCTTTGCTTTACCCAAACCCGCTGACTCATTGCTTTGCATGGGCTGATCCAACTCTGCCTCAATCGCCATCTCGACTTCGTCAGGCAACTTTTTGCCGCTGGCTGAGAAAAATTTTATACCATTGTCTTCATATGGATTATGCGAGGCGGAGATCACCACACCAGCATGCAAACGCAAAGCGCGTGTTAGATAGGCCACAGCCGGGGTGGGGATAGGGCCTGCTAGATAGACATCGATGCCGGCAGCGATGAGTCCTGCCTCGAGTGCAGATTCCAACATATAGCCTGATATCCGCGTGTCCTTGCCTATCAGCACGCCAGGACGCTCACCACTTGAGTGTTCAGCACTGGCCAAAACCTTACCGGCTGCGTAACCCAAGTGCATCACAAACTGGGGCGTAATGGGATATACACCCACACGACCGCGCACACCATCCGTACCAAAATACTTCCTGCTCATACCAAACTCCGTTCCAATTTCGCTTATTGTTCTATGCCATTGACCGCATTCCATACTTTCAGAGCATCCACAGTTGCTTGTACGTCATGCACTCGTACGATTGCTGCTCCGCGTTGCACAGCGATCAATGCGGCCGCCACACTCGCTGACAAACGCTGATCGACTTCGCGTCCAGTGACCGCCCCCAGCATTGATTTGCGCGATATCCCGGCCAAGACCGGTATGCCTAATTCCGCAAAGGATGACAGATTGGCCAACATGGAAAAATTGTGGGTGACGCTCTTGCCAAAGCCAAATCCGGGATCTACCAACATGCGCTCATAGACTATGCCGGCTGCTTCGGCGGCAACTATACGTGCCTCTAGGAATGCCGTCACTTCTGACATCACATTGACGTACCTTGGCTTGGCTTGCATCGTGAGTGGATCACCTTGCTTATGCATCAAACATATTGCGACATCACTATCAGCAATGACACCCATCGCTGCTTCATCTTGTAACGCATTCACGTCATTGACCATGCTACAGCCGGCTGAAATCGCTGCAAGCATGACTTCCGGTTTGAAAGTATCGATAGAGATCGGGACACCGATACTGCGCAATCCTTCGATGACCGGTATGACTCGATCTAATTCTTGCTGCAAAGATATCGCTTGCGCACCCGGACGCGTCGATTCCCCGCCTATATCTATAAGGTCCGCACCTTCGCATACGAGTTGCTGCGCATGTGCAATTGCCGCATCAAGTGACGCGTGCAAGCCACCATCAGAGAAGGAATCTGGCGTGACATTGACAATGCCCATCACCAAAGGCTTGGACAAACTGAGCTGGTATGAGCCGCAATAAAGCATGGGGAATTAGAAACGTTCAGGTTGAGGGGGCGGGCTGTGAGCCTTTCCTCTTCAACCTGAACGCTTCCATATTTATGTTTCTTGAGTCGTTGTAGTTGCCACAGGCGCCGTCGGAGGTACATCCTTAGGCGGAACAACAGCCGCCTGACTTGGCTTAGGTGGGCGTGGAGGCTCACCTGCCATAATGTCATTAATCTGATCGGCATCTATGGTTTCCCACTCCAGCAAAGCTGCTGTCATGGCTTCGATCTTGTCGCGATTAGTCTCGATAAGATTGCGAGCCAAGTTGTACTGCTGATCGATGATAGCGCGTATCTCGGCATCCACTTGTTGCAGCGTCGCTTCTGAAATATTGCGTGAGTTGATTAGACGACCAGAATAAGCATCACCCTCCTCTTCGGCATAGACCATAGTTCCTAAACTATCAGACATCCCCCATTGAGTGACCATACGGCGTGCCATCGATGTAGCGCGTTCGAAGTCATTAGAAGCCCCCGTAGTCATCTGGTTCATGAACAACTCTTCGGCGATACGTCCGCCGAACAGGACTGCGATGGTATCAAGTATGCGATTCTTGTCCATACTATAGCGATCTTCTGAAGGCAGCTGCATAGTCAGTCCCAAAGCGCGACCACGTGGAATGATAGTCACTTTATGTACGGGATCAGTTTTAGGCAATAGCTTAGCAACTACGGCATGACCGGATTCGTGATATGCAGTATTGCGACGCTCTTCCTCAGGCATGACCATGGAACGACGCTCGGTCCCCATCATGATTTTATCTTTGGCACGTTCGAAGTCATCCATTTCGACGAAACGCTTATTACTGCGAGCAGCGAACAATGCCGCCTCGTTGACCAAATTAGCGAGATCAGCACCCGAGAAGCCCGGCGTCCCCCTAGCTAATATTTCAGCTTTCACATCGTTGCCCATAGGAATCTTGCGCATATGCACCAGCAATATCTGCTCACGACCACGGATATCCGGCAAGCTGACTACCACTTGGCGATCGAAACGACCTGGGCGTAGCAGCGCTGCATCTAATACATCTGGACGGTTGGTAGCCGCGATAACAATTACACCAGAGGCGCCTTCGAAACCATCCATCTCCACCAACAGTTGGTTCAGTGTCTGTTCACGCTCATCGTTACCGCCGCCCATGCCTGCGCCGCGATGACGACCTACTGCATCAATCTCATCAATAAAGATGATGCAAGGAGCTTGCTTCTTGGCTTGCTCGAACATATCACGTACACGTGACGCGCCCACACCCACGAACATCTCTACAAAATCAGAACCGGAGATTGAGAAGAATGGCACCTTTGCTTCACCAGCGATTGCTTTGGCTAACAATGTCTTACCTGTACCCGGATTACCTACCAATAAAACGCCACGAGGGATGCGGCCACCAAGGGCTTGGAACTTGGAAGGATCTCTCAGGAAGTCAACCAGTTCTGAAACTTCTTCTTTGGCTTCATCGCAACCCGCAACATCAGCAAAAGTTACATGTTCCTTAGTCTCATCCATCAGCTTCGCTTTACTCTTACCGAATGAGAATGCACCGCCTTTTCCACCACCCTGCATCTGACGCATGAAAAACACCCACACACCTATCAGCAAAAGCATAGGGAACCAAGAAACGAAAATACTCATTAGAAAGGACTGCTCTTCTTCAGGCTTGGCTTCAATTTTCACGCCATTCTTAAGCAGGTCCGAGACCATCCAGAGGTCGCTAGGAGCATAACTGGTGATGCGCTTACCATCGATGGTCGTCGCCTTCAACGTGCGCCCTTCTATGGTCACTTTGGAGATATGACCCAACTTCACTTCATCCAAAAATTGTGAATAGTCGAGCTGTGCCTGAGCAGATTGCTGCTGGTGGCTGTTAAACTGATTAAATACGGTCATCAGCACCAAAGCTACGACCAACCAAATTGCGACACTTTTAAAATTATTCACGATTCTTCCTCAATCAGCCTTGGCTATACAACAAGGGACTAGCATTAGACTATGGTTTACTTGATTACTCAAGAGAACGACTAAACTTTACCAAGCAGGTATAACTCACTACTACGATCACGCGAAGCCTTGGGCTTTCTAGTTACAACCTTGCTAAAACTGCTGCGCATCAACTTTAAATACTCCTCAAAACCTGCACCCTGGAATACTTTGACCAAGAAGTAACCTCCTTGTTCCAAATGTTGGATGGCAAATTCCATCGCCAGTTCCGCAAGATAAAGGGAGCGAGCCAAATCAGCATTTAGCACACCACTCATATTGGGGGCCATATCTGAAATTACAAGCCCTACTGGCCTGCCTGCCAGCAATTCCTGCAACTGATTCAACACAGCATCCTCCCTAAAGTCGCCTAGGATGAAGTCCACACCAGGAATAGGATCCAAGGGGAGAAGATCCAGCCCGATGACTTTACCATTACGACCAACCTCGCGTGCCGCGATCTGCGACCAACCGCCCGGCGTCGCGCCCAGGTCCACGACCACCATGCCAGGTTTGAACAAGTTGTCTTTTTCGTTGATCTCCAATAACTTATAAGCGGCACGAGAGCGATAGCCATCTTTTTGGGCCATCTGCACATAAGGATCATTGACATGCTCGCGCATCCATTGTTTGCTGGTTTTAGAAGGCTTCATCGTTTAGAATCCGTTCCTTAATTTTTGAAAGTCATTATGCTCACGCTCACCGTATCTGAACGCCTAGCCTTGAAAAGTCGCGCGCACGCCCTAAATCCAACTGTGATGATCGGTAATGCAGGACTGACAGAGTCAGTATTGAAAGAAATCGCCGTAAACTTATTACACCATGAACTGATCAAAATACGTGTCATGGGTGATGATCGTGAAGCTCGTGTCACTATTTATGATGCGATATGCACGCAACTTGATGCAGCACCTGTGCAACATATTGGCAAGATGTTAGTAGTCTACAAACCCAACCCAGAGGCCAATCTCATTCCCATCAAGAAAATGCCACGCCACAAAGGAAAAAAGCCCCTCACCAAAAAACAGCTTGGAAGTAAAAGCTAATTCTAAGTGCCGCTCGCCAGACGCTAGTGATAGAAAACCAACTAACGTCAGCGAACCAAAGTTCTAGATATACTGCACCTGAACCACTTCGTACTCACGCACACCACCAGGCGCCTGCACCTCAGCGATATCGCCTTGGTATTTACCAATCAAGGCTCGCGCGATCGGTGAACTGATTGAAACCTTGCGTTCACGTATGTTCGCCTCATCTTCGCCCACGATCTGATAAGTCACTACATCACCATTCTTCACGTCTTCAAGAATAACGGTCGATGCAAAAACACAACGTCCGTCTGCGTTGATAGTTCTCGGATCTATAATTTGAGCACTACCCAATTTACTTTCCAATTCTTGGATACGACCTTCAACAAAAGCTTGACGCTCTTTAGCTGCATCGTATTCGGCATTCTCGGATAGATCACCTTGAGCACGCGCTTCAGAGATTGCGTTAATCACTGAAGGACGTTGTACCGTCTTGAGGTTATGTAGCTCTTGACGCATTTTTTCTGCGCCTATCTGTGTTAATGGGACTTTACTCATTATTCATACCACTTATAAAATTTACTTCAAGCGTTGATGCTGACTCTGCAAGTCATAGACTTGAAGATCAGCAAGATGTTGCATACCCACACAGGCGGCACGTGCACCCGCCAGAGTAGTGTAATAGGTGACTCGGCCCTGCAATGCTGCATGACGAATCGAATATGAGTCACGCATCACCGATGGCTTACTCTCTACTGTGTTGACGATCAAATTAACTTCATTGTTCTTGATCATATCTACGATGTGCGGGCGACCTTCGCCAACTTTGTTCACGATCTGCACTGCGACATTAGCCTCTGCGATAGCGGTAGCTGTTCCGCGTGTGGCAATGATAGTGAAACCTAGTTGTGACAAGGATCGTGCCACTTCTACCGCACCAACTTTGTCGGCATCCCGCACGCTGACAAACACCTTACCGCTCTTGGGCATCTTGACACTCGCCGCAAGCTGCGATTTTACAAAGGCCTCAGCGAAGGTATCGCCCACCCCCATAACTTCACCTGTAGATTTCATCTCTGGGCCCAGGATCACATCGACACCTGGGAATTTAATGAAGGGAAATACTGCTTCTTTGACAGAATAGAACGGCGGAATCACTTCCTTAGTTACGCCTTGCTCAGCCAGAGATTGGCCTGCCATACAACGTGCTGCAATTTTAGCCAATGACACGCCTGTCGCCTTTGAAACGAAGGGGACTGTACGTGACGCACGTGGATTCACCTCCAACACATAGACAGTATCGCCTTGTATCGCAAACTGCACATTCATCAGACCTACCACATTAAGTGATTTCGCCATCGCGACAGTCTGTCGACGCAACTCATTTTGCATATCTTGAGATAAGGAGAATGGCGGCAAGGAGCATGCAGAATCACCCGAATGGACACCAGCTTCTTCGATGTGCTCCATGATGCCACCGATGATAACTTGCTTACCATCGGATACCGCATCCACATCCACCTCGATAGCATCATTCAAGAAGCGATCCAACAAGATGGGCATGTATTCTGGATATGTCTTTGCCATTTGCTCGGCATTGCTCATATACCGTTTGAGATCAGCCTGCTCATGAATAATCTCCATTGCACGCCCTCCCAAAACATTGGAGGGACGCATAACCAATGGGTATCCTATTTCATCAACAACCTCGAGGGCGCCCTTAACTGTGCGAGCAGTTCGATTAGGAGGTTGCTTGAGACCCAGATCACGCAGCATTGCTTGGAAGCGCGCTCTATCTTCAGCCATATCTATCATGTCTGGCGTTGTGCCTATGATGGGCACACCATTCTTCGCCAAGCCATGAGCTAGCTTTAAAGGCGTCTGTCCACCGTATTGCACAATTACACCAATAGGTTTTTCAACCGCGATAACTTCCAACACATCTTCCAGCGTCAAAGGCTCGAAATACAATCGATCTGAAGTATCGTAGTCAGTCGATACAGTCTCTGGATTACAGTTGACCATAATGGTTTCGTAACCATCTTCACGCATTGCAAGCGCAGCATGAACGCAACAGTAATCGAACTCGATACCCTGTCCGATACGATTAGGGCCACCGCCCAACACCATGATTTTTTTGTTATTGGTCGGCTGCGACTCACACTCCTCCTCATATGTTGAGTACATGTATGCGGTATCAGTTGAGAATTCAGCTGCACAAGTGTCGACACGCTTATACACCGGACGAACTTTAAGGGCATGGCGGTAAGCACGTACCGCCGCATCATCTGTTTCCAGCAAAGTAGCAAGTCGCGCATCAGCGAATCCACTACGTTTCAACAAACGTAATTCTTCAGCTGTGATACTAGCCAAAGTACGCCCCAACAAAGCCTGCTCTTGCTTGATCAGGTCTTCAATCTGCACCAGGAACCAACGGTCAATCTTGCTGACATTGAACACCTCTTCGACACTCATACCGATGCGGAAGGCATCACCCACAGCCCAGATACGATCCGGTCCAGGATTTCCCATTTCAGCGCAGATCGCCTCACGATCTGTGTATTTCACATCCAGACCATTCACGCCCACTTCCAGTCCGCGCAAAGCTTTTTGAAAAGACTCTTGGAAGGTGCGTCCTATAGCCATTACCTCCCCCACAGACTTCATCTGGGTGGTCAAGCGATCATTGGCTTGAGGGAATTTTTCAAATGCGAAGCGTGGAATCTTGGTAACCACGTAATCAATAGTAGGCTCGAACGATGCAGGTGTAGCGCCACCAGTGATATCGTTCTTCAATTCATCTAGCGTGTAACCGACAGCCAACTTAGCTGCGACCTTTGCGATTGGGAAACCCGTTGCTTTAGATGCCAGCGCTGATGAGCGCGATACGCGCGGGTTCATCTCAATAACGACCATACGACCGTCATCAGGATTGATAGAGAACTGGACGTTAGAGCCACCAGTCTCAACACCGATCTCGCGCAATACAGCCAAAGATGCATCACGCAGAATCTGATATTCCTTATCAGTCAATGTTTGTGCTGGTGCAACTGTTATAGAGTCACCGGTATGTACGCCCATAGGGTCCAGATTTTCGATAGAGCAGATGATGATGCAGTTGTCGTTGCGATCACGCACGACTTCCATCTCGTACTCTTTCCAGCCCAGCAGCGACTCTTCAATCAGCAACTCTTTAGTAGGTGATGCTTCCAGACCGCGCTCGCATATCTCCACGAACTCTTCACGGTTATACGCAATACCACCACCACTACCACCCATAGTGAATGATGGGCGTATGATGGTTGGGAATCCCATGGCCAACTGAACTTGCAGCGCCTCTTCCATACTATGCGCAATCGAAGAACGCGCTGAGGCAAGACCAATACGCGTCATCGCTTGTTTGAATTTCTCACGATCCTCAGCCATATCGATGGCATCACGCGAAGCACCTATCATCTCTACATTATATTTTTCGAGCACACCGTGTTTGGCAAGATCCAACGCACAATTCAATGCAGTTTGCCCACCCATGGTAGGCAGGATTGCATCTGGGCGCTCCTTAGCAATAATCTTTTCGACCATTTGCCAAGTGATAGGCTCAATGTAGGTCGCATCAGCCATATTGGGATCCGTCATGATCGTAGCTGGGTTTGAGTTTACCAAGATGACGCGGTAGCCCTCTTCACGCAATGCTTTGCAGGCTTGTGCGCCCGAATAATCGAACTCACAGGCTTGCCCGATAACAATAGGGCCCGCGCCGATGATCAAGATACTTTTTAGGTCAATTCGTTTTGGCATTTTTCTTATCCATTACTCGCTAGAGGATAGCTTCTTGTTGGCGCAATCACTCGCAGCCTTACCGATTACCAACACCCAGCGACTAACGATTTTTCTCCATCATTTCAATAAATTTATCGAACAATCCATCTACATCATGAGGGCCGGGACTGGCTTCAGGATGCCCTTGAAAGCAGAAAGCAGGCTTATCAGTTAGCTCAAAACCTTGAAGCGTCCCATCGAACAGCGATGTATGAGTTACGCGCGCATTCTTAGGCAAAGAAGCAGCATCAACCGCAAAACCATGATTCTGGCTAGTGATCATCACCCTCTTAGTCTGAATGTCTTGGACTGGATGGTTCGCTCCGCGATGACCAAATTTCATCTTGATGGTTTTTGCACCACTCGCCAGTCCTAATATTTGATGTCCAAGACAGATACCAAACAACGGCACCCCCACATCCAAAAATCTCTTCGTAGCGGCGATTGCGTAATCGCATGGCTCTGGATCTCCTGGACCGTTAGACAGAAAAATACCATCCGGCTTCAGTGCCAAAACATCTGCGGCGGGTGTTTTAGCTGGAACAACGGTAATACGACAGCCACGCTCCGCCAGCATACGCAAAATGTTGCGCTTAACACCAAAGTCATAAGCAACAACATGATATGTATGATCCACCACATCGCTGTAACCGACACCGAGCTCCCACTGCTGTTGCTTCCAAGGATACGACTTCTCACAACTTACTACTTGCGCTAGATCCATGCCAGCCAACCCCGCAAATCCGCGCGCTGCAACCAACGCGGCTTCGACATCATCACCGGTGGCGATACAGCCATTTTGCGCGCCTTTGCTGCGTAAGATACGCGTCAATTTACGCGTATCTATACCCGCAATTGCGACTACATTATTAGCTTTAAGATAGTCAGACAAAGACTGCGTACTACGAAAGTTGCTCACCGTCATGGACAGATCGCGAATAATAAGACCGCTGGCAAATACTTGGCTTGACTCCACATCTTCTTCATTGCATCCCACATTACCGATGTGCGGGTAAGTCAAAGTGACGATTTGCTTGCAATAAGATGGGTCAGTCAAAATCTCTTGATAGCCAGTCATTGAGGTATTGAAAACCACCTCGCCGACACTGCTACCCAAAGCACCAATAGCAATACCGCGAAATACCGTCCCATCGGCAAGTACAAGAATGGCAGGGTTAGTTAGCGACACCGGATACTCCCTAGATAGACATAAAGAAGCGGGACGAACATCTGTTCATCCCGCTGTTAGTAGCTCTCATTATAGCCGATTAGAGCATACGCATCAATGACACAGGCTGCCTTAATTATGCATACCGCTTTACGCGCGTATAAAAGTAAAAAGCCCCGACATTTCTGTCGGGGCTTTTTACTTTGTAAGGAGTCTGACGATGACCTACTTTCGCATGGAAGAACCACACTATCATTGGCGCGGAGTCGTTTCACTGTCCTGTTCGGGAT
>JBBQKX010000010.1:0-43514 GCA_038327315.1 Burkholderiales bacterium | reverse complement strand
TTCGCCTTTACCTTGGAAAGCGTATGGGCTGGTACGGGGCTTAAACGCGCCACCGCGCATCAAACGGCAGCCCGCTTCGTGTACATATTGCGCAGACAAATCCATCTGGGGCTGTGTCTCGACTGAGCAAGGACCAGCGATGACTTGAATCTGATTACCGCCTAATTGGATACCACCGATGTCGACAATCGTATTTTGCTTGTGAGACTCGCGCGAAACAATCTTGTATTGCTTAGTGACGTGCATCGCGGATTCAACGCCAGGCAAAGGTGTGAACATCTCTTCGTTCAGGACACGTTCGTCACCGATCGCGCCGATGACGGTACGTTCAATACCGCGTGAGATGTTGGCTTTCAGGCCAGCTGTTTCCAGTTTCTTAACGACAGTACCGATTTGTGCGTCGGTAACTTCTCTACCCATGATGATAATCATTGCTGCTCTCCTAATATTTTCTTCAATGCATTCAAAAACTTTTCGTTCTGAGTCTGTAACCCTATGCTGACTCTTAAGTAGTCAGGCATCGCATAATTGCCTATGGGGCGGACGATGACGCCTTCTTCTAGTAAGCATCGGTAAATACGTGCCGCGTTGACCACATGGAAGCTGACAAAATTGCCAAACGAGGGGATGAAACTCAACCCTAGCAATTTCAAGCCCTGCGTGAGTTGCTCCATCCCGTGCAGGTTAGTCTCAAAGGTCTGCTGGACGAATTCCCTGTCTTGCAAAGCGGCGACGGCAGCAGCTTGCGCCATGCTGTTGACGTTGAATGGCTGGCGTACACGGTTGAGCATATCGATAACGCTGGCGTTACCCAAGGCATAACCGACACGCAGCGATGCCAGTCCGTATGCTTTGGAAAAGGTACGGGAAATAATGAGATTGGGGAATTCCCTCAACCAAGCGACGCTGTCATAGCGCTTGTCTTCTGGCAGATATTCGTTGTACGCCTCATCTAAGACCACAAGGATATTGGAGGGTAACTTGCTCAAAAAATCATGTAGCGCACTGCCAGTTAAGAAGGTGCCAGTTGGGTTGTTGGGGTTGGCGATGAAGATGATCTTGGCGCTCTTTGCGATTGCTGCTGTGCGCATCGCATCCAAATCATGGCCAAATTCTTGCGCCTTGACGCTGATGCCGGTCGCCCCAACCGCCTGAGTCGCCAGTGCATAGACGGCGAAGGCATGGTCAGAGTAAACCGCTTTGTCGCCCACGGTCAGGAAAGCACGTGCAGCTAATTCTAGTAAATCATTTGAGCCGTTGCCCAATACGACTTGGTCTATCGCCACGCCATAGCGCTGGACTAAGGCATCCTTCAACGCATAACCATTGCCATCCGGATACAGGCCAATTTCATCCAAAGCCGCACGTGCCGCCGCGATAGCTTTGATGCTTGCACCCAGAGGATTTTCGTTAGAGGCCAACTTCACGATGTCGGTGATGCCCAGTTCGCGTTCCAGTTCGGAGATTGGTTTTCCCGGTTGGTAAGGTGCGATAGCGCGTATATAAGCTGGAGCTAGTTCGGAGTAATTCATATTGAAATCAGTTTAAGAGTATCGCGTATCTATCTGTTTATAATTAAATCAGCCTTCATTTTTCTGCAATTTTTCGCGCTCATGCTTGTACTCATCATAAGGCACTTGTTTGTCTGATGGACGTGCTGGTATGGGTTGGTCTACCCGTCCTTCACGGTGTTGCGCACCTTCGTACAAGTTGCGATATGGGTCCGCGCATGCGCCAAGCGACAGTAAAACAAACAGGCTAATGAGGCTTCGTAATCGACTCATCAAAGTGCTACTGGGTAAGATCCCAACACCTTAACGAAGGCTGCGACATGCTTGAGTTCGGCCAATGCTGCGGCGACTTTGACATCATGTTGGTGCCCCTCGATGTCCATATAGAACACATATTCCCAAAGTCCTGAGCGTGCCGGACGAGATTCCAACTTGGTCATGGATACACCATGCTTGGCCAAAGGCGCTAATAATTCATGTACCGCACCAGGTCGATTGGGGGCGGAGATTACTAAAGATGTCTTATCTGTACCCGATGTCGCGACTTCCTGCTTGCCCAATACCAAGAAGCGCGTGGTGTTTCTAGCGTCGTCCTCGATGTTCTCCACACATACCGTCAGACCAAAATGTGCAGCCGCCTGACTGCCGGCGATAGCTGCACTATTAGGATTCTCAGCGGCTAAACGTGCCGCCTCGGCATTACTGGACGCGGGTATACGTGCAGCATGAGGCAGATGCGCATTCAACCAACCTTGGCACTGACCCAACGATTGTGGGTGTGAATAGACAGTCTTGATTGAAGCGGTCTCACACTGCTGTGCCAACAGGCATTGGTGTATAGGTAGCTTAACTTCACCGCAAATCTGTAGATTGCTTTGCATCAGCAGGTCTAAAGTCCTACCGACCGCACCTTCGGTAGAGTTTTCAACTGGCACAACACCGTAGTTCACAGAGCCTGATTCGACTGCGCGAAAAACTTCGTCGATATTCAGACAGGCTTTACCTTGCACCGCACTACCAAAACGCTTCAATGTCGCCGCTTCGGTAAAAGTACCCTCCGGTCCTAAATATGCGACGGCCAAAGGGGACTCAAGTGCACGACATTGCGACATGACTTCAGTAAACAAGGCCGCTATGGCATCGTCGCTCAAAGGACCGGTGTTGCTAGATTGAAGGCGTTTGAGTACCTGTGCCTCACGTTCAGGACGTAGGACTACGCCGTTATCCTTGAGGTGACCAATCTGTTGCGCAAGTGCAGCACGCTGATTGAGCATGACCACCATCTCGTTATCGATGCGATCAATCTGATCGCGGCATTGTATTAACTTATCACTCATGCAGCCTCTAGCAATGGCAGATCACGCACCATCAACACGCCAGGTATGGCGGTGAGTTGCGCGATTAGGTTTGCGGGTATCGCAGTGTCGGTGTCCACCAAGGTGTACGCCATTTCGCCGCGCGATTTATTCATCATATTGCTGATATTGACGCCAGCCTGCGCCAACGCAGTCGAAATCTGGCCTAGCATATTAGGCACATTGGCATTGGCGATGGCTAGCCGAAATCTAGACTCACGTGGCATTGTCAGGTTGGGAAAGTTCACCGTGTTGCTGATGTTGCCGTGCTCGATATATTCGCGCAGTTGCTCTACCACCATCACAGCGCAGTTATCCTCGGCCTCTTCCGTTGACGCGCCCAGATGCGGCAAGGTCACCACATGGGCTTGTCCCTGCAACTTCTGCGCGGGGAAGTCGCATACATAATGACGTAGATGTTTGCTTGCCAGACCCGCCAATACAGCATCCACATCGACGATGGCATCACGTGAAAAATTCAACAGCACACTACCCGACTTCATGGCATGAATACGTTCCGCACTTATTAAGCCACGTGTGGCGTCGAGCAACGGTACATGTAAGGTGACAAAATCACTGTGCTTGAGTAACTCTTCTATGCTTTGCGCCTTCTTCACTTGTGATGACAAGCTCCACGCTGCTTCTACGGTGATCTCAGGATCGTAACCATAGACGCGCATCCCCAAACCTATTGCAGTGTCTGCAACCAAACGACCAATCGCGCCTAAACCGATGATGCCCAAGGTGCGACCGCGCAGCTCAATGCCAGCGTAGTGTTTCTTGCCATCTTCTACTTGCTTGTGCAAAGCCGCATCATCACCGTGTAATCCTGACGTGAAGCTCAGCGCCGGTACAATGTTGCGTGCCGCAAGCAGCATGCCAGCAACAACCAATTCTTTGACTGCATTGGCATTGGCACCTGCCGCATTGAATACGGGTATACCACGGCCACTGAGTTTTGCGACTGGGATATTGTTGGTTCCAGCCCCTGCCCTAGCCACAGCGACCACGCTATCGGGTATGTCCATCTCATGCATGTCTTGCGAGCGCACCAAGATTGCATCTGGATACGTCATATCAGTAGCCGCAACGTAAAGCTCGGATGGCAAACGTTTCAGTCCGACAGATGCAATCTTGTTCAGCGTAAGGACACGATAGAGATGAGTCATCGTTATGCGTTTGCTTGAGCAAATTCAGCCATGAAATCAACCAAGGCTCGCACGCCTTCAATAGGCATCGCATTGTATAAAGAAGCGCGCATACCACCCACTGAGCGATGTCCCTTGAGTTGCAACAAACCACGTGCATCCGCCTGTTTCAGGAAAGCTGCTTCCAGTTCGGTACTCTTAAGGGTAAATGGTACATTCATACGCGAGCGGTCAGCCATATTGACTGGGCAATGGTAAAAGCCATCGCTGCTATCAATCGCACCATAAAGCATGTCTGCCTTGGCGATATTACGTTGTTCCATCACGCCTATGCCGCCATTGCGCTTCAGCCATTGGAACACCAGACCTGCCATATAGATGCCAAAGGTCGGAGGTGTGTTGTACATGGAATCGTTGTCGGCATGAGTTTTGAAATCCATCATGGTTGGCAAACGAGGATCAGCATGACCGATCAAATCTTCTCGGATGATCACCAAAGTCAAACCTGCTGGGCCGATATTCTTTTGTGCGCCAGCGTAGATCAGTCCATATTTCCATACATCGACCGGACGCGACAAGATATTGGAGGACATGTCTGCGACCAGAGGTACATCACCCACATTAGGTACCCAATTGAATTCCACACCGCCTATGGTTTCGTTGGGAGTGAAATGCAGATAGGCTGCTTTTTTGTCCAACTTCCAAGTTTTGAAGTCGGGTACATAGCTGCACTTCTTATCCGAATTGTCTGCAACCACATTCACATGACTGAATTTTTTGGCTTCAGCGATGGCCTTCTTGGACCACTCGCCGGTATTAACGTAATCGGCAGAAAGTTTGCCGCGCAAAAGATTGAGCGGGATCATGGAAAACTGCATGTGCGCCCCGCCCTGCAGGAACAACACTTTATAGTTGTCGGGGATTGCCATCAATTCACGCAAATCGGCCTCAGCTTGGTTGGCGATGCTGATGAATTCCTTGCCGCGATGGGACATTTCCATCACTGACATACCGCTACCATGCCAATCCAGCATCTCTGCCTGAGCTTGCAACAATACTTCTTTAGGCAATACTGCCGGTCCTGCGCTGAAGTTATATATGGTCATGCTTGCTCTCCTCTATCAATTTGGTGAAGGGTAAGGGAGAAGAGATAAGGGCAAAACCCGTGAATGCATCCTCACGCTGTTTTTCACCCTTGTCCCTTCCCACTTGTCCCTTCTCAGTCTTCAGATTCCGACTCTTCTTCCGACTCTTCTTCTGGGTCAGCGATGCGACTGATGCTCACTAGCTTATCGCCCTTCTCCACGTTCATCAGCGTCACGCCTTGAGCGGTGCGGCTCATCTCACGTATCTCATTCACACGGGTGCGTATCAACACACCGCTACTGCCGATCAACATGATTTCATCTTCAACATTCACCAGTGTTGCAGCGACGACTTTTCCGTTACGCTCAGAGGTCTTGATGGCGATCATGCCTTGCGTACCGCGTCCGTGACGGGTGTACTCGATGATAGGACTGCGTTTGCCGTAACCATTTTCAGTCGCGGTCAGCACGCTTTGTTGTTCATCTTCTGCAACCAGCAGGGAGATGACTTGATGGTTCTCTGCCAATCTCATACCACGTACCCCGCGTGAGGCTCGACCTGTGGCACGTACATCATCCTCATCAAAACGTACTGCCTTGCCACCGTCTGAGAACAGCATCACGTCATGCTTGCCATCGGTCAGTGCCACGCCGATTAAAAAATCGCCTTCATCCAGATTGATGGCAATGATGCCGCGCTTCATCGGACGCGAGAAATCCACCAGCGGAGTCTTTTTCACTGTACCGTTCGAGGTGGCGAAGAACACGAATTTATCTTCTGCGAATTCAACCACCGGCAAGATCGCGTTGATCTTTTCGCCCGCTTCCAGTTGCAGCAGATTCACGATAGGACGACCACGCGCGGTACGGCTGGCTTGCGGAACTTCATAGACTTTGAGCCAATGCACGCGACCCAGATTCGAGAAGCACAGGATGTAGTTGTGCGTGTTGGCAATAAATAAATTGTCGACGAAATCGTCTTCCTTAGTTGCCGCCGCTTGTTTGCCACGTCCGCCGCGCTTTTGTGCGCGATATTCGACGAGCGGCTGCGCTTTCATGTAACCGCTATGCGACAGGGTCACCACCACATCTTCAGGCGCGATCAGATCTTCCATGCTCATGTCATGCGTGTGCGTGATAATTTCACTGCGACGCTTGTCGCCGAACTGGTTCTTCACTGCTGACAATTCATCGGAGATGATCTGAGTTACGCGCGCTGGCTTGGCCAAAATATCGAGCAAGTCGGCAATCTTATCCATTACCTCGCGGTACTCGCCGACGATTTTGTCTTGCTCAAGGCCGGTCAAGCGTTGCAAACGCAATTCCAAAATTGCTTGCGCTTGTGCATCGGACAAATGATAACCACGGCTATTGCCTTCGCCATTTAAACCGAATTCCGGCAATAAACCGTCAGGACGCGACGCATCGCTGACACGGCTGAGCAGGTCTTCGACCAAGGAAGAACGCCAACCGCGTGACATCAGGCTGCGCTTGGCTTCCGCAGGTGCAGGTGCGGCTTTAATCAAGGCGATGATCTCATCCACATTGGACAGTGCGACTGCCAAACCTTCCAGCACATGGCCTCGCTCGCGCGCCTTGCGCAATTCGAAAATAGTACGGCGCGTCACGACTTCGCGTCGATGGCGCAGGAAGGCATCTATGACTTGTTTGAGATTAAGCAGCTTGGGCTGACCATCGATGATGGCGACCATATTGATACCAAAGCTGTCCTGCAACTGGGTGTCTTTGTACAACTTATTGAGAATCACGTCGGCATTCTCGCCGCGCTTCAACTCGATGACTGCGCGCATACCGGATTTGTCTGATTCATCACGAATCTCGGAGATACCCTCGATACGCTTCTCACGTACTAGTTCGCCGACCTTGATCAACAAGTTGGCCTTGTTCACCTGATAGGGCAACTCATCGATGATGATGGCTTCACGTTCTTTGCCGATATCTTCGAAATGGGTACGACCACGCATCACCACACGGCCACGACCTGTGCGATAACCCTCTTTCACACCCGATAGACCGTAGATGAAACCTGCAGTCGGAAAATCTGGTGCAGGTACATATTCAATCAGCTCATCGACCGTCAACTCCGGATTCGCCAACAATGCCAGACACGCGTCGATTACTTCATTCAGATTGTGTGGCGGAATGTTGGTCGCCATGCCCACGGCGATACCGGACGAACCGTTTACCAATAGATTCGGGAAGCGTGTCGGAAAAACTAATGGTTCGTGTTCAGAACCGTCGTAGTTAGGCCCGAAGTCCACGGTCTCTTTATCCAAATCCGCCAGCAATTCGTGCGCGATGCGCGACATGCGGATTTCTGTATAACGCATAGCCGCTGCATTATCACCATCCACAGAACCGAAGTTACCCTGACCGTCGACTAGTGTGTAACGTAGTGAGAATGGCTGAGCCATACGAACGATGGTGTCATAGACGGCAGTGTCACCGTGTGGGTGATATTTACCGATCACGTCGCCGACGATACGCGCAGACTTCTTGTAAGCGCGGTTCCAATCGTTAGACAACTCGTGCATCGCAAATAATACGCGCCTGTGTACGGGCTTCAAACCGTCGCGAACATCTGGCAAAGCACGGCCGATGATGACGCTCATCGCATAGTCCAGATAGGACCTGCGCATCTCTTCTTCCAGGCTGACGGGGAGTGTTTCTTTAGCGAATTGATCCATGGTATCCGGTGTAATTATTATGGCTAAAAACAGCGGGTGAGTTTACCACAGCCCACCACCCCGAACTACCCCTACTTATATAGGACTATTTGGCGCTTGCGCCAAGGTTTGTTAAAGTCGCAACCTCGTTTAATCCACTTACATACGCCATGTCCAACGTCGATCCGGTCGAAATCGAAAAATTCTCGCAATTAGCCCATAAATGGTGGGATCCACATAGCGAATTCAAGCCCTTACACGACATCAATCCATTGCGTGTCGGTTATATTGATCGTAACGTGAGTCTGAAGGGAAAGAAAGTGATCGATGTGGGCTGCGGCGGCGGTATCCTATCCGAAGGCATGGCAAAATTAGGCGCAGACGTAACCGGCATAGATTTGGCTGATAAGGCATTGCAGGTCGCCAAACTACATCTGCTAGAAAGCAATCAGAAGGTTGAATATCGCAAGGTGGCGGTGGAAGCATTGGCGACTGAGCAACCTGAACAGTATGACGTGGTTACCTGTCTCGAGATGCTGGAGCACGTACCGAATCCAGCTAGCGTCATTCAAGCCTGCGCTGACTTAGTCAAGCCGGGTGGATGGGTATTCTTCTCCACACTCAACCGCAATCCCAAGTCCTATCTGCTTGCCATCATAGGTGCGGAATACGTACTCAACATGTTGCCACGAGGCACGCATGACTACGCCAAGTTCCTCAAGCCATCTGAATTGGCGCAAGCTAGTCGCAATGCAAAACTGAACGTCGTTGACCTGATTGGCATGAGCTACAACCCAATTAGCAAGGTCTACAGCTTGGGCAAAGACACAGATGTGAACTATATGATCGCGTGCCGCAAGGATAGCCTGTGAGCTATCCCCCCGTTAAAGGGGTGTTGTTTGATCTGGATGGCACCTTTGCTGACACTGCTCCCGATCTAACTGCTGCGCTCAACCATGTACGCGCCACGCGCTCGCTCCCCCCTCTCCCCTTGGAGATACTGCGTCCGCAAGCCTCACATGGCTCGGCTGGTTTACTCAAGACCGGCATGAATGTCACGCCCGAGCATCCGGAATTTCAAGCTTTACGCGATATATTCCTAGACCATTACACGGCCCACATCTGCGAAAAAACTCGCTTATTCGATGGCATGGCTGAGCTTATCAGGACATTGGAGCAGCGCGGTATCCTATGGGGCATCGTCACCAATAAGCCACATCGTTTCACTTCGCCCTTGATGCAGGCATTAGGTTATGCAGAGCGTGCTACTTGCCTCATCAGTGGTGATACGTGCGCCCATGCCAAGCCGCATCCCGATCCCATGCTTAAAGCATGTGAGCTCATCGCACTCGAACCATCTCATTGCTTATATCTCGGGGATGATAGACGTGACATACAGGCCGCAAATGCGGTTGTGATGCGTGGCATCATCGCCAACTATGGTTATGTCAGTGATGATGTCTCGGTGGAAAATTGGCAAGCATACGGCAGTATTAATCAGCCTTTGGAATTACTGAACTATTTAGATTAAATAGTTAATTTAGTCACCACAAAATCAATGGGCCTCGGAATCATTATCATCCGAGGCCCATCTAGTTGTGTTGTATGACAAGGCTCAACAGCCCCGGCTTACGGTTTTTTAGGCCGCGATAGCGTAGTTTTCATCGTTTGCATTTACATGCTTGCTTCATTTACGTCGATCGCCTGACGTGTCGCCCCAAAACCTATCTGCTCACTGTCGAAGCCATGTCATCCCCAGCATAAGCACGCTTAATATTTCAACGCACTTATGGTGGAGATGGGCGGAATTGAACCGCCGTCCAACAAGCCCTTATTGAATCAGAGTTTTCACGGGACAAGTCCCGATCACAACAATGCCCAGATTCTAACACAACATGAATTTTGATTGCCAACACAGCAGACCTCTTCATAATCTAAGCTATGTCACCTTACGAACTGTCACAACTATTCGTACGCCCTCAACCCTCTGGATTGACCACTACGCTTGGAGCTATTGGATTTCATTTGTAATGTAGAGATTTCCCTTACTTGGAGTACAAGCCTGAGTCATAATTCACACATGCTCGCTTAAGTGTAAATACACCATGACGCATCAGGCTCTTACCAGCATTTCGCCACCTCAACTCGCGCAACGCCATCGTCCAACAGGATTGAACTCAGTGTTTCGCGGTGAGGGTTTATCCTTCGAAGCCTACATCGCCACCACTCGCGATATGCTGCGTGAGATTCATCGGCGCTTGGGCACACAAAATATCGACAAAGTAGTAGACGGAAATGCGCCCTTCATACTCTTGCCGACTCAGGCAGAGGGTGTCAAACATCGCTATAAGCGTGGCATTTTGCTCACGCATGGTTTGACCGACTCTCCTTATTTCATGAGACATCTGGCGGACTTTTTTGTCTCGCAAGGCTATCTAGTGATGGCGATTTTATTGCCTGGACACGGTACGCAACCCGGTGATCTGCTAAAAGTGACTTGGCAAGAGTGGGCTAAGGCGGTGGCTTATGGAACTGATAAATTGGCGGAACAAGTCGATGAAGTCTACCTAGGCGGCTTGTCCACAGGCGCAACGCTGAGTATCCATCAAAGCCAGCATGACACGAGGGTACGCGGCCTGTTCCTCTTCTCCCCTGCACTCAAGATTACTGCACGTGCTGCTTATGCCAAGCTGCACAAACACTATAGTTGGTTAGTACCTAAAGCGAAGTGGATATCAATACAGCCAGATACAGACCGCTATAAATATGAATCCTTCACTATGAATGGTGCGGCGCAGATGTATGCCTTGACGCAACGCGTCGCAGCTTCCAAGCTGGTTCTGAAAATACCAGTGTTCGCGGCAGCCAGTGAAGACGATGTGACTGTGAATACTCCAGCAACAATAGACTTAATGGGTCGAGCGCAGCATCCAGCAAGTCACTTATTGGTCTATAGCACCACTCCCGAAATCAGTGCCATAAAATACCCCGATGCGCGCATCACTTGGTCGAATAGCGTCTTTCCTGAGCACCGCATCATTGGCTTCTCGCATCTGTCCATCATATTTCCCGCGGACGATGACTACTATGGCTTAAAGGGTGACTACGTGAACTGTATCCACTATTACCCTTATGAACTAGAAAAATTCATCGCCTGCCGCACCCATCCGCGTGAGGTAGTATTAGGTGAAATCACAGCCGAGAATTTACAGACGGGTGTGATGTTGCGATTGATGTACAACCCTGCTTACGAAGACCTTTGTAAGGCGATGCGACAATTCATTGCTTCGCTCGCCACCTAAAAATGAAGGAAGAGTCATGGTCAGAAAAACAAATATATACGCACATCGGGGCGCTAATCGTCTCGCTGCAGAGAACACCCGCACAGCTTTTGATTTAGCTCTGAAAGAGGATATCAATGGCATGGAGACTGATATTCAGATGAGTAGCGATGGGGTTGCGGTGTTATGGCATGACAGGTTCCTTAATAAGTTGGGTATGCCGGATCGGCATATAGATGACTTCAACTATGCGGAATTACAGGATATGAATTTCGCGGCACACTTCAATCCCAATGCACCGTCCGAAACTGTGATGCGCCTCAAGGATTTTTTGGAACGTTATCGTGCCCGCACCCGTTTGTTATTGGAGATTAAGAATCGGGATTGGGAACCGTTGTCTCGTCATGAATTGAAAGTAAGCCAGACATTGGCACAAGTTGGTGTGCATCTTGGAAAGGAAGTCTTAATCTCCTCTTTCAATCTGGACAGCCTCATCTTCGCCCATGGTTGCTCGCCCAATTTTCCCTTGGTGTACAACATGGAACCCGAGCAGGGTATAGAGGACGCGCGTACGGTATTAGCAGAAAACAGCTTCTTGTATGGCTACTGCCTGCACATCTCGCGTCTGGATGTTGAGATGGTTGCCCTACTACGTAGTCATAACAAGCTCATTGCTGTGTACACCTGTAATAGCGAAGCCGAAATACGTCAGGCTTTAGAGCTAGGGGTGGACATACTGATTAGCGACATACCTGGTTACGCCTTAAAACTGAGAGACTATGAAGCGTGATATTGAAATATTGAGTCAGGGCAGCTACGACCTTCTGGTCTGTGGCGGCGGGATCTATGGCGCATGGACGGCATACGATGCGGCACTAAGAGGCTTGCGGGTCGCTATTGTGGAACAAGGTGATTGGGCCGATGCCACCTCATCTGCCTCCAGTAAGTTGATCCATGGTGGATTGCGCTATCTGGAAAGTTACGACTTCAAACTGGTCAAAAAGGCACTGAAAGAGCGCCAGATGTATTTGGATTACGCACCGCATAGAGTCTGGCCCCTGCGTTTTGGTGTACCTATTTATCGCGATAGCCGTGTTGGGATGCTGCGCATGAAAGCAGGACTGATGTTGTATGACGCCTTGGCTGGTTGGCCTGGCGAGGAGCTCGATCATCTGGCTTATGATGCACACGACTTCGAGCTACGCTTCCCTTTCCTTAAGCATGATGGACTCAGAGGTGGATATACCTATGGAGATGCGCAGACCGATGATGCGCGGCTAGTACTCGAACTCATCGCAGGTGCACAAGCGTCAGGTGCAGTCTGTGTGAGCCGATGTAAGCTCATCGCTTATCAAAACGAGCACGGTCTGGCGACAAGTGCAACTGTGAAAGATTTGCTCACAGGTACTGAAGTCAAAGTGCATGCGCGCCAATTCGTCAGTACTGCTGGGCAATGGTTGAGTAACAGCGAGATCGGCAAGGATTGGATACGCATGAGCAAGGGTGTGCATGTCGTACTACCGAATAACGACTGCAAAGAAGCCTTACTACTCACCGCCCCCCAAGATGGTCGAGTGTTCTTCATCATCCCTTGGTATGACATGACTCTGCTGGGTACGACAGATGATGATTACCGTGGCGATGTGGATCGGGTGCAAGTCTGTCAGGCTGATATCGACTATCTGCTTGCGGCAGCCAACCACTATATGACCAGAACTTGGAGCGCATCGGATGTCGTCGCTAGTTATGCCGGTGTGCGTGTGATGCAGCGTAGCGATGCGGAACACCCCTCGCAGCTCTCGCGTGATTGGGAACTGCGCAGTGATGTGAACGGCGTACACCATTCCATCGGTGGCAAGCTCACTTCTGCGCGTACCGATGCCGCGCACATCGTGGATAGCATATGCCGTAATCTAGGCATTAAAAAAGCATGTGCGACTTTCGCACGCCCCTTCCCTTGGTCACCTGTTGGCGATTACGCCGCTTGGCAAACGAATCTGCGCAAGCAGGGTGAGCGTCTTGCGGTGGATGAGCGCAGCATAGAATGGCTGATGCGCAGACATGGAAGCTGTGCCACTGATGTACTCGATAGCATCGTGGAGGATGCTGCTCTGGCGGAACGCATCGTCCCCGAGTTGCCGTTGATCTGGGCCGATCTGTTATGGAGCGCCCGCCACGAAACTGTGATCCACCTGGACGATTTAATCCGCCGCCGTATGCCCTTGCTGATTCTAAGCAGACCCAACTCGGAACGGCTGAACCAAATCGCGATGCGGGTCGCCCAAATATTAAATTGGGATGAGGCACGAATGCTGACTGAATTGGCGCGCTGTATGCCATGAGCAACACACTCTGCATCGCGCTTGATCTCGGCACGACAGCGATCAAGGGCGCACGTCTGAATGCGCAGGGAAAATTGCAAGGTATTGTCAGCAGCCCCACACCAGCTATCTCAGTCAGTGGCACGACTTATGAAAGCGATGCTCTAGCCTATGCTGCAGTCGTCGATACTGTCTTGGCATCCTGTATAGATGCAAACAAGTACAAATTGGGAATATGCAGCCAGCGCTCTTCCTTTTTGCTGTGGGATGCGAACACGGGTGTGCCAGTCACCCCGCTTATCTCCTGGCAGGATGGCAGAGGTGCACAGAGTTGCATGGAATTGATGCCACAACAGGACAAGATACACGCGCTTTCTGGGCTGCCCCTTACCCCGTATTATTTCGCGCCGAAGTTACGGGTGTTGCTGCACCAGCATGCGGACTATCGTGATGCTCTACTGCAAGGACGTTGGAAGGTCGGCACCTTGGAGAGTTTTCTGATCTGGCGCTGGACTAAGGGCCTGCATCATGTCACTGATGTCTCTATGGCGGCGCGTACCCAACTCATGGATATCAATACCCTGAACTGGTCGGAAGCGCTCTGCAGTCTGTTCGACATCCCTAGTCGCATCTTGCCAAAAATCCTACCCAGCGCTGGACTGGACATTAGTTTGGGACATGGGCTGACGCTCAGTGCCAGTTTGGCTGATCAGTCCGCTGCTCTGATTGCTAGCGTGCAGACGGACGACTGCGAGGCTTTGGTCAATCTGGGAACCGGAGGATTCGTGGTGCGCTACAGCAGTGTAGCTAGTTCAATGCCAGAGGGTTATCTGCAAACATTGGTGTATCAAGACAAGGGGGCTATACGTTATCTTGCTAAAGAAGGAACGCTCAATTCAATTGCCGCTGCACTCGCGCCCTATGATCTGGAACGATGCGACTTGGAAGGACTGGCCAGACTCGACATCTTTAGTCTGGCCGAACCCAGCGGGCTAGGTGCACCCTACTTTAGAAAAGATATAGGCCAGCGATTCTCAGCAGACGTTAGCGCATTGCAGGAACAAGACATCGCAACACTTTTACTGGAAGCGGTGATTTTCAGGGTGGCGCGTATCTTGGAAGATTTCCACCAAGAGCGGCCTTTACAGCGTGTTTATCTTTCCGGAGGACTAGCTAATGTGAAACTGTTGCAGCAAGGAATAGCCTTATGTGCGACTTGTCCTGTCTACCGTTTGGTTCAGGCTGAAACCAGCTTGTTGGGTGCGGCGATGTTGGCAGAAAACATCGCGCCAGGTAGCCTGCGTGATACTGAGCTAATCCTCCCCGAGCAGTGCCATCAAGCAAGATTGCAGCATAAATACCAAGCGTGGAAGGCTTGGTTGGATGGACTGTTAGCTTAGACCGCCTGCCCTGCTGCGTAACCAGAGGCCCAAGCCCACTGGAAGTTGTAACCCCCCAGTTGTCCTGTGACATCCACAACTTCACCGATGAAATACAGTCCCGGCACTTCATTGCTCTCCATAGTCTTGGAGGACAAAGCACGGGTATCAATACCGCCGCAGGTCACTTCGGCCTTGGCATAGCCCATTGTGCCCGAAGGCGTGACTTGCCAATCATGCAATTCAGTCGCGATGACTTTGCGCTGTTTGTCGTTATATTGATTGAGCGGTAGGCTCTTAATCTGAGTACGCGCAGTGAGTTGCTCGCACCACACATCGGCAAAACTCTTGGCGAACCACTGAGTAAGGAAGTTGCTGAGCAACTTCTTGTTGGTCTTCTCTGCTATCAACAACTCATCCATATCTATGTCAGGCAGCATGTTGATGTGCAATGGTTTTCCCTGTTGCCAATAGGATGAAGCTTGTAGTACTGCTGGGCCACTCAAGCCACGGTGAGTGACTAGAACGTTTTCGCGGAAGGACTGCTTGCTGGATTTTTCGCCGGTGCTGATAATCGCCTCAAAGGAGATGCCAGTGAGCTCTGAGTAAGGCTTCCAATCATCTGGTGCAAATGTCAGCGGCACCAAGCCAGCTTTAAGTTTGGTAATAGGCACGTTGAATTGCTCGGCGACGTGGTAACCAAAAGGGGTTGCACCCGTTTTAGGTATGGATAAACCACCTGTAGCAATGACCAGTGAAACAGCTTCGAACTCGCCGCGTGAGGTGCTGACATAGTACTTGGCCTTCTTACCGTCAGCCTGCTCTTCAGCATAGGGCGTGTGCTTGATGGACTCAACCTCGCAGTTCATGAAACGCTTCACGCCTGCATCGTCGCACTCGGCACGCAACATACTGATAACGGCCTCGGACTCGTCGTCACAAAACAACTGCCCTAGCGTCTTCTCGTGGTAGCCGATGCTGTGCTTGTTCATCAGTGCGATGAAGTGATGCGGCGTATAGCGGGACAGCGCAGATTTGCAGAAATTTGGATTTTCAGAGATGAAGTTCTCAGGCTTGGTGTTGATGTTGGTGAAGTTGCAACGTCCACCACCGGAGATACGGATCTTCTCGGCTAGCTTTTTGGAGTGGTCTAGCAAGGCTACTGTGCGCCCGCGCTGTCCTGCCTGCATTGCACACATCAGACCTGCTGCGCCTGAACCAATAATGATCACATCTACTTTCATCTTAATAATTCCATAGTAACTTCGTTTTGACATGCACCTGTACTCTCGAACAGGCTAATATTTTCCAGCGTTGTGTCGGCGATACTGGTCAAAGCTTCATGGGTGAAGAAGCCTTGATGCCCAGTGATTAGCACATTGTGGAAGGTTAACAGGCGCTCAAATATATCGTCATGTATCACTCGATTAGAGAGATCACGGAAGAATAGATCTCCTTCCTGCTCATACACATCCAGCCCTAGCGACCCTACCCGCCCTGACTTCAAGCCAGCAATCACCGCAGCCGTATCTATCACCCCACCGCGACTGGTATTGATGATCATCACGCCACGTTTCATCTGTCCCACAGCTGCTGCATTGATGAGGTGGAAGGTGTGTTTATTCAACGGTGCGTGCAAGGTAATGATGTCGCTTGCAGCATAAAGCTGCGGCAAACTCACGAACTCCACCCCCAAAGCTATGCAGGTTGGATCGGGTTGCGGATCATACGCGATTAGTTTACATCCGAAGCCTTTAAGTATCTCGGCGACCGCAGCACCTATGCGGCCTGTGCCTATGAGACCGACAGTTTTGCCGCGTAACTCAAAGCCTAATAGCCCATCAAGCGAAAAGTTGCCATCTCGTACCCGGTTATAGGCTCTAGGGATACGGCGGTTCAATCCCATCATCAATGCAATGCAGTGTTCCGCCACAGAATGGGGTGAATACGCCGGCACCCTCACTACATGCATACCCAGTTTAGTGGCAGCTTGGATGTCTACATTGTTGAAGCCAGCACAGCGCAAAGCAATCAGTTTGGTGCCCTGTTCAGCCAGCGTTTCCAAAACAGCGGCATTCAATGTGTCATGGACGAACACGCACACCGCTGGGTAACCGGTGACAATGTTGCGTGTCTCTTCGTTAAGATTAACTTCAAAATAATCTAGTTGATGTTGGCCATCCTGATTGGCGGCATCAAAGAACTGACGGTCATAAGATTGTGTACTACAGACAGCGATTTTCATGGTTTTACATACTTTTGTACAAAATCATTAAGAGCATCACGATACTCAACCCATGCGATTGCACCACTATTGCCGTGACTGCCACCCTCAATGAGGGTGATGTATTTCGGTTTAGGGGCTGCCGCATAAAGTTGTTGTGACATATAGGCGGGCACTTCTTCATCCCAAGTGCCATGGATGAAAAGAACAGGCATTTTGAGTGAGACTATTTTACTTAGGGAATCAAATTTCTGATTCAGCAACCACGCCACCGGCAAGTATGGGAATCGTAACTGCCCCATCGCAAGCATAGAAGTAAAGGTACTTTCAACCACCAGCCCTGAAGCTTCAGGATGATGACTAGCCAGTTCTATGGCGATTGCCCCTCCCAAGGAGTGACCATAGATGACCACCTGATTCGGTTTGATTGCGCCTTGCTTGATCAGGTATTGCCAACCTGACTCCGCATCCTCATATACCTTGCTTTCATTAGGCTCACTATTAGTGCTTTTCCCATAGCCACGATAATCAAGTAAAAAGACGTTGTAGCCCAAGTCATGCAGTCTACGTAGATGACTTAGATTGCTGGAGATATTCTTGTCGTTGCCATGCAGATAATAAAGTGTAGGCGCGATATCTCCATGTGCGGCAGGCACCCACCAAGCATCCAGCATCCCCGTCTCCTTGCCTTGCCCAGAAGGAATATGCAGCTCCAGATAATTCAAGCCTATACGATTTGGCGTACTGGAAAGTATATGGGTGGGTTGAAATATCTGTTCACGCTGGGTTGCCCACATATAGGCGCACATCCCAGAATATACCGCACCTGCGAACAGGACACTCCAAAATGAAAAACGCTTTAAACGCATCACTACATGCTCTCCAGCGATTTCCACAGACATGTGCCTTTGCTTGTTTTGTCTATCTCAGAAATCTGTTGCGCATGTAGTGCCAACTCATCATCAGTGGCCTTCAGTACACGAACTGTGGGACGAGATACATCTAAGCTGAAAGTCGCTGTAGTGCGTACAACAGGTGCATCTTCATCCCCCAATAAGCTCTTTTGACCGCGCGTCATTGCAAAATAGACTTCAGCTAACAGTTCAGTATCCAACAATGCGCCGTGTAAGGTGCGGTGGGTATTGTCGATTTCGTAGCGACCACACAGGGCATCGAGGCTGTTCTTTTTGCCAGGGTGCATGTCGCGCGCGACTTTGAGCGTATCCATCACTTCGTTCTGCAAAGGCGGCAGACCCATCAAGCTCAGTTCACGGTTGAGGAAGCCCATATCGAATGGGGCATTATGAATAATTAGCTCGGCGCCCTCGATGAATTCAAGAAAGCTAGCCGCGATGTCCGCAAATTTGGCACGACCGCGCAACATATCCCAAGTAAAACCGTGCACTCGGGCAGCACCTTCATCGACCTCGCGCTCAGGATCTAGATATTGGTGAAAGTGTCGCTGGGTCACACGACGTCCTGCCAACTCAATGGCGGCAATCTCGATGATACGATGTCCCTGTTCGGGATATAGACCCGTAGTTTCGGTATCGAGTACGATCTTACGCATCGGCCTTCTCCAATATCATTTCTACGCCACGGTTAGCCAAATCATCAGCACGCTCATTGCCTTCATGGCCTGCGTGACCTTTGACCCAGATCCATTCAATCTCATGATGGCTAACAGCAATATCCAGCCTGCGCCACAGGTCTTCATTCTTGACTGGCTTCTTGTCAGTGGTCTTCCAGCCACGGCGCTTCCAGTTATCTATCCACTCGGTAATGCCCTGCATCACGTATTTGGAGTCAGTATGCAAACGAACCTGACAGGGACGCTTCAAAGCTTCCAACGAAGAGATTGCGCCCATTAATTCCATACGATTATTGGTGGTCACGCGTTCGCCACCGAACAATTCACGCTCCACGCCTTTACTGCGCAACAGTGCGCCCCAGCCACCGACGCCAGGATTCCCCTTGCATGCACCATCGGTGTATATATCGACTACAGTTGTACTCATTTTTGTTTGTGTGATTTGTTATTATTCAATTTAGGTGCTGCAGGTATCAGGTTGCCGACAAGCTTTTTGTTCCATTTTGGTTGTATCAAACGCATCCCCGGTACGCGTTTCAGCGCATGGATGAAATACACCCCACCGCTTCTGGACCACCAACGCTCGCTTTTCATTTCTATACCACGGCAACGTGCCAGCGTAGAACTTAAGTTGAATGGTGGAACATGTGCGGTATAACTAACACCGACCACGACAAAGCCCAACAGGGCCAGCCAATCCTTCAAACGCTTCAATGCGATGAAATCACCACACCAAGGGTAACCCTGCTTACGCCCTAAGGTGCGGCGCATGCCCCACAAACTATAGGGATTGAAACCACTGATGAGTAGATTGCCCTCAGGCATCAACACCCGTTCTACTTCACGCAAAATCTGATGCGGGTTATCAGCGAACTCTAAGACATGAGGCAGAACGACCAGATCAATGCTTTCACATGCTAGCGGGACCTCATCAAAGCAAAAACGAATATTCGCCTCGGCCATCTCTCCCCCACGCAAACGTAGTGGCATACGACTGTTACGCAGCAATGGCTGTGTTTCCATGCCCAATTGCAAGGCATTGAAGCCAAATATGTCAGTGACAGTCGTATCAAAGTAAGCCTGCTCGCGGCTCAGTACATACTCGCCTTGTGGGATGGAGAACCATTCCTCCATACTTTGCGCGCATACTTTACAATCAGGCATCGCTTAATTCCTCAACGACCGTGTTCAAAATCACTGCCATACCCGCTTTCAATGACAATTACATATGGGCAATCCATAACCACAGCGTCGCCGTGGTGGTGGATCCCGGTGATGCCGCCCCTGTAATGCGCTTTCTAGAAGAACAGGGTTTGAAACTACGCTCAATACTTTGCACCCATAGGCACGCTGATCATATCGGTGGTATCGAGCAACTTCGCGGATTATACAACCTAGCAGTGTACGGACGGAGTCATCCGAACAATCCATATATCACCCACGACCTGCGCGAAGGCGATACTGTGGTGTTGGACGATTTCGATTTGGCTTTCAATATCATCGAAGTTCCGGGACACCTAGATGATCATATCGCCTATCACAATGATGAGATGCTGTTCTGCGGGGATGTATTGTTCGGTGCGGGCTGTGGACGCAATAAGGAAGGAACGCTAGCGCAATTGCATCACTCCCTGCAACGTCTCAGTCTCCTTCCAGGCGAAACCAAAGTCTATTGTGCACATGAATACACCGCGGCCAATATCCGTTTCGCATTAGCTTGTGAGCCTAATAACACGGCATTACAGCAAAGAGCGAAAGCGACTCAAACTCTGCGAGAGCAGGACATTCCCACCCTGCCCTCCTGCATCACATTAGAGTGCAATACCAATCCCTTCTTGCGTTGCGACCAACCCGAAATCATCAATACACTCAAACAAAAAGGCTTAATCGATGACTCACCACTAGGCGTGTTCATAGCTCTGCGCACTTGGCGAAATCAATTTTGACAGAAATGATGTTTTGAGATTGCAGTAAACGGCGTTCTAGTTTATTCTGCGCGCCCTTCGGAGAGGTGGATGAGCGGTTTAAGTCGCACGCCTGGAAAGCGTGTTTGGGATAATATCCCAACGGGGGTTCGAATCCCCCCTTCTCCGCCAGACACAAAGAAAGCCACATTTTTAATCAAATCAAATGATTGAAGAATGTGGCTTTTTCATTCTCACCCCATGCTTTTACCTCATAAAGCCCAGCTCATTCAAAATATCAGCAGCAATTTTGCTGCTCTAGTGTTGTAACAATCTTTGCTTTGCACCGTTCCAATCCATTTCTTGACAGTGTTTCAAGATAGGCTGTTCTTTATTTCAATCTCACTGATGGAGAGTTTGTCGCGGAAATACATCCGCCGAAAAACGCGCACCAACAAGATACGATTACTACACAAATCAACAGCATGAATTGCCTTGGCATGCTTGGGGGCAACATCGGTGATACTGGGAGCATCAGTGACGAGTACTGTTGCATTGTCACCTATAGCCTACACAGCCATCGTTGTCGCTACTGGCTTTGCCGCTCCTTAAAGTCGGGCCCTATCCAATTACTCCCTTGGGGGTTTTCCGCTTCCGCCAGCGCTGACTAGTACGCCAACGCCAAATAAGACTGATAAGAAAATAAGTCACAAGTCCACACAGGCTCGCCATTATCAGTAATCCCGTAAGCAGTGGTTTCCCGAGTGAGGCGACGCGTTGCCAAACAGTCTTGTTTGCATCCGTCATACGTGACGTATCTGCCTCTTGATGTAGTGTGCTAATTTCACCAGTCACCCAGCTGCCGAGTTGATATGCGGTGTAGTACAACGGACCAAAAGTCACTGGGTTTGTGATTAACGTACTGACTGCTGCGGCTGGCAAATTGGCCCTGAGAACAATCGCAGCCGCAGCAGTCACTGGTATCTGCGCCAACGGTATCAGCAGGCCAAAAAACACCCCTAGTGCAACCCCCAGTGCAACGCCACGCCGCGACCAATGCCATAGCTTAGGATTTCCCAACCAGGGTGTGAGCCAACGTAGCCAGCGGTTGGTTTCGAGTCGTTCCCGTGTGGGAATCCATGAGTTTAATCGATCACGCCAAGTCATTACGGTCATTCAAAATTTGCGCAAGATATTGCAGTCGCGGCCTCTGCATTATGCCCCGTGCTTGCCATTACGAGTGGCAAGCAAACTCGCAACCATCGAGGCGCTAATAAGGATAACCACAACCGACAGCGATGCTTGCGTCGGAACGTGATACCACGGTGCTATCAGCATTTTGGCACCTATGAAGCTAAGTACCATGGCAAGGCCGTATTTCAGCAAGTGGAAGCGGTCATGCATGTCGGCCAGCAGAAAGTACAAGGCACGCAACCCCATGATGGCAAAGATGTTGGAGGTGAAGACAATGAACGGGTCTGTGGTAATGGCAAAAATCGCTGGGATTGAATCCACAGCAAACACCACGTCAGATACTTCAACTAGTAGCAGCACTAAGAAAAGTGGTGTGAAATATCGCACGCCATTCTGCATTACAGAAAACTTTTCGCCGTGTTGATCTTCTGAAATTCGTAAATGGCGGCGCGCAAATTTGAGTACCAGATTTTTTTCTAGGTCTGGCTCCTTTTCCGCCATGATAAGCATGCGTATGCCAGTGACTACTAGGAATACACCGAAGAAATAAAGCACCCAGTGAAACTCACGCACCACCCAGGCACCAGCAAGAATCATAATTGCGCGAAGAACGATGGCACCAAGTACGCCATAAAGCAGCACCCGCCGCTGATACTCAGGAGCAACGTGAAAGGCACTGAATATCATCAGGAACACGAAAACGTTGTCCACTGAAAGTGACTTCTCGATAACATAACCGGTGAGGAATTCCACGGCCTTGGCATTCGCGACCTCAGGCCCGAGAGTGCCACTCAGATACAGCCACAACAGGCCGTTGAAGGCCAGCGCCAGCGACACCCAAGCCAGCGACCAGGCCAAGGCCTCTCTAGCACTCACCTTGTGCACCTTGCGTCCGCCGAACACGAATAAATCCAGCGCCAGCATGATCAACACAAAGATGATAAACGCAGCCCACATCCAAGGTTCGCCGATATTATTGTTCATCATGATCATTTACCGATTCTTTTTTTAGCTACGCCCAATCTCACTATTATAGAGCCGATCAACGTCATCTTGAGGGCATTCTGGAAGCATCCACATAGGAAATTCAGAGCGTCGGCTATAGCTCCAAATTGGAGCAGTTCACAGCTCTAAAACCCTTCTTAAATTCACTAAGACATAACCGCAGACGAACGCGGAATTGAGCGATTTCAGCTGTGTAGCATGATTTTAATGCAGCTGATAGGCAATAAAAAAGGCATCCGCTGCTAAGACGGATGCCTTTTCGTGACTACGTTTGTTTAAGGAACGACGCTATCGATGACGATATTCAGACCCTTGGTGCCAGGTTTGATAGTTGCAGTCATGCCTTGTATGTCACCACTCTGGGCCATGGGCGTACCTGACTTGGAGATACGCGCAACCACTACCACCTGATCGAAGCCGGATAGCTTCAGTTGCGGCTGCATCGCCATGCTGTCATCCAGCGTGAATTCCATAGGCAAATCCTTAACTTGCTTGCGTAACACAGCCAATGGCATCTTGGGACCTTCTGCGGCACGAGCCAAGATGAACACGATGTCATCAGGTGATACTTTGCCTTTCAAGGATGGACTCAGGCTCACCTTGCCAGTGATGGCAAGCGCGGAGTCGGCCACTGCCGCACCCGATTTAGACTTATTGGCGAACTGAGCGCTAGACATTTCGCGATCCAATTGTGCCAAAGCCTCCTTGCCGCCCTTTTGTTTAAGCAAGAATTCGCGTGCCTGACTCACACCGTCCTTGATCATCTGAAGATCAGGATATTCAGCTGGCAACAAGGCAATCAGTTTCTGCCAATTCGTGATGGCAACAGGATAGTCACCGCGCTCCATCGCTGCAGAACCCGAAAGTGCTAAAGCAGTTGTATTGTTAGGATTCAGCTCGAGTGCCTTGTTCAAGAACTTGGTAGGTTCGCCTAACAAAGTCTGGCCGTGATCCATCGCATAAGCATCAGCATAGTCGGTCCACAGTTGCGCTTCGTTGGGTACCAGTTTTACCAACTGTGCGTAAGCACGAGTCGCATCACCATAACGCTTGAGTTCACTATACGAACGTCCTAGTTGCAACCAGCCATCTGGGTTCTCTGGGAATTTTTGCAGCTTCTTTTCCAGTTCTTCCAGCGCGGTTTCGGAGCGGATGATGCCAAAGCCATCAGCGACGCTCATCTCAGCTTGTTGAGGCAACAGCGCTTTGGTACTACCAAGCTCCAGATACAGCAACACACTGGTCAACGGAATCAATATGGCCAACATCACGGCCAATATCTTGGCTGGATTGCGCTGCACTGTGACTACTGCTTCAGTGGATTTGACCTCTTCCAGTAATCGAGATTGCAACTCGCGCTGACCTTGCTCAAAAGATTCATCATTGAGTAGGCCGTGTTGTAAATCTGCTGACATCTCGGCTGATTGGTCACGCAAAATTTCCAGGTTGGCCACATCGCGTAACACATCATTGTTATGCGCATTTTTGCGCACCAAGGGCAGAACGACAAACAGCAATGCCAGCAGCAGCATTGCTGCACTTAGTATCCAGAATAAAGTCATGCTTGGGTATCTTTCGAATGCAATAGTTCATCAGCACGTTGAGCATCCTCGGTACTGAGTTGGGTTTCAGGAGCAGCCTGTTTGCGTTTACGTAATTGCAACACCAGACCAGCCAAGCCTGCGAACAGCAAAGCAAACGGGCCAATCCACAACAGCACTGTATAAGGTTTAAATGGGGGCTCGTAAAGTACGAAGTCGCCGTATCTCGCTACCAAATAGTCTTTGATTTCATCGTCGGTCATGCCCTTTTTCATCAGTTCACGTACTTCGCGACGCAAGTCTTCCGCTAATTCGGCATGTGAGCTAGCCAAAGATTCATTCTGGCAAACCAGACAACGTAACTTGTCGGCTAGCCCTATCATGCGTTTTTCCAATACAGGGTCGGCAGCCAAGTCCTTGGCTTCACCTGCATGCGCGAAGGCAGGCAACAGACACAACAGTGCGATGCTTAGATATTTACAGATATTCTTCATTTGGCTTGCAACTCCGCGACCAATGGCAAGATGGTTTCACGCAAACTATCTGGCGTGACTGGGCCTATCTGCTTGTAACGAATGATGCCTTCCTTGTCGATGACATAAGTCTCTGGCACGCCATAGACGCCGTAGTCTATGCCGATGCGACCTTCGCTATCCGACATACTCATAGTGTAGGGATTGCCTCCCTTAGCTAACCAACCCAGACCATCCTCACGCTTGTCTTTGTAGTCCAAACCATAGATAGGCACGATGTTGCGCTCTGCCAGTGCCATCAATACTGGGTGCTCTTCACGGCACGACACGCACCATGAAGCCCACACGTTGAGCAACCAGACTTTGCCTTTCATCTCAGAGGGAGAGAACTGCTTACTAGGTTCGTGCAACTGAGCCAGTGTGAACATCGGCGCAGGCTTGTTAATCAGCGGAGACGGGACTTCACGTGGGTTGAGATACAGTCCCACGTACAGAAAGCCCGCTAACACGACGAATAGAATAAAGGGCCAGAAACGCTTCATGCTGCTTGTCCTTCCACGCTGATTTTCTTTTCCGAGACGGACACGGTCACTGCGGCAGCCTTCTTGCTATGGATGCGATATCGTCTATCCGAGATTGCCAATACACCACCCATCGCCATCAAAAAGCAGCCAAACCATATCCAATCTATGAATGGTTTGATGTACACGCGAACTGCCCATGCACCATCGCTATTAGGGATAGGCTCACCCAAAGACACATACAGATCACGGAAGAAACCAGTATCGATGGCTGCCTCAGTGAGTGGCATGCCGGATACGTTGTACTGACGTTTTTCAGGCGACAGTTCAGTCACCAGTTTGCCGTTCTTGCGTATGGTCACATGACCGACACCCGCGACATAGTTAGGTCCTTCAGTCTCGGTCACGCCGTTAAAGCGGAACTCATAACCCCCTGCCTGCACGGTGTCACCCACTTCCATGCGCACATCACGCTCAGTCTCGTAACCTTTTACTAGGGTCACACCAATGATGAAGAAAGCAACACCCAAGTGAGCAACTTGCATGCCGTAATAGCTCAAGCTTTGACCACGCACACGTTGCATGAATGCGCCCTCACCCGCCCAACGTTGACGCAAGCTGATGACCAGAGAGGCGATGATCCAGAACGCCATCAACAAGCCTAAAGCGATCATCGGTGTCCAGTTACCCAATACCAGCGGTAACAGCAAAGCGATGACGATGGCTGAGATGAACCCGGTACGTACACGCTTAGTCAGATCAGGCACAGCCATCTTTTTCCAGCGTGCCAAAGGCCCTAAGCCCATCAGCAACACCATAGGTACCATTAGTGGAACGAACACTGCTTCGAAATATGGTGGGCCTACCGACAGCTTACCGAAACCTAGTGCGTCCATGAACAATGGGTAGAGTGTGCCGATGAATACCGAAGCAGAAGCTACGGAAAGCAACACGTTGTTGGATAACAGCAGCGACTCACGAGACAGCAGGTCGAACTTACCACCCAAGCCGATCTTAGGAGAGCGCCACGCGAACAACAGCAGCGATGCACCTATAACCAACACCAAGAAACTTAAAATAAAGATACCGCGCTTTGGATCGGATGCGAAGGAGTGTACCGAGGTCAACACGCCGGAACGTACCAAGAACGTGCCCAATAAGCTTAGCGAGAATGCAGCAATCGCCAGCAATACTGTCCAGCTCTTGAAAGCACCACGTTTTTCAGTGACCGCGAGGGAATGGATCAGCGCCGTGCCCACTAGCCAAGGCATGAAGGACGCATTTTCAACAGGATCCCAGAACCACCAACCGCCCCAACCCAATTCGTAATAAGCCCAACCACTACCCAAGGCGATACCTATAGTCATGAATACCCAAGCCACGGTAGTCCAAGGGCGTGACCAGCGCGCCCAAGTCGCATCCAGCTTACCGCCTATGAGTGCCGCGATAGCAAATGCGAATGCGACAGAAAAACCTACATAACCCATGTACAACATCGGTGGGTGGATGACCAAGCCCGGATCTTGCAACAACGGGTTCAAGTCACGACCGTCTACTGCGGCAGGTAACAAACGCTCGAATGGACTAGAGGTGAATAACATGAACAACAAGAAGCCTACAGCCACCAGCCCCATCACGCCCAACACTCGCGCCACCATCTCTTCAGGAAGATGTTTACTGAATGTCGCTACTGCTGCCGTCCAGATTGACAGTATGAAAGCCCACAACAACAAAGAACCCTCATGCCCGCCCCAGATTGCCGCAAAACGATACTCTGCTGGTAATTGCGAGTTGGAGTGTTGTGCAACATAGAGTACAGAGAAATCATTACTCAAGAATGCATTCGCCAGTGTGGCAAATGCGAGCGCGATGAAGACGAACTGACCATAAGCTAAAGGACGAGCAATACCCATCAGTACGGGATTGTTACGTGCTGCACCTATGATGGGCAAGATGCCCAAAGTCAGGGCTAGACACAATGCGATGATAAGGGAAAAGTGACCGAGTTCTGGAATCATGTCTGAGCTTTCTTATTTGATTTTTGCTGCGGGCTTCATAGCATCTACCGCTTCTGTCGCCATACCTGTCTCTTGAGCACGTTTGATCGCATCTGCAGCTTCGGGAGGCATGTAATTCTCGTCATGCTTAGCCAAGACTTCATCGGCGTGCATGATGCCGTCCGCTTCCATCTTGCCTTGAGCAACGACACCTTTACCTTCTTTGAATAGATCAGGCAGGATACCTTTGTAGACCACAGGCATAGTCTTGACCATGTCGGTGATATTGAAGTGTACGGTCAATCCATCCGCCTGACGTTGGATACTTCCAACCTCAACCAAACCTCCGATACGGAAACTGCGGCCTTGTGGTGCCTCCTTATTCATCACCTGAGTCGGTGTAAAATACAGGCTGACGTTGTCCTTCAGTGCAAACAGTACCAACCCTACTGCTATCGCCAAACCGACAACACCAGCTAGGATATACATCAATCTTTTCTGTCTAGGCTTCATAACTCTTCTCCAGCTTCACGCATCAGGCGCACCTGTTGCAAAGCGATCTTACGTTTGTGATTGACCATCAATATCTCTACGATGAATACCAGCAGGGTCACGCCATATGAGCCCCACACATAGAAGGCATAGCCACCCATGTTGAAAAATTCCGCGACACTCACTATGCGATCTCCTTCAGTTCACTGACCCATTGCGTTGTGCGTTCACGGTCTAAGATGATGCTGCGTACCCTTACTAGCGTCACTGCAACGGCGTACATCCAGCAGGCCAATAAGGTAACGAACATCGCTTGTTGCATTGCGATATGCATGGAAGTGCCGGTGAACTTAATAGTCGAACCTTGATGCAGTGTGTTCCACCATTTCACAGAGAAATAGATAATAGGCACGTTCACTGAACCGACGATGGCCAATAATGCTGCAGCACGGTCTGCACGACGTGGATCATCGATAGAAGCATGCAAGGCGATGAAGCCGAAGTACAAAAACAGCAAGATCAATTCCGAGGTCAGACGCGCATCCCATACCCACCAAGCGCCCCACATGGGCTTACCCCATAAAGCACCAGTCCATAATGAGATGAATGCAAACAATGCGCCGGTCGGTGCAAGTGCTGTCGCCATCATCGAGGACAAGCGGGTGTTGAAAATCAATCCCAGCGCAGCGTAACCCGCCATGATCAGATACAGGAACATCGACAATATAGAAGCTGGCACATGAATGAAGATGATGCGATAGGCTTCACCTTGCACAGCATCCATAGGCGCCACGAAGAAACCGATATACATACCGATGGCGAACAACACTGCGGCCGGAATCGCAAAGAAAGGAACCAACTTACCCGCCAAACCATAGAAAGTACTAGGTGCTGAATACTTGAACCAATTTATATCCACAACTACTCCATAGAAATGCGCAAGGCTTGCGCAGTCACCCAAGGGGTGAATACCAGACACAGCATTAACAAAGCGGCAATCAGCGACAGATTTGAGGTGACACTCAAACCGCTACTAACGGCTTCTACTGCACCTGAACCAAAGATCAAAACAGGAATACACAAAGGCAATACCAATAAGGACAGCAGCACACCACCACCCCTCAAACCTAACGTCAATGCGGCACCTATCGCACCCAACATACTCAGGATAGGCGTACCCAAAAACAAACCAAACATCAATACCAGCAAAGCTTCAACTGGCATATCAAACTGCAATCCCAGCACCGGCGCCATCAATACCAGTGGTAGACCAGATACCACCCAGTGCGAGAACATCTTGCCCAATACCAAGACCGACAAAGACTGCGGCGCCAACATCATCTGCTCAAGCGTACCATCCAAATAGTCTGCAGAGAACAATCTCCCTAGCGACAGCATGGAAGCTAACAGCGCCGCCACCCACAAAACCCCCGGTGCCATCTTACGCAACATGTCCATTTCAGGACCTACACCCAGCGGGAACAGACTAACAATTAAAATGAAGAACACTAAAATGGTCAACACATCTGCACGCCTACGCATTGCTAACAGCAAATCGCGCTTCACCACCAACACCAGCAAATTCATGATGGAGAGATGGTTCATAACAACGCCAATCTATCGATCTCAACGCCTTTGATCATGAGTGGTTGATGGGTGGTAAAAATCACCATACCCTGCTTAGCTAGGTGCTCACCAAGCAACTCTTCAATCAGTGCCACAGCTCCGACATCGAGTGCCGTCAATGGTTCATCCAATACCCACAACTTTGCATCACCTACCAATAACTTCGCCAAGGCGACACGTCTACGCTGCCCTTGCGAAAGTACTTTGGTAGGCAATCGTTCGCGGCCCTTCAAGCCCATGCGACGTAATGCCGCTATCGCCTGTTTTTCATCCAATACGATGCCGGATAGTCCAGCCGAGATGCGCAGATTCTCCAACGCACTCAATTCATCTTTAATTGCATTGTGATGACCTAGATACAACAAATTAGCAAAGTACTCCTCACCCAGTTCGCGCATATCCTTGCCGCACCAACTGATCTTGCCTTCATCGGGCAACAGAAAGCCGCACAGCGTACGCAGCAGGCTAGTTTTACCCTTGCCGTTCTCCCCTTGGACTTGCATGATTTGCCCGGGATGTAGTGCTAGATTCAAACCGGTAAACAACCGATGATCACCACGACTACATGCGAGATTGCTGACTTCCAGCATGAAGAGATCAACCTAAAATTTAATAGCCGCAGATTATATACGATAGACCGAGCCGAATGCGTTTCAATCAAATGTAGATACAATTCTGTGTGACAGATCGGCAGTTGCTAACGTGCCAAATAACCTACTCACAAGCTGATACCGCTCTCTACTTTTGGTAACAATTTCAATTCGGATTTAACACCACCAAAATCAAACATCCGCCTCCATACGTTTAGTCGCTATTGTCCACGCATACCATATGGCTCCTAGCCACAATGGAAAGCGCCACCCTAGGGTGGCGCTTTCCATATACTACTTGTTAGTCTTAGGCTGAATTCACTCGACTTTAGCTTGCTCTGTAGAGCGTAGATTGATTTGAATCTTGGCATTGGACTTTGCATCAGCCATATACGCCATAAATAATTCCTCACCTGCCATCTGACGTAGCTGGTTGACATAGCCCGCACGCTTCGCATCATCAGGCTTATCCCCTGCTTTAACAGCCTCTACACGCACGATTGTATAGCCACCTTGAGCGGATTCGGCACCAACATATTGCGGCAATCTTGCGACATCCACTTGAAATACTTGACGTGTCAACGCAAGGTCTAGCGCACCGTGTTGCGAGCGAGTGATGGATTGAGACTTAGTCCAACTTAAGTCCAACTGGGCATTTTTTTGCAGTTGTTCAAGCGTAGCCTTACCTTGTTCAGCTGCCAATACAGCCACTTTTTCACGCATCAGTTGCTGCTCTATCTGTGCACGAACTTCAGCTAACGGTCTTACGCTGGACGGCTTGTACTCCAGCATGCGCGCAGCAATTAATGAAGATGGTGCAATCTCTATTGCTTGAGTGTTGCGCTTATTCTTTACGACGTCTTCACTAAAGATTGCGTCTATGCTTTTTGCGGTCCAAGGCATAGGTGCTGGCTCACCCTTGACCAACCAAGAGCTTTGCTCGACTTTGGCGCCAACCAGTTCGGCTGCAGGCTTCAAAGTATCGCTTTGCTCATAAATGGTATTGCTAAACTTCTCAGCCAGTTCGGCGAACTTCTCACTTGCCTGAAGTTGGCGCAACTTGCTCGATATCTCTTCTTTGACTTCATCAAAAGGCAGCACATGACCTGGCATGATCGCAGTTACTTTAATGATGTGGTAACCAAAATCCGTCTTCACTAGGGCACTCAATTCACCTTGCTTAAGAGAAAAGACGGCATCATCAAACGGCTTGACCATCATGCCGCGACCGAAAATGCCAAGGTCGCCGCCCTTAGAAGCCGAACCAGGATCCTGAGAGTATCGTTTCGCCAATTCGGCAAATTTGGTCGGCGATTGCTTAACCATATTCAACGCATCTTCTGCCTTGGCTTTTGCCGCATCCTGTTCTGCTTGGCTTGCATTAGCAGCCACATTGATCAAAATGTGCGAAGCCTGTCTTTGCTCTGGGCTGGAAAAGTCAACCTGATGCTCATCATAGTATTTGCGTACATCAGCGGCTGATACTGTCGCTTTAGCTGCGAGATCGTTCACCGAGAACTTTACGTACTCGACCTTAATCTGCTCAGGAGTGGCGAACCTCTTGGAGTTATCATCGTAATAGCGCTGCACTGCGTCTTGATCAATTTTCACCTTACTGATGAAAGCCTGCATAGGTATCGTCGCGACACTGATAGTGCGTTGCTGTTCATTCAATGAAATAATTTTGTCAGCAACAGTAGAGGATGCATATCCATTCTGCGCGAACGTACCATTCAATTCCTGACGTATCAATTCGTCGCGAACTCTCGCCTCATACATCAAAGGACTAAGGCTATTGTTGGCTAATACTGTCTCATAGCGAGATTTATCAAACTTCCCGTTGGTTTGAAAGGCTTCTATGCTACCAACGAGCTGAGCAACCTGCTCATCTGTCACGGTAAAACCGGCGACTTTCGCACGCTGAACGAGTAGATGTTGAGCAATCAAATTATCCAACACCGCACGCTTCATCTCGGGCGTATTGAACAGGGCTGCATCGAAGCTCGCCCCCATACGTTGACGTAACTGCTCCTGCTGTTGACGCAAGCTGCTATCTAACTCCTGTGCTGAAACCTTGACGCCATCGACTGTAGCCGGAGCATCAATCTTGCCACCCTTCTCATACGAGCTGACACCAAAAAATGCGAAAGGCAATATGATCAAGCCCAATATCACGTATACGAAACGCTTTTTCTCTTGAACGAAATCAAACATAGGCTAGTACCCCAAGATATATATCAACAACAGATATGAAAAAAGGCGAACTTTCGTTCGCCTTAAATTGGCGGAGTGGACGGGACTCGAACCCGCGACCCCCGGCGTGACAGGCCGGTATTCTAACCAACTGAACTACCACTCCAAATTTGTTTAGCCTGGTGGGTGCTGACGGGGTCGAACCGCCGACAATCGCCTTGTAAGGGCGGTGCTCTACCAACTGAGCTAAGCACCCGACTAAAGACCGCTAGTTTACAGCATCCTTTAGGCCTTTGCCAGCAGAAAATTTGGGAACTTTAGCAGCTTTTATCTTAATTTCGGCACCTGTTTGCGGATTACGCCCTGTACGTGCAGCACGCTTGCTAACTTTGAATGTACCGAAGCCGACAAGGCTTACTGTATCTTCCTTTTTGAGTGCACTTTTGATGGTATCCATAGTTGCATCTAAAGCACGACCTGCAGCAGCCTTTGAGATATCAGCAGATTTAGCAATTGCATCTATCAATTCAGATTTATTCATACTAAGACTCCTCCTCTGGATTTATGCAGGAACCCCTGCAACGGGTTTATATCAAGGCCAACTGAACAAGGTCAAGCTGGCGATTGAGATACGATCAATGTTTTATAGCCACCACTTCAACTGGCTCAGCAGCCAATGTCACAACGGGTGTTGCGACGACATCAGCCAAAGGCTCAGGCTTACGTTCCAGTGCAAGTTCCAAAACCTCTTCTATCCATTTAACCGGATGGATATCGAGCTTGTTCTTGATATTGTCAGGAATTTCCGCCAAATCCTTCACATTCTCTTGTGGAATCAGCACCGTCTTGATGCCACCACGTTGAGCAGCCAAGAGCTTCTCTTTCAAGCCGCCGATAGGCAACACTTCACCACGCAAGGTAATCTCACCCGTCATGGCAACATCTGCGCGCACCGGGATACCCGTTAGCGCAGAAACCATAGCAGTACACATTCCTACACCAGCGCTAGGTCCATCTTTCGGTGTAGCACCTTCAGGCAAGTGGATATGCAAGTCAGTTTTTTGGTAAAACTCAGGGTCTATTCCCAAGCGCTTCGCCCTACTTCTAACCACACTCAACGCAGCTTGGATAGACTCTTGCATCACATCGCCCAACTTGCCAGTCGTTGTAGTCTTGCCTTTACCGGGCAGAACTGCAGTTTCTATGGTCAGTAATTCTCCACCAACTTCTGTCCATGCCAGACCCGTGACTTGACCAACTTGGTTATTCTTTTCTGCTACACCATAGGAATAGCGACGTACGCCTAGATATTTATCAAGATTGCGAGCTGTGATGGTGACCTTGGTATTCTTTACTTTTAACAACAGTGCTTTAACAACCTTACGACAGATTTTTGATATCTCGCGCTCTAATCCACGCACACCAGCTTCACGCACGTAATAACGCACGATGTCTCGCAAAGCACTCTCGGTGATGTTGATCTCTTCAGGCTTAAGACCATTGTTCTTGATTGCCTTGGGTACTAAATAGCGTATCGCAATATTGATCTTCTCATCTTCCATGTAACTGGAAACGAAGATGATCTCCATACGATCCAATAAAGCATCAGGGATATTCAATGTATTGGCTGTCGCGACAAACATCACATCTGAAAGGTCATATTCGACTTCAACATAGTGATCAACGAAGGTGCTGTTTTGCTCAGGATCCAATACTTCCAGCAAAGCCGCAGCTGGATCTCCACGCATGTCCATGCCCATTTTGTCGACTTCATCGAGCAGGAATAAAGGATTCTTTACCGCGACCTTAGTCATGTTCTGCAATATCTTGCCTGGCATAGAGCCAATATAAGTCCTGCGATGGCCACGAATCTCGGATTCATCACGAACACCGCCCAAGGACATACGCACAAACTTGCGATTGGTCGCACGTGCGATGGACTGCCCCAAAGAGGTCTTACCCACACCCGGAGGGCCTACCAAACACAAAATAGGTGCTTTTAGTTTATCCACACGTTGCTGCACCGCCAGATACTCGACGATACGTTCTTTGACCTTATCCAGACCATAATGATCTTCTTCAAGTACGGCTTCTGCTTTTTTAAGGTCAGCGCTAATCTTGGTCTTCTTTTTCCATGGCAGACCAATCAACACGTCGATGAAGTTACGCACCACCGAAGCTTCAGCAGACATGGGCGACATTAATTTGAGCTTCTTCAACTCTGACTCTGCCTTGAGCTTTGCTTCTTTAGGCATGTGAGCCAGTTTGATCTTCTTCTCTAATTCTTCGAGATCTGCGCCATCCTCACCTTCGCCCAATTCCTTCTGAATAGCTTTAACTTGCTCATTCAGATAGTACTCGCGCTGACTTTTTTCCATCTGGCGCTTGACGCGTCCACGGATGCGTTTTTCGACTTGCAGGATATCAATCTCGGCTTCCAACAAGCCCAGCAAATGATCTAGGCGCTTACGCACATCAATGATCTCCAGCACTTCCTGCTTTTGCTCTAACTTGAGTGGCAGGTGCGCAGCGATGGTGTCGGCCAATCGACCGGCATCGTCGATACCCGCCAATGAGGTCAATATCTCTGGTGGGATCTTCTTATTGAGTTTTACGTATTGATCGAATTGGGCAATGAGTGCTCGGCGCATCGCTTCAGATTCGCTATTGGCGCCCTCATCTGCCTCAACGATACTTACTTCGGCATCGAAGTGACTGCCAGAGTCGACCACCTTCAGCAGATTTACACGCTGAGTGCCTTCGACCAGAACTTTCACAGTGCCATCGGGTAGTTTGAGCATCTGCAAAATATTGGCCATGCTACCGATGGCATACAAGTCATCTGTGCTTGGGTCGTCCTTTGCAGCAGACTTTTGTGCCACCAATACGATGCCACGGCCTGCCTCCATAGCAGACTCTAGAGCCTTGATGGATTTAGAGCGTCCCACGAACAAAGGAATAACCATGTGCGGAAACACGACTACGTCCCGCAAAGGCAGTAAAGAATAAAGAGTGTCGGGTGTAGGGATGGGGGTATCTTGTTCAATCATGGCAATAACCTCTTAAGTATTTGTAAGGTTAAATGGGGATGATATCTTGCAATTCAAGCATCCCCATTGGGACAAGATAAAGAGCGAGGCCCAGTAAGGGCAGTAATTAGTACGACTAAGCCGCTTTGTGTGCGTCCGAGTAGATGATGATAGGTTTGATCTCACCCGTACCAGAAGCTTCATCCAGCACGACTTTACTAACATTCTTCATGGATGGCAGATCAAACATCACATCCAGCAAAGCTTGTTCCAATATAGAGCGCAAACCGCGAGCGCCAGCCTTACGTGCTAATGCTTTACGTGCGATGGCTTGCAATACACCAGTATGGAATTCCAGTTCAACGTTCTCCATGGCCAGCAACTTTTGATATTGCTTGGTCAGTGCATTCTTAGGCTCGGTCAAAATCTGAACCAAAGCTGCTTCATCCAGCTCTTCCAAAGTTGCCACCACGGGCAAACGACCAACGAATTCTGGAATCAGGCCAAATTTGATCAAATCCTCAGGTTCTACATCACGCAGTGTCTCACCAGTTTTGCGCTGGTCTTTGCTGATGATGGTCGCGCCAAAACCGATGCCCACTTTTTCGGAACGGTTGCGTATGACTTTTTCCAAACCATCAAAAGCACCACCACAAATAAACAAAATGTTCGTGGTGTCGACTTGCAGGAACTCAGTATTAGGGTGTTTGCGACCACCCTGAGGCGGAATGGAAGCCTTAGTACCTTCTATCAACTTGAGCAATGCTTGCTGCACGCCCTCACCTGAAACGTCACGCGTGATAGATGGATTGTCAGATTTGCGTGAGATCTTGTCGATTTCATCGATATAGATGATGCCGCGCTGAGCTTTCTCAACGTTGTAGTCACAAGCTTGCAACAACTTCTGGATGATGTTCTCTACATCCTCGCCCACATAACCTGCTTCAGTCAGCGTGGTGGCATCTGCCATCACGAATGGCACATCCAGCAAGCGCGCAAGTGTCTGAGCGAGCAGCGTCTTACCTGAACCAGTAGGTCCAACCAGCAAGATATTGCTCTTAGCCAGTTCCACACCATCTTTAACGTCGCTACGCAAACGCTTGTAATGGTTATAAACAGCAACAGACAGTATGCGTTTGGCTTTTTCCTGACCAATCACATAGTCATCCAAAGACGCACATATCTCTTTTGGGGTGGGTAGATCACTACGTTCTGCTTTGGAGATAGCTGTTTGCGCCTCTTCCTTCATGATGTCATTGCACAGGGCAACACACTCATCACACACAAACACCGAAGGGCCGGCTATGAGCTTTTTAACCTCATGCTGGCTCTTACCGCAAAAGGAACAATACAACAGCTTATCGCCTGATTTATTTTCGGTAACCATCTCTCAACCTTTCGTGAAATTATCGGAGAGAAGCAGATTAGATACGCTTTTCTAAAACCTGATCGACCAAACCGTACTTTACCGCATCTGCGGCACTCAGGAAATTATCCCTATCGGTATCACGCTCTATGTTTTCGACTGATTGACCTGTGTGGTGGGCCAACATCTGATTGAGTTTTTGCTTCAGATACAAAATCTCGCGAGCATGTATCTCAATATCAGATGCCTGACCACGGAAACCACCCAATGGTTGATGGATCATTACGCGGGAGTTAGGAAGGCAGAACCGCTTACCCTTCTCACCTGCAGTCAATAGGAAAGCACCCATGCTGGCAGCCTGCCCTATACACAGCGTACTCACATTCGGCTTGATGAACTGCATTGTGTCGTAGATCGCCATACCTGCAGTCACAGAGCCACCAGGAGAGTTGATATAGAAATGTATATCCTTCTCCGGGCTTTCAGACTCCAAGAACAGCATCTGGGCTACGATAAGGTTAGCCGTATGATCATTGACTTCGCCTACCAAGAACACCACACGCTCCTTCAACAGACGCGAATAGATGTCATAAGCACGCTCACCCCTACCGCTGGTTTCCACCACCATTGGGATCATGCCGATATTTTTGGTCTCGAAGTCGTGCAACATAATTATGCATTCCCCATCAATTCAGCAAAAACCGCTGTTTTATCAGTCACTTTAGCCTGGCCAAATACAAAAGCCACGACATTTTCTTCCAGAGCCAGATTCTCAACTTCTTGCATACGCTTGGTATCAGCAGCATACCAACGGATGACTTGCTCTGGCTCATCAAAACTTTGCGCATAATCTTGGATCAACGCTTTAACTTGCTCAGATTTAGCTTGCAAACCGTTCTTTTCAACGACTTCAGCAAGAATCAGACCTAACTTAACACGCTTAGTCGCCTGCTCTTTGAATAATTCCAGAGGCAATTGCATGCCGCCAGTCTTCATGCCGCGCTGTTCCATATCGCGCACAGTTTGCTGCATCAAAGATTGAGATTCCCAATCCACCAGCGCCTTAGGCACGTCGAACTGAGTCACTTTCAGCAATGCATCCATCGCCACATCTTTGTTGCGCACCTTCAGGCGACGATCCAACTCGCGCTGCAGATTGGAACGAATCTCGGCTTGCAATTTGCTGACATCACCATCGGTAATACCGACGGACTTAGCAAACTCAGCATCCAATTCAGGCAACTTAGGCGCCTCAACTTTATTCAGGGTGATCGTGAAAGTCACTTCTTTACCCGCCACATCCTTACCATGGTAAGTCTCAGGGAAAGTCATATTAAAGGACTTGGTCTCACCGACCTTCATACCAAAAATAGCAGCCTCAAACTCCGGCAACATACGACCTACACCCAGCTGCACAGGATAATCCTTGGCTTCACCACCTTGGAAAATCTCACCATTCAATTTGCCTGTGAAATCCACAGTCACTTGATCGTCAGACTGCGCAGCACGATCTGCCGTAACGAATACGCAGCGTTGCTTGCGCAGGGTTTCAACGGTGTTATTCACATCAGCGTCTGCCAAAGCGTAGACAGTGCGCTCCAGCGCTTCACCTGTCAGGTCGCCAACAACGACTTCAGGATAAACCTCAAAAGTAGCGCTGTAATCGATCTGCTCTGCCTTCAAATCTGAAGTTTTCACATCAAATTCAGGATAACCAGCGACTTTGAGCTTATTTTCTTGTGCCGCTTCTGCAAAAGAACGCTGCAATGCCTCACCCAAAGCTTCTTGATGAGCTTGAGCGCCGTAATGTTGCTCCAAAACCTTGTTTGGAATCTTGCCAGGACGGAATCCAGCAATTTTTGCAGTGCGGCCGATTTGCTTTAGACGAGCGGCCACTTGGCCAAGGATTGCTTGCTGAGGGATAGATGCGTTTAGACGACGTTCTAACGCGCTCACAGTTTCTACGCTGGACATGCTGTATTTCCTTGAGATGAATTGAATGAGGTGCTGGTGCAAAGGAGGAACTCAAACAGAATCTTAAAATATTGATTTAATTTTCAATTTTCAATTTACTGTCGAATTATTACCTTCTTTGTTACCTTCCGGGAGTTCGACGAACTCTTGCAAGCGCGAGATATTAGCAAAGAGAATGAATAAATGAAAGGATGAATGCGAATCTGCACTCTGTTATTCGCTAATAGATATTAAATGCCAAGGTGATCTTCCTCCCGAAGTCGTCCTCCAGACGGGCATAAATGCAGATGACGCGCCCTCAATAATACTCAATTTATCCGCCCTCTAATTTACTGCTAAGAGGCAAATATTGACATCTATACTTAATTTGATAATATTGCTTATATCCGACACTATCAACTTAATGAATGAAATAAGCCACATGAAGAAGCCGCAAAATCTAGCGATGACACCCAGCTTAATTCAGAACCTCGTGACCATGGGTGAACGCATTGCTCGCATGAGAAAAGCTCGCAGCCTATTGCAGACCGAGGCTGCTCTACGTGCCAATATCAGCCGCGAAACAGCGTCCAGAATTGAAAATGGCGATGCAGCCGTCGCTATAGGGCAAATCGTGCGTTATCTCGATGTCATCGCGCCGGGTGTTGATTTGACGCGTCTATACGATACGGCTGATCATGCGCTCGCTATTCTGGACAAATCCGAAAAGCGGCAACGTGCACGGCACCATAACGCAAAGGGGTTAGCCAAATATGACTTCTAGAGAGATTGCTGTTTTTGCTTATCTGCCCAGCGAGGTGTCTGCTGTCCCTGCTGGACTATTAAGCCTAACAGAAGAGGGACCGATTTCTATTGGCGCATCTTTTGTTTACGGCACCCGATATCTAGCACGAGGCAAGGCCATTGAGATTGATCCTGTAAGTCTTAGCTTGAAGAACAGGGACGAATTAATCGGGGCTGAACTATATCCCGCACTAGGTCTCCCCCACTTTGGCGCAATACGAGATGCCGCCCCTGATGCTTGGGGGCGGAGGGTCATTGAAGCAAAGCGCAAGGTTCCGCTCAATAGCCTACCCGAATCCGAATACTTGCTGGCTGCCGGACCTAACCGGGTCGGTGCGCTTGATGTACGCTTAGAGATTCATTCGCCTGAGACGCTAAGCGTGTTGAGTGACGCTCACAACCTTGAATACCTAATTGAAGCGGCACATCGCATTGAAGATGGGCTGCCTATCCCCGTTCGATTGGAAGCATTTTTTGATGCTGGTAGCGCACTTGGCGGTGCGCGCCCTAAAGCTACCGTCGTTGATGAAAAAGGTAAGTATTGGATGGCGAAATTTCCATCAAGGTCGGATAGCTACAATATTCCGCTGGTGGAAACTGCCACACTCAGACTCGCCAAACTTGCTGGCATAAACGTCCCTGAGCTGAAGACACCCATCACCCTCGCCAGCGGAACTGATGTCATGCTAATTGAGCGATTTGACCGCGTTGGTGCGGCTCTCACCGTGACCAGAAGGCACTTCATCAGCGCTCTTACGCTATTGGGTTGTCCTGAAGCTGATTCGCCCCATAAAAACTATGCCGACATTGCCGACGCAATGCGAAAATATGGCGCAGCACCGATGCTTGCCGACAATCTGAAAGAACTATTTTCAAGAATGGTTTTTAATATTCTAGTCACGAATGACGACGATCACCTGCGCAATCACGGGATGTTGTGGATGCCCCAACACCATGCATGGGAGCTAAGCCCCTTGTACGATGTTGTTCCAAAACCAACACACGCAACCGAGCGTTTCCTACATCTTGGCATTGGGCAACAAGGGCGCCTTGCCACGCTTGACAATGCGTTGAGCTGGTATGCCCGCTTCGGGCTCACCAGAGATAGTGCCATTGAAGCCATAAATAATGTGTGGACTGTCGTGCGAGAATGGAAGGGGCGCTTCGAGGAATTTGGAGTACCCAGCAGCGAGATAGACAAGATCAGCAGCGCTTTTCGCCATGCACGGGATATGGGTGGCAAGGAGATCGGATTGGTCTGACCAAACCGCCCCCCAGTGAAAAGATAAACTAGAGGCTTTAATTCTTAGTTTCGTGGGAAGCCCCTTGCGGGATTAAGGCGGGAAGATGTCAAAGAATTAACAGTTTATGAATGTCGCCTACTTAATCTCTAGCATCTCGCCATTCACATAACCTTGATAACCATCCACACCTAGATTACGCAGCAACACCAAGGTCTCTTGCTTCTCAATACCGAGCGCGATGATTTTGATGTCCAGCGGACGTGTGATAGATACGACCGAGGAAACGAAGAACTGGCTGCTAGGATCATCGTCGCGGCCTTTGAAGTAGACCGGGCTAAGCTTGATGTACTTAGGCTTCAAGGCTTGCAGATATTCAAAGGCGCTATGGTGCAAGCCAAAGTTATCGACCGCAAAGTCCGCACCGGCTGCGCGTATCATCTTGATGAAGCGCTCTATGCCTTCTCTATCTTGAGTCAGGCCGAACTCGGATATCTCGAACACCATCTTCCTGGCGATGGCAGGATTCTTCTTCATCGCAGTTGCGAGCCAGCTAAGCAGTTCAGGATCACTGATTGATTGCGTAGAAGTATTGATTGCCACCTCCACCCCCGCCAAGCTGCCGCCAACACGCATCTTATCGAACAGCCGTTTGATGATGGCCAGATCGATGGTGCCCGTCAGCTTGTGACGATTTGCCATCGGAATGAATAACTGTGCTGGAATCATTGCTCCGTCTGTATCACGCAGTCGACCCACCACCTCAATCTGCAAAGCCTCGCCTGAGCGCACGCCGACCACCGATTGCGAGAAGATCGCCAATCTGTTGTTGTTGATTGCATCCAAGATGAGACTCTTCCAATCCTGCGAGCCCATCACGGATTCCTCCTCGACAAAATCAGCGAAGACAGTCTGTTGATTGCCAGCAGTAGTGGATTGCAACGTGACCATGTCACACTGTGAAATCAAAGCCTTCAAGCTCACACCATGGCCATTGAAATAGACCGCACCACAACCAAAGGTCACCGTGAGCTCACCCACTTGCTCAGCAAATACTGTACTCACCGCACTACTCAGTTTCTCACCCAAAGCTAGCGCCTCAGCTCGCGACAGTCCGCTAGCGACAACCATGAAGGTCGCGCCATTGATACGTGCGCGCAAAGCATCCTTGCCACAATCAGTAGCTGTAATCGCTTCCGCGATACGTTTGATCAGTTCATCGCCCTTCTGGAATCCGTTCAGCTTGTTGTATTCCTGGAAACTGCTGACTTGCAGCATATACATCGCGCCGGTGAGCTGATTCTTTTGGTCCTCGATGAGCGACTGCATGTATTGCTCATAGCCTCTACGATTCATCAGACCCGTCATGACATCTTTGGTCGACTCATCTCGGAATCTGAGTGCCTGTGAGATCTCGAACTCAATAATGCCGCGCAACTTCTCCGACATCAGATTGATCGCCCTGACTACGCTCTTGAGTTCCATCGCTTTAGGCACATTGTCAATCAAGCGGAAGTTACGCTGACTGATGTCCCCTGCCACAGCCACGATATCGTTGAGCGGCTTCAGGATCAGCGTTAGGAAACGCTTCAAGGCAAGCCAAGAGATGAGGTACAACACGACCAAGCCAGCGATAGACTCAAGCAATGTGCGCCACAGCTGCTTATAAGCGAAGTTGGGATGGCTCTGCACCACTACCCGCCCCATCTGCCGCCAACCCTTGCTAATTAAAGACTCCGCCTTGGGAGCGTCCAGCGGGAAAGCCTTTACGAAGAACGCGGGCACACCACTAGGTGTTGCTGCCAAATCCTTTTCTATGAGGGTCTCACCCTTGAGATTCACCACTCGTATAGATTGGTAATAGCCACGGTCGAACATGGCATTGATATATAGCTCAGCCTTAGCGGTATCGTTATCAGCTAGGAGCGTCGGCAACACGACGCCTAGCGATGTCGCTGCATCCTGTGCATGCGAAGACAACTGCTCTTGCAGATAAGTATGCGCATTGCGGATATAGATCCCTTCCGTCGCGACGAGGATCAATAAAAAGGCAAACAAGGCGCCCCAGTACAATTGTCTATGTAAAGTCATGCTATTTCTCCTTGGACTTACAACCGCTTTTCAGCGGCCATTTTCTCCAGCAAATCATTCCATGAACGGATCTTGCTGGACTTAGAGCTTGCCTGAGTCTGGCCCGTGACCCACAACTCATCATCGTTAAAACTGTAAACAGGTTCGAGATCATCTCGTTCTGAGGCGGGCAACAATCTGCCCGTCAAATTATCAAGAATATAAGGGTCAGCATCGGGTGTAGGGTAATACGCGAGCACCATATGCGCTTGCTTGGTCGCTCTCACAAGGACATAGGTGATACGCAGATTCTCGGGTTTGATACCCAGTTCTTTGATGCTGAAATACTTAGCGATGGAATAGTCTTCACAGTCCGCACCATTCGATGCCAGCGCCTCAATAGGCGTCGCCCAATAGTCTTCTACCCCCCAATGCCGATAATCAGAGATATAAGGTATGCGGTTCCAGAATTTATTCAGGTACGCCAAAGACTCCATAGCGACGGCAGATTCAGGCTTCTTGGCATCATCCGCACGCGACTTGATAACCTCCAACTCTCGCTCACGCCAAGATTGCAACCTATCGATGGCACCCCCGCCCCATTTAGTTTTCACGTAAGTGAGTAAGCCGGGTGAGAAATCGACCAAGCCTGCCCCAAGCGCGCCCATCGTCAAGACGAGTGCAAACCCGCCAAGCAGTAAGGCTAATTTTCTGAGTACAACTTTGCTTGAGATTATTGTGACCAACTTCACCCATCTTCACTTTGTCATGCATACGACTCGCCTTGTGCGAGCTGACCGACCTTTAAAACTATCGCGCTAGTTTTTTGACGGGTTTGCATCTATTCGGTTTGCTAAGGAAGCACTGATTTATTCCGATCGTCCCTTCGATACACCATGCTACGCATGGCACTCAGGGCGAACGGAAAACAAC
>JBBQKX010000009.1:0-44548 GCA_038327315.1 Burkholderiales bacterium | reverse complement strand
ATACGTCATGATGCTGCGCACTATCTACAAGCGATATCAAGATAAGCTAGGTTTCTTTGTGCTATTTGTTCGAATTAAATTGCTACTTCGTGTAGTGGGGGTCTTAGTAGCCTAATAAGCGTGCACACTGATAGAAGGCGAAACTGATCAGCCATGCTAAGCCTAAGGACCAGAAGATGGAAAAAGTGGTGAACCATTTGTCCTTGGATTCACTACGTAATGTGGCGATAGTTGATAAACAGGGGGTGTAGATCAGGGTAAATAACATGAAGCTATAAGCTTGTACCCAGTCGATTTGGTGCGCCAAAGCACCACCCAGTGCATCACCCGACATGCCATAGATGACGGCCAGCGATCCGATCACTATCTCTTTAGCGACAAAGCCAAAAATCAGCGCGATAGTGAGTTCTGGCGTGATACCCACTGGCGAAAACAAGGGATGCAACCATGCACCTATCATGCCCGAGAGGGTATCCGCACTGGCAGGTACGGCTGAGAAAGGTACATGGGTCAGGAACCAAACCAACACTACACCGGCGATGATGAATTGTGTGGCGCGGCGCAGGAAATGCGTGACTTCCAGCCAGCCGCGCAACACCATCTGGCGTGCAGTCGGGAAGCGGTAGGGGGGTAATTCCAGCACGAAGGGTTCGTTATTCTTGAACTTATTCTTGAATAACAGTGCGGTCAGGATGGCGGTGGCGAAGCTGAACAGATAAAGGCTGAATAAAACCAAGGGTGCAGCGCGCGGCGAGAACAGAGCGGCGGTGATGAAGACGAATACCTGTAAGCGTGCTGAACATAGCGAGAAGGGGATGACCAGCATGGTGAGCAAGCGCATGGCGCGTGAGCGCATTACTCGTGTGCCCATTAGGGCTGGTACGTTGCAACCAAAACCCATCAGCAACATCACAAAGCCACGTCCATCTAAGCCCAGTTTAGCCATCAGTGCATCCATTAGAAAAGCAGCGCGAGATAGATAGCCGCTGTCTTCTATGATGGCCATAAATAGGAAGAATAATATGATAATGGGCACGAAGGCGGCGACAGTCGCCACACCGTTGTAAATGCCATCCAGTAATAAGCCTTGCATGGCGAGTGGCAAACCGCTGAGTGCAGGTTCAAGTGCGCTCTCGCGCAACCAAGTGAATAGTTCGGCGATACCAAACTGCAAGGGTTGACCGAACAGGAAGATGGCTTGGAACAAGAGATACATAATGCCGAAAAAAATGGGCAATCCCAGTACCGGATGCAACATCAAATGGTCTAATCTCTCGGTCAGGTTATCGGGCAAACGAGCAGGTATCTGTACAGCATGTTTCATCACACGCGCCATCTCATTGGCGATGTGCTCGTCTTGTTCCAATTGGCTGCGTAATTGCTCGGCCATGCCGGGCGTCGGGTAACGCAGGGCTTTGGTGATGGCTTGCAGTGCTTCGCCGTAACCGTTGCCATATTTGCCGCTTAATAGAAAGATTGGCATACCCAGCATCGCAGTCATCTTGCCAACATCTATGGTGATGCCATATTTCTTGGCTTCATCCGACATATTCAGTAGCACCACGAGGTTCATATTGAGTTGCTTGAGTTGTAGCAACAGACTCATCTGGCGTTCTATCTGAGTCGCGTTGATGATCACCAGCGCGAGATCGGGAACATTGTCATGTAGGAAATGACGCACGACTTGTTCGTCATCAGAGAAACCATGCAAGTCATAGATGCCTGGCAGATCGATGATCTCCACCATGTCGCTGCCTAGCAGTATTTTGCCGCTGAGTAACTCGACAGTAATACCGGGCCAATTGCCGACACGCGCCGAACCACCCGTCATGCGATTGAAGAAAGTGGATTTGCCAGTATTGGGCATACCCAAAAGCGCGATGCGCTTCATGGTCTGGACACCTTAATTTTGCCTGCCTCGCTGGTGCGAAGCATCACATCTGTCGTGCCAATGCGTACTTGCAATGGGCCAGAGAAGCTGGCTTTGCGTATCACTTCGATCTGTTTGCCGGTGCGGAAACCCAGTGCGAGCAGACGCTGATGCAAGGCTTCTTCGGCGTGTATCGAAACAATGATGGCGATGTCGCCGGGATGCAAAGTGGCTAGGGTATTGGCGGGCATGACAGCGGGTAGATTCTACAGTGTCACCATTATTCCACAGCCTGACTGTTCTTGTCGCGCAAGCCTTTGGTCTGGACAGGGTGATTAGGTTAGAATGCGCGCTTTCGATTTAAGCGAAGATGAAAATGATTAAGGGTAGTCTTGTTGCAATCGTCACGCCCATGCTGGAAGACGGTAGTCTGGATCTGGTGGCGTTCAAAGCCCTCATCGATTTCCATATCGAACAGGGGAGCGACGGTATCGTGGTGGCCGGCACCACAGGTGAGTCGCCGACTGTGGATGTAGAGGAGCATGAGTTGTTGATCGCGGAAGCGGTCAAGCATGCGGACAAGCGCATCCCCATCATCGCGGGTACGGGTGCGAACTCGACCAAGGAAGCAATAGAGCTGGCGACCTTCTCTAAGAAGGTGGGCGCGGATGCTTCGCTGACTGTTGTGCCTTACTACAACAAACCTACCCAAGAAGGTCTGTACCTGCATTTCAAGACCATCGCCGAAGCGGTGGATATGCCTCATATTTTGTACAACGTGCCGGGACGTACGGTCGCGGATATGCACAATGATACCGTGCTGCGGTTGGCACAGATTCCTAACATCATCGGCATCAAGGATGCGACTGGCAACATTGAGCGCGGTAGCGATCTGTTGGCCCGTGCACCTAAAAACTTCGCAATCTACAGCGGTGACGATGCCAGTACGCTAGCTTTGATGCTGTTGGGTGCGCACGGCAGCATCTCGGTGACCGCAAACGTCGCGCCAAAGTTGATGCACGAGATGTGTGTCGCGGCATTGAACAATGATGTGCTGAAGGCGCGCGAGATCAATTTCCGTCTGCTCGGTTTGCATCGACATTTGTTCGTCGAAGCCAATCCTATTCCTGTTAAGTGGGCCGTCGCACGTATGGGCAAGATGCTGAATACTTTGCGTCTACCACTTACCCCCTTATCCCATACTGCGCATGCCGTCGTCGAACAAGCGATGCTGCAGGCTGGTGTCATTACGCACCTATAGCTGCTGGAGAAATTAATGAAGTTTTTGCAAGGTGTAATCGCCACGGTGTGTCTAATGTCTGTTGTAGGCTGCGGTCTGCTTAGTGTGAAGGATATCGACTATCGTTCTGGCTCAGAGTATGTGCCAGCCTTGGAGGTGCCGCCGGGAATGACACTGCCGCCCAGCATGGAGACTTATAAAGTGCCGCAGCCTGCTAGTGCTCCAGTGGAGATTGTCGAGAGCGATGTTGTCAAAAAAGTTGGCGAAAATGGTGTCAACACGCTACTCGTAAAAGATGGCTACGATAAGACTTGGCGCAGGGTGGGTTTGGCGATAGAGGCACTTAAGCTAGAGGTCGCAGATATGGATCGCAGCAAAGGCATCTATTATCTTGCCGCAATCAAGGCGGGGGGTAGTTTGGTTCTCCCCAAAGAGGCGAGTGATACGCCAACCACATATCGTGTGTTGGTTCAACAAGACAAGGCATTTTGTTCGGTGTTAGTTACTGCAGCGGATGGCATTAGCGATGATTCCAGTAAAGCCATCTTAGATGCGCTATATAGCAATATTCAACCTTGAGCCATGCGCTTTGCTTCCTTAGGTAGCGGTAGCGAAGGGAATGCATTACTTGTCGAGGCAGGTCAGACTCGAGTGTTGATGGATTGCGGCTTCGGTCTACAAGATTGCATCACGAGAATGGGTAAGCTGGGTGTGAAACCGGAGCAATTGACAGGCATCGTTGTTACGCATGAACACGGCGACCATATATCAGGCGTCGCAAGACTAGCGCGAAAATTTGGATTACAAGTATGGCTGACCCATGGCACGCTATACGCTCAACTCAAGGCATTTTCCAACATCACCACGTTGCAAGAGATAGACGCACACTCTCCCTTTCAAATCGACGATCTCTTAGTACTACCCTATCCCGTTCCACATGATGCGGCTGAGCCTGTGCAATATGTATTTAGTGATGGCCGCCACAAGTTAGGCGTGTTGACCGATGTGGGATGCAGTACACCTCATGTGGAATCTATGTTGAGTGGTTGCGAGGCCTTGGTGCTGGAGTGTAATCACGATAGTGAGATGTTGGCCAACGGTGACTACCATTACAGTTTAAAGCAGCGTGTGGGCGGACGTTACGGGCACCTGAATAACCAGCAGTCGGCGCAGATACTGGCAAGCTTGGATGTGAGTCGCTTGCAGCATCTTGTCGCTGCACATTTGAGTCACAAGAACAACAAGCCAGAGCTGGCTGTTGCTGCATTGAGTACGGTATTGGGATGTGAGCCAGAATGGGTGGGCGTTGCGACCCAACAAGAGGGATTCGCTTGGCGGGAGATTTCCGCGATGTCATAAACACTTAAGCCTATCTGTAATAGGCAGTGGGTCAAATTGACCCGTCCTAAACTAGGTTGACAGTAAAACCTCGTTTTTAACCTTGTTCAGATAAGTAGCTAAAGACGCCTGGTGCACTGCATCAGGCGTTTTGTATTTTAGCGCCAGATGCGGACGTTCATGGTTGTAGATGTGGATTGACTCCTTGATCATCTTTGTCGCCTCTGCCAAGTTCTTCGGTGTCTGTAGCAGAAACTCATTCTTCAGAATTCCATTTACCCTTTCAGCTAATGCATTCTGATAACAGTCATACCCGTCTGTCATCGAGCACGTGATCTGATGTTTCTCATGGATCTGTTGGTAGAAACTGGCGCAATACTGTATTCCTCTGTCAGAGTGATGGATCAGCCTGGCATGAGTCCTTCGACCTTTGATCGCCATCTTCAGTGCCATACTCACTTCTTCTGTTTGTAGGCTGCCATGCACGTGATATCCCAAGATGCGCCTTGAGTAAGCATCAGTAACCAAGCTTAGGTAAACAAACTTCTCGTGGGTCGGAACGTAGGTGATGTCTGCTACCCAGACTTCCTCTGGCCTACTCACAATGACTTTATTCGGTCCATCCTTAAGCAGGTTGGGATGCTTGTGGAAGCGGTGATGACTATTCGTCGTCTTGTGATAAGCGCGCCTTGTCGGGACGAGTAGACGTGCCTCTCTCAATACGTCAAACAGGCCGTCTCGACCAAGTTTGATCCCACAATCTGCAAATGACCCGCGCAAAAGGTAAAGCAGTTTGCGTGTGCCAATCCTTGGCTGCTGCAACCGCCTTTGCCGTACCAGTCCAACCACCCTATCTTCTTGCTCAAGTTGTTGTTGCGCACTGCTTAGTTGCTTGTAATACGCTTGTCTGCTAATGCCGTAATGGCGGCAGGCTGCCGAGATGCTCAAGCCTTCAACTTGACCTTGCTCGATGACCCGCCTAAAGGCTTTTTTGGGATACGGATCCCATACTCGTCCCTGATTACATCAAGCATAGCTTCGAACAAGCGTGCCTTCTGATGGGCATCCTTGAGTTGAACTTCTAGTTCCTTGATTCGTTGATCTGGCGTCTGGGGTAACGTTGCATCATTCATCTGGCTATCCTTGTGCAGGATGGGGGAGTGATGATGCCAGTCTAACCGACCATGCTTGCGCAACCAAATCAATACGGTCGATCGACCCTGTATGCCATAGCGATGTTGAGCCTGTTTGTAGGTCATCTCGCCTTTTTCTACTTGATCAACTACGCTCAATTTAAAGGCTAGCGTGTAGTCGCGTTGACTCCTTCTTTCCCTTGCTTCCATTTGACACTCCTTTCGTCATTACAAAAAGTGTCAACTTATTTCAGGACGGGTCAAATAAATGAAAAAAGCACGCCTAGGCGTGCTTTTTTGTGCTTCGTATGAAGAGATTACTTCTTCATTGATTCGGCAGCAGTTGCAGCTACTTCGGAAACAGTAGTAACAGCAGCAACGCCGGATTCACCAGCAACAGCGGAAGCAGCTTCAGCAGCAGCTGGCGCAACAACGGAAACAGTAGTTGTTACTTCAGTAATTGCAGGTGCTTTTTCGCCACAAGCAGTCAAAGTCAATGCCAACAAAGCAATAAGGAGAGCGGATTGTTTCATTTTTAGAATTCCAGTTAAGTGTATAAAAAGTATAAAAATTATGCTTAGAAATAGGTGAATTTATAGCCAGATTTCAAAGTTGGCACATTCTATCAGCGGCTATTGGAAAATCTAGAGGGGGAAGGGTATATATTTTTTTGCATGTTCAAGGGCTTAGCCTCTAGCCAAGTGCCTTGCATTGTGTTAAGGCTTACGAATTCCTTACAAACCCAGGGTGGTCGCTGCTACTGAAGGATGAGAGCTAGCCCACATCTCCAAAAAACGCGCTTTGAGTGCTCGTGCTTGTTCGGGGTCATGTTGCGCCAAGATGCCGCGTGGGTCATCGAAATGAAAGCGGCGTACATAGTGTTCGTTGTCTGCGACGGAAAACGGCTCGGTGATACTTTGTAGGTTTTTGGGCGTCTGATATATGAAAACGCTATGGCCGAATTGTTTGAGTAGCATGGTCATGCGTGCACATTGTGTAGCCAGATAGTGCGTGTCGTGCGCCAAAATGAAGAGTCGATTGGATGAATTGGCTAATAGGAAGTGTCGCAAAGTATTGAACCGCGCTTCGGTGTTGAAGCCTAAGCCGTCGAAATTTTTTTCGAAGATATGGAGATCATGGTGGGCGAGTCCGCACAGTGTATCGAGTGCGGTTCGGTAGTCATCGACACCATCTAGTTTGGTGTGCTGTAAGGTAGGTTCGTTCATGATATCCCCCTCTAATTATCTCCTTGGTAGCAGATAGCCATCTAGGTACCAAGGGTAAAGTGTAGCGCAAATCTCGGCGGAGTCCTCGCTGATGTTTTCGAGTTTGCGATCGTCTGCTAATTGACGAAGTTGTTTGTAGAGATTGTTAGCGTAAATCTGTGACTCACCATTCATGAAGATACTGTTGTCATGGCATAACATTTGACATTTCAGATCCAGCACCACGCCGCTTTTCTCAGCTGTAGCTTGAAATTTAGAATAGCTGAGTGGACGTGATGGAGGGTCGAAGAATATGTGTGATTTTGGATCGCTCAGATAACAACCTAAGAAATTGGCGATGTCTTCTTTGTCCCATGCTATTTTTTTAATTGCACGCGCTACTTGATTGATCATCGCTGTACTGATTTCTGAAGGATGTTTTTGTGTCTTTAAGTCAGGATCTGCATACATGCCATCGATACAGATGCGATCTTGTAGGTAAACCAAAAATTGTTCGGCAAGTTCCTGATAGGCCGGAGTACGGAAGCCTATGGAATATGTCATGCAGTCATCTTCTGCGATGCCGTTGTGCGCGCATTGTGGTGGAAGATAGAGCATGTCACCAGCTTCCAATATCCATTCTTGTTCAACTTTGAAGTCACTCAAGATACGCAATGGCGCACCTTCTATCAGTGTGCGGTCTTTTTGCGTAGAGATTTGCCAGCGTCTATGTCCAAGGCCTTGTAATAGAAATACATCATATGAATCAAAGTGTGGGCCTACACCGCCGCCCTTGGGGGCATAGCTGACCATCAAGTCATCTAATCTGGTATGCGGGATGAAATTGAAGTGCTCGAGTAGTTCGGTTGCGGAAGGTAGATGATGATTCACGCCTTGTACAAGAACTGTCCATTTGGATTTACCTGGGCTTGCAAAATCTTCTTCGAAAAAAGGCGATTGCTGCAGCGCGAATTTACCACGCTGTTGGGTGACCAGTCTGGCTTGCGTATCTTCGGTACAGGCCAGCGCTATAAGCGCTTGGGCATCTAGTAGGCCAGTAAAGTCAGGTATTGCCTTGCGTATGAGTAGGGGCTTCTTTTGCCAGTAGTCGCGTAGGAATTCTTCGACGCTGAGGCCGCCAAGTAGGGTAAGAGGTGTTTTCATGGGCGCGATTATAGCCTTGCAAATTGAGGACGGTGGTGATGAGGGAAATATATTTAGCGTGCGTGGAAAAATTATATAGGCACTTGCAAAAAGCATTTACAATGCCACGAAGGGAGAACCAATTATGCAAACTGAACCACTAAGCGCCGGAATAGAGGCGCCACATTTTGAGTTACCCGATGCGGATATGGAAACTTTCGCGCTGACTTCACAGCACGGTAAGAATAAAGTTGTATTGTATTTTTACCCTCGCGATGACACTCCTGGCTGCACTATGGAGGCCAATGAATTTAGCGATTTAGAGGAAGAGTTCAGTAAGCAGGAAGCTGTAGTGATTGGAGTTAGTCGTGATGACTGCTTGAGTCATGCGAGCTTTAGGGATAAATACGGCTTGTCCGTGCTGTTGTTGTCTGACCCCGATGCGCGCGTTTGCAAACGTTATGGCGTGATGTATGAGAAGGAAGTCGATGGACATAAGAAATGGTCTATCAAGCGCTCCACCTTCGTGATTGATAAAAATGGCAAATTGCAACATGTCATGTACGGAGTGCAAGCTCATGGACATGCACAAGAGATTTTGAATTTAATAAAGGAAATGAAATGAAAATCATTAAAGACTCTGTAGTCTCATTACGTTATGAATTGCTAGATTCAACTGGCGAAATGGTGGAAAAGGTAGAAGATCCAATTAGCTATCTGCATGGTGGTCATGATGGCATCTTCCCTTTGGTAGAAGAAGCACTGCACGGCAAAGGTGTGGGAGACAAAGTCAGCGTGACGCTGCAACCTGATGATGCATTTGGTCAATACGAGCACGAGATGGTTGAAGTTGAGGCGCGTAGCTCCTTCCCTAAAGACGTGGTAGTTGGCATGCAGTTCGAGGGTGCGCCGGAAGAAGCAGATGATGAAGACTTCATTCTTTATACCGTGGTTGAGGTTAATGACGATGAGGTCACTGTGGATGGCAATCATCCATTGGCGGGCAAGACACTGACCTTTAATTGCGAAGTGACCAGTGTGCGCGTGGCGACCGAAGAGGAATTGGAGCACGGTCATGTGCATGAAGAGGGCGGTCATCTGCACTAAGTATATGTACGATGTAGATGCGGATTGATTTCGGTCTTGTCGACAAAATAAGGGGGCTCGGAATGGCGATGATGTCATTCGAGTCCCCTCTCATTTATACGGTAAGTATATGCAAATAATAAACACCATAGCCGAATTACGAGCGCGACTGCAGAGTGAAAATCAAATCGCCTTTGTGCCTACTATGGGTAACCTACACGAAGGGCATTTCGCCTTGATGCGAGAGGCGCGTCAACATGGCACTTGTGTGGTTTCTAGCATCTTCGTTAATCCTTTGCAGTTCGGACCGAATGAAGATTTCGATCGGTATCCTCGGACTTTGGCTGCAGATTGCGAGCGTATCCGAAAGTTGACGGATGTGGTTTTTGCACCCACGGTGCAAGAGATGTATCCCTCTCGGCAAGAAATCTACGTCGAGCTCCCTGAAATTGCTACTGAGTTGTGCGGAGCGTCCCGGCCTGGACACTTTCGCGGTATGGCGACCGTGGTACTTAAATTACTTAACATCGTGCAACCGCAGGTCGCATTGTTCGGGAAAAAGGATTATCAACAGTTGCACATCATCCGTGCACTAGTGACGCAGTTTAATCTGCCTATCGCTATCGTAGGTGGCGAGACTATTCGTGCAAATGATGGTTTGGCCTTGAGTTCACGTAATCAGTACTTAATTTCCGCTGAGCGCGCAGAAGCGCCTCGTCTTTACGGCAGCTTACGCGTTATACGTGATGGCTTGCTGGCGGGGTATTCGTTGCAGTCGTTGCAGCAAGAAGCGGTAGATGTGCTCACAAGTCATGGATGGTCGGTGGAATACATATCAGTGCGTCAACGCGTTGATTTAAAACCCGCAAGCGAAGACGCCCGCGATCTTGTGATATTGGCGGCAGCGAAATTGGGACAAACACGGCTGCTAGATAATCTGGAAGTGATGTTGTAGCGGTTTGTGTTTTCGAGTGTCGCATATATAATCCGCGCCCTGTCAAAAAGGAGTATCCCATGCAAAGAATCATGCTTAAAGCCAAGCTGCATCGAGTGAATGTCACGCATTCCGAATTGCACTATGAAGGCTCATGCGCGATTGATGATGATTTGCTGGATGCTGCCGACATACGCGAATACCAACAGATCGATATTTATAATGTGAGCAATGGAGAGCGCTTCACGACCTATGCAATTCGTGCGCAGCGAGGTTCGGGCGTGATTTCAGTGAATGGCGCTGCAGCACATAAGGCGAACCCTGGCGACATTCTCATCATTGCAACATATGCGATGTACACAGAGCTGGAGTTGGAAAAATTTCATCCCAAGCTGGTATATGTCAATGAAATGAATTGCGTTGTGGCACAGCGCAATGAAATCCCAATTCAGGCTGCATAATAAGCACACGAAAGTGTGCCTTTCTCGCCGAGTTTAATTGACCGTAATCTTGTTCACAGGTAGGATTGCACGCTTTAGTGCATAGCGGAATAAATATAATGCGACGCAAACTTGTGGTTGGAAATTGGAAGATGTATGGACGTCTAGCGCAGAATAAATTGCTGCTGGAGGGGGTGTTGGCAGGTGTGCGTGAAATAAAAAGTGCGGATTTTGCTGTATGTGTTCCTTATCCATACATGGCGCAAGCGCAAGCTATGTTGCAAGGCACAAATGTGACTTGGGGTGCGCAGAACGTCAGTCAAAATGAGGAAGGTGCATTTACGGGTGCTGTGGCTCCTGGCATGTTGGTCGATTTTGATTGCAAATATGTCATCATTGGACATTCGGAGCGTCGCGGTCTATTCCATGAGAGCAATGAGATTGCTTCAGCGAAATTTGAAGCCGTGCAAAAAGCAGGTATGACGCCTATTTTTTGTGTAGGTGAGACTTTGGCGGAGCGTGAATCGGGTGTGACTGAGCAGGTGGTTGCAACTCAGCTTGATGCTGTATTAAGTCGTTTTGGTGCGCAAGCGCTAATCAATGCGGTCGTTGCATACGAGCCAGTGTGGGCAATTGGTACGGGTAAGACTGCCAGTCCGGAGCAAGCGCAAGCGGTTCATGCCTTTATTCGTCAGCGAGTTGCAGCGCAGGATGCTAAGGTCGCTGAAAAGCTGTGTATACTCTATGGCGGTAGTGTGAAGGCCGCGAATGCGGATGCTTTGTTCGGTATGATTGATATTGATGGTGGTCTCATTGGTGGTGCATCGCTGGTGGCGGAAGACTTTGTGGCAATCTGTCGCGCAGCGCAGAAATAATTTGATAGTTTTGGGGTGAAGTGTGGAAACATTGGTTTGGGTAGTGCATGTATTAACCGCTGTGGTGTTGATCGGTTTGGTGTTGATGCAACATGGTAAGGGTGCTGATATGGGTGCTGCTTTCGGTACCGGTTCGGCTGGTAGTCTGTTTGGTTCTAGTGGCTCGGCAAACTTTTTAAGTCGTAGTACGGCAGTAGCTGCAACCGTATTCTTTTTGACTAGCCTCTCGTTGACTTATATCTATGCGCATCCCGCACAGCAAAATGGTGTCATGGATAAAGTGAATGCTGCGGCAAGTGTTGCTGCACCAGCAGTGGATGCTTCGAAGTCCAAAGAAATACCCAAGTAAGAATCGCGGTTGTGGTGGAATTGGTAGACACGCAAGCTTGAGGTGCTTGTGCCCGCAAGGGCGTGGGAGTTCGAGTCTCCCCATCCGCACCAAATATCAAGCCGATATGTGATGTATCGGTGAATTAAAAAATCAATATCGATAATAATAACGACAATAACGATAAAAAATAATGCGCTCGGGTTACCCGGGGGTCTATACAGAGGGGGAAGCTCTATGTTGGAAAATTATTTTCCGGTGCTGCTGTTCATATGCGTCGGTTTGGCCATCGGTGTTGTGCCTGTGATACTTGGCAGGTTGGTCGCCCCTAATCGCCCTGATAGTAAGAAGCTCTCTCCCTATGAGTGTGGCTTCGAGGCTTTCGAAGATGCGCGTATGAAGTTCGACGTGCGTTACTATCTGGTCGCTATTCTATTTATTCTGTTTGATCTCGAAATTGCATTCCTGTTTCCTTGGGCGATTGTGCTTAAGGAGATTGGGATGTTTGGCTTTGTTTCCATGATGATATTCCTGGCGATTCTAGTTGTTGGCTTTATCTACGAATGGATGAAAGGGGCATTGGAATGGGAATAGAAGGCATATTGGAAAAGGGTGTTGTTACTACAACACTGGATACCATCATCAATTACACCCGTACGGGTTCATTGTGGCCCATGACTTTCGGTCTTGCGTGCTGCGCGGTCGAGATGATGCAAGCGGGTGCTGCGCGTTATGACTTGGATCGCTTCGGTATCGTGTTTCGCCCCAGTCCGCGTCAGTCTGACGTGATGATTGTGGCTGGTACGCTATGCAATAAAATGGCTCCTGCTTTGCGCAAAGTCTATGATCAAATGGCTGAGCCGCGCTGGGTAATCTCGATGGGATCTTGTGCCAATGGCGGTGGTTATTACCACTACTCCTACTCGGTGGTGCGCGGTTGTGATCGCATCGTTCCGGTGGATGTCTATGTCCCCGGTTGCCCGCCAACTGCTGAAGCCTTGCTGTACGGCATCATCCAGTTGCAAAACAAAATCAAACGTACCAATACTATTGCGCGCTAGGGTGAATTATGGCTGCTGACTTGACTGTATTGCGCGACCACTTAACCCAATCTTTGGGTGATAAGTTGGTGAGTGTGCAAGAGAAATTACAAGAGTTGACCGTGGTGGTGCGAGCCGCTGATCTGTTGTCGGCAATGACGACCTTGCGTGATTCTGACGCACTGCGCTTCGAGCAGATGATGGATTTGTGCGGTATGGACTATTCCGAATATGGCGGTGAAGGCGAATGGTTGGGCAAGCGTTTTGCTGTGGTCTATCATCTGATGTCTATTTCGCGCAATCAGCGAGTGCGAGTGCGCGTATTCGCTGAAGAAGATAGCTTCCCAGTATTGCCTTCGGTGGTGGATATCTGGTCAGTTTCGAACTGGTTTGAGCGTGAGGCTTTCGACTTGTACGGAATCGTGTTCACGGGTCATCCTGATTTGCGTCGACTGTTGACTGACTATGGTTTTGTCGGTAATCCGTTCCGCAAAGACTTCCCATTATCTGGTCATGTGGAAATGAAATATGACCCTTCTCAGCAGCGTGTAGTCTATCAGCCGGTCTCTATAGAGCCGCGCGAAGTGACTCCGCGTATCGTGCGTGATGAGCTGTACGGCTCGGTTCGAGGATAACGTCATGCCAGAAATTAAGAATTACACGATGAACTTCGGTCCGCAGCATCCTGCTGCGCACGGTGTGTTGCGTTTGGTGTTGGAGTTAGATGGTGAGGTGATCGTGCGTGCCGATCCGCATATCGGTTTGCTGCACAGAGCGACCGAGAAGCTGGCTGAGCACAAGACCTTCTTGCAATCTGTTCCCTACATGGATCGTCTGGATTATGTATCCATGATGTGCAACGAGCATGCATATGTGATGGCGATTGAAAAATTGGCTGGCATTGAGGTTCCGTTGCGAGCGCAGTATATGCGTGTGATGTTCGATGAAATTACTCGAATATTGAATCACTTGTTGTGGTTGGGTGCGCACGGTCTGGATATCGGTGCGATGACTATGTTCTTGTATTGCTTCCGTGAGCGCGAAGACTTGATGGACGTTTATGAGGCGGCTTCTGGTGCGCGTCTGCACGCAGCATACTATCGTCCGGGCGGTGTGTATCGCGATTTGCCAGACACCATGCCGCAATACCAAGCTTCCAAAATTCACAATGCTGCAGCAGTCGCTAAGTTGAATGAGAATCGTCAGGGCTCAGTGTTGGACTTCATTGCCGATTTCACCAAGCGTTTCCCTAAGTGTGTAGACGAATACGAGACTCTGCTGACAGATAACCGCATCTGGAAACAGCGTACAGTCGGCATTGGTGTGGTCACCCCTGAACGTGCTTTGGCAATGGGCTTCTCTGGTCCTATGTTGCGAGGTTCGGGTATTGAATGGGATCTGCGTAAGAAGCAGCCTTATGAAGTTTATGACCGTCTAGATTTCGACATCCCTGTTGGCAAGACTGGCGACTCGTATGATCGCTATCTGGTCCGCGTGGAAGAGATGCGCCAGTCCAATCGCATCATTGAGCAATGCGTGACTTGGTTAAAAGCCAATCCAGGTCCGGTGATGACTAGCAATCACAAGTTCGCTCCTCCAAGCCGCGTGGCAATGAAGGAAAACATGGAAGAGTTGATTCATCACTTTAAGCTGTTCACTGAAGGCATGCATGTGCCGGCCGGTGAAGCATACGCGGCAGTAGAGCATCCCAAGGGTGAGTTCGGTATTTATCTAGTTTCTGATGGCGCCAACAAGCCATATCGTATGAAGATTCGTGCGCCAGGTTTTGCACATCTTGCTGGTTTGGATGAGATGTCGCGTGGACATATGATTGCTGACGTGGTGACCGTCATTGGTACGCAGGACATCGTTTTTGGAGAGATAGACCGCTAATGTTATCCGCACATATACAAGAACAGATCAACCGTGAATTGATTAAATATCCGGCTGAGCAGAAACAATCCGCAGTGATGGCCGCTTTGCGCTTCGTGCAAGATGAAAAAGGCTGGATCTCCAACGATGATATGACTGATGTGGCTGCCTTTTTAGGTATGCCTCACATGGCTGTCTACGAAGTGGCGACTTTCTATCACATGTACAACCTCAAGCCGATGGGGAAGAACACCCTGACCGTGTGTACCAACTTGTCATGTACCTTGTGCGGCGCTTTGGATACGGTCAAATACATCGAGAATAAGTTGGGTATAGGCATAGGTGAGGTCACGGCAGATGGTAAGTTCGGTCTGCGCGAAGGCGAATGCATGGGTGCATGCATAGACGCGCCGTTGCTTACGATTAACAACAAGAAGATGTGCGGTCGCCTGACCCCGCAAAAGATCGATGCAATGTTGTCTGAATTGGATAAATCATGAGAGGTCCGGTCACACAAACCACGATGGATTTCGACCAACCGTGGACACTAGAGAATTATCTGAAAGTTGGTGGTTACCAAGCATTGCGCAAGGTGCTGACCGAAAAATTGTCACCCGAAGCGATCATTGCCGAAGTTAAGCTGTCGGCGCTACGCGGTCGTGGCGGTGCGGGCTTCCCTACGGGTTTGAAGTGGAGCTTTATGCCACGCGGTTTTGCCGGCGACAAATACATCGTCTGTAACTCTGATGAAGGCGAGCCAGGAACATGCAAAGACTGGGATATCCTGCGCTACAACCCGCATCTATTAATAGAAGGCATGGCGATTGCCGCATACACCATGGGTGTGAAGGTGGGTTATAACTATGTGCACGGCGAGATCTTTGAAGCCTATGAGCGCATGGAAGCAGCCGGTGAAGAGGCGCGTGCTGCTGGCTTCATGGGCAAGAATATCATGGGTTTGGACTTCGATTTTGAGTTGCATAATCATCTGGGCTTCGGTGCCTACATTTGCGGCGAAGAAACGGCATTGCTCGAATCCATAGAAGGCAAAAAAGGCCAACCACGCTTCAAGCCACCTTTCCCCGCTAGCTTCGGCCTATATGGCAAGCCAACGACTATCAATAACACCGAGACTTTCGCCAGCATCCCTTACATTATCAACAACGGCGGTCAAGCGTTCTTGGATTTGGGTAAGCCCAATAACGGCGGCACGAAATTATTTTCTGTGTCTGGTCATGTGAATAATCCGGGCAATTTTGAAGTGCCTATGGGTACACCGTTTGCCAAGCTGTTGGAAATGGCGGGCGGTGTGCGCACAGGCCATAAATTAAAAGCGGTCATTCCTGGCGGTTCATCTATGCCTATCCTCAAGGGCGAGGTGATGATGGATCTGACTATGGATTACGATTCTATCTCCAAGGCGGGTTCGGGTCTGGGTAGTGGTGCTGTTATCGTGATGGACGAGACCACATGTATGGTGCGTGCGTTGGAGCGCTTGTCTTACTTCTACTACGAAGAGTCATGCGGTCAATGTACACCCTGCCGTGAGGGTACTGGTTGGCTGTATCGCATCGTGCATCGTATCGAGCATGGTGAAGGTCGCAAGGAAGATCTGGACCTGTTATTAAGCGTGGGCGAGAACATTGCAGGCCGAACTATCTGTGCACTGGGTGAGGCAGCAGTTTGGCCTGTACAGGGCATGCTGAAAAGCTTCCGCGATGAATTTGAATATCACATCGAACACAAGCGTTGCTTGGTGTAGCACACGGGTGAATGGACATGATTAAAATCGAAATTGACGGCAAACAAGTCGAGACTGCAAAAGGCTCGATGGTGATTGAGGCCGCGCAACAGGCGGGGGTATACATCCCGCATTTTTGCTATCACAAGAAGTTATCCATCGCGGCTAATTGCCGCATGTGTCTGGTCGAAATAGAAAAAGCACCTAAGCCTTTGCCTGCTTGTGCGACACCCGTTGCAGAAGGTATGAAGATTCATACGCACTCTGATATGGCGGTCAAGGCGCAAAAAGGGGTGATGGAGTTTCTGCTGATCAACCATCCGCTGGATTGCCCGATCTGCGATCAGGGTGGCGAATGTCAGTTGCAAGACTTGGCAGTCGGTTACGGTGGTGGAGACTCACGCTATCAAGAAGCCAAGCGTATTGTCATGCATAAGTCTATAGGCGAACTTGTTTCCACCGAAGAAATGAGCCGCTGTATACATTGCACGCGCTGCGTACGTTTCGGTCAGGAAGTGGCGGGCATCATGGAGTTAGGCATGGCCTTCCGTGGTGAGAACGCCGAGATCATGAGTTTTGTGAATAGCACGGTCGATTCAGAATTGTCCGGCAACATGATAGATTTGTGTCCGGTCGGCGCATTGACTAGTAAGCCTTTCCGATACACCGCACGTTCTTGGGAGCTATCCCGCCGTAAGTCGGTCAGTCCACATGACAGCTTAGGTGCGAATCTTGCTGTGCAGACCAAAGATAACAAAGTTGCACGTGTAGTGCCGATAGAGAACGAAGCGATCAACGAGTGCTGGTTGTCCGATAAGGATAGATTCAGCTACGAAGGTCTGAATGCACCAGAACGTCTGACCAAGCCTATGATCAAGCAAGATGGCAAATGGTTGGAAGTCGAGTGGCAAGCTGCGTTGGAGTACGTGGCCAACGGTCTGCGCCAAATCAAGAATTCGGCAGGTTCAGAACACATCGGCGCCTTGGCAACACCCCACAGCACATTAGAAGAGCTGTCTTTGTTGCAAAAACTGATGCGCGGCATGGGTAGCAACAACGTTGATTTCCGTCTGCGCCAAGCAGATTTCGGCGCCGATGGTCACCAAGCTGGTATCCCTTATCTGGGAATGAATATCGCTGAAATCAATACGCGCGATCGATTTCTATTAATAGGTAGCTTCCTGCGTAAAGATCATCCTTTGTTAGCACAGCGTATCCGTGCTGCCGTCAAGAAGGGTGCGCAAGCCAACGTCATACATTCCGCTGCTGATGATTTGTTGATGAAAGTAGCAAATCAAGCGATTGTCGCACCTAATCAGATAGTCAATGAGTTGGCACAAGTGCTCAAAGCCTTGGCCGAAATCACGCAGACAGCTTTGACTGCTGAAGTGCAAACATCCGTCGCCCATGTCACCGTGACACCTGAGGCACATGCCATGGCGCTGAATATGAGCTGCGGCGAACATGGCGCTGTGCTGCTAGGTAACTTCGCACAACAACATCCGCAAGCTACACAATTGGCCTTGCTAGCTTCCAATATTGCGACACTGTGCAAGGCGAGCTTCGGCTACTTGGGTGAAGCAGCTAATAGTGTGGGTGGTTATGTTGCCCAAGCCGTTCCATTCTCTGGTGCCGCTCGCGGTATGAATGCAGCGCAAATGTTGGTGGTGCCGCGCAAAGCATATCTGTTGCTGAACGTTGAAGCAGAGTTGGATACGCACAACTCACAGCAAGCGATGGCTGCGATGCAGTCCGCTGATATGGTAGTGGCATTGAGTGCTTTTAAGCACAACGCTACTCAATATGCTGATGTACTGCTGCCTATTGCGCCATTCAGTGAGACTTCTGGTACTTATGTGAACACCGAAGGCCGCGCACAAAGCTTCAAGGGTGCAGTGAAGCCATTGGGCGAAGCTCGTCCAGCATGGAAAGTATTGCGCGTACTAGGTAATCTGATGGAAGTAGCGGGCTTCGACTATGACACCAGTGAAGCGGTGCGTGACGAAGTTTTAGCTTCATACAGCACTGCCGCTTTGAACAACGGTATCAACGGCGTGAAGTTGGATACGGTTGCTGTCGCAGCAGTGGATGGTTTACAACGCGTCAGTTACGTGCCTATCTACAGCGCCGATGCGGTTGTGCGCCGTGCGGCATCTTTGCAGAAGACAGCAGATGCAGCTACTCCGCAGATCGTGATGAACAGCAGCCAGATGGCTAAGCTGGGACTTAGCGCTGGGGATAACGTCAAGGTATCTCAAGGCAATGGCTCTGTGCGTTTGGTAGTGCAAGCTGACGATAAATTGCCAGAGCAAGCAGTGCGCGTAGCGGCAGGTCATGCTGCGACTGCGGCACTGGGTGCGATGTTCGGAACAATTAGCGTGGAGCGTGCATGATGGATTTGCTACTCAGTTTGGAACAAGCCGGACAAAATTTATTGGGCGCATTCTGGTTGCCGCTTTGGACGCTAGTAAAGATCATGCTCATCGTTGGTCCCTTGATGGGCGCGGTGGCATATCTGACTCTCGCGGAACGCAAGGTTATCGGTTGGATGCAGATTCGTATTGGACCTAACCGTGTCGGTTACTTCGGTTTGCTGCAACCATTGGCTGACGGCATCAAGCTGTTGATGAAAGAGATCATCATTCCAACAGGCTCGAATAAATTCCTCTTCATCTTGGGTCCTATCATGGCATTGATGCCAGCTCTAGCCGCATGGGCGGTTGTACCTTTCAATGGCGAGTTGGTGTTGTCTAATGTCAACGCAGGATTGCTGTATATCTTGGCGATGACTTCATTGGGTGTGTACGGCGTGATCATTGCGGGATGGGCATCCAACTCCAAATATGCTTTCCTAGGTTGTTTACGATCTGCTGCGCAGATCGTGTCTTACGAAATCGCCATGGGCTTTGCATTGGTAACGGTGTTGATGGCATCGCAGAGCTTGAATCTGGGCGACATTGTCAATGGTCAAAAGGGTAGTTACGGTGCATTGAACTGGTACATCATTCCACTGTTCCCGATGTTTATGGTCTATCTGATATCTGGTGTGGCTGAAGCCAACCGTGCGCCATTCGACGTTGCTGAAGGGGAGTCTGAGATCGTTGCGGGTTTCCACGTGGAATACTCTGGCATGACATTCGCGCTGTTCTTCTTGGCGGAATACGCCAACATGATTCTGATCGCCTTTCTGACTGCCATCATGTTCATGGGCGGTTGGTTGTCCCCTCTGCCATTCCTGCCAGACAGTATGGTGTGGTTGTTGGCTAAAGCATCCTTCGTATTATTTTTGTTCTTGTGGTTCCGCGCGACCTTCCCGCGTTATCGCTATGACCAATTGATGCGTTTGGGTTGGAAAGTGTTTATACCAATCGCGATTATATGGGTAGTAGTCGTAGGTGCGTGGATGCAAACTTCCTTGTGGGTTTGGTAAGCGCCGGAGATGAATATGGAAAAGATCAAATACTATTTCAAGACCTTCCTGCTGTTCGAGTTGCTCAAGGGTATGGCGCTGACCGGACGTTATATGTTCGCACGCAAGATTACTGTGCAATTTCCTGAAGAGAAGACGCCACAAAGTAACCGCTTCCGTGGTTTGCACGCACAACGCCGCTACGCCAATGGCGAAGAGCGTTGCATCGGGTGCAAGCTGTGTGAAGCAGTCTGTCCGGCCTTGGCGATCAAGATTGAGGTTGCAGAGCGCGAGGATGGCACACGCCGCACTACGCAATATGACATCGACCTGACCAAGTGCATCTTCTGCGGTTTCTGTGAAGAATCCTGCCCAGTAGATGCCATCGTAGAGACACGTATCTTCGAATATCACGGTGAGAAGAAAGGCGATCTGTACTACACCAAGCCTATGTTATTGGCGGTGGGTGATAAGTACGAAGCACAGATCGCAAAAGATCGCGCTGCCGACGCCAAATACCGGTAACAGCCAGTCAAGATTGCGCATAGCAACTTGCCACTGACTTTGAGAGGATAAGAGATGAACTTTTTGGATATAGTTTTTTACGTGTTTGCAACGATCACCGTGTTTGCGGCGATGGGTGTAATCACTTCGCGTAACCCAGTGAACGCGGCGCTGTTCTTGGTATTGGCATTCTGCAGTTCTGCGGGTATCTGGATGACACTGGAGGCTGAGTTCTTGGCTATCGTGCTGGTGTTGGTCTATGTTGGTGCAGTGATGGTGCTGTTCCTGTTTGTGGTGATGATGCTGGATATCAATCTGGTGCGTCTGCGCGAAGGTTTCTGGCGCTGGTTCCCATTTGGCGCTGCGATTGCTGGTGTGATGGTGTTTGAGATGATTTATGTGCTGGGTGCGCGTCAAACGTCTGACACTGTGAACGCGGTCACTCATCCTGCCAATTACAGCAACACCAAGGAATTAGGTCGTTTGCTCTACACACAGTATGTCTATCCATTCGAGTTGGCAGCGGTGTTGTTACTTTTAGCGATGGTCGCTGCAATCGCATTGACCTTGCGTCGTCGTGCGGGCGTCAAGTCACAGATCGTATCTGAGCAGGTGCGGGTGAAAGCTGCGGATCGAGTGCGTATTGTCAAAGAAATGTCAGCCGACAGCAATTCTGTGGCGAACAAATAAATAACCAATAACTAGAACCTAGGGGAGAGAAAATCGTATGTTGACCCTGTCACATTATCTGATACTGAGCGCGGTGCTGTTTGCCATCAGCGTGGTCGGTATCTTTCTGAACCACAAGAACGTCATCGTATTGCTGATGGCGATTGAGTTGATGCTGCTTGCAGTCAACACCAACTTTGTCGCTTTCTCACATTATCTAAATGATACTGCCGGCCAAGTGTTCGTATTCTTTATCCTGACGGTAGCAGCTGCTGAAGCAGCGATAGGCCTCGCAATTCTGGTCGTGCTGTTCCGTAACCTGCGCACCATTAATGTCGATGATCTCGGCAGTTTGAAAGGTTGATGTGATGGATATTCAAACACTCTATCTGGTGGTTCCACTGGCCCCTTTGTTCGGCGCAATCGCTGCTGGTCTGTTCGGTAAATGGATAGGCCGTACATGGTCACATCGCATCACCATCGCGATGGTCGGTCTATCCTTCTATTCTGCGATACAGATTTTCCGCAGTGTGATGGATGGTCATCTTTTTGACGGTCCGGTCTACACTTGGCTGACTTCAGGCGGTACATCTTTCTATGTTGGCTTCCTAATCGACAGATTGACTGCGACCATGATGCTGGTGGTCACTTCTGTATCGCTAATGGTGCACATCTACACCATAGGCTATATGAAAGAAGATCCAGGCTATCAACGCTTTTTTAGCTACATCTCATTGTTCACCTTCTCAATGCTAATGCTGGTGATGGCTAATAACTTCATGCAACTTTTCTTCGGTTGGGAAGCTGTGGGTCTAGTGTCTTATTTGTTGATTGGTTTCTGGTTCACTCGCCCAACCGCAATCTATGCCAACCTGAAAGCTTTCCTAGTCAATCGTGTAGGTGACTTTGGTTTCCTATTGGGTATCGGCCTGGTGCTGATGGTATTTGGCTCTTTGAATTACGCCGACGTGTTTGCTAATGTTGTATCCCATGCCGATGATGTCGCACCTATCGCAGGTATGCATGTGAATCTGCTGACCGCAATCTGCATCTTGCTGTTCATCGGCGCGATGGGTAAATCAGCACAGTTTCCACTGCACGTTTGGTTGCCTGACTCTATGGAAGGTCCTACTCCAATCTCAGCATTGATCCACGCTGCGACTATGGTGACGGCAGGTATCTTCATGGTTGCTCGTATGTCGCCTATGTTCGAACTGTCCGAGACTGCCTTGTCCTTCGTCATGATCATCGGCGCGATAACCGCATTGTTCATGGGCTTCTTGGGCATCATCCAGAACGATATTAAGCGCGTCATCGCTTATTCGACATTGTCGCAACTTGGCTATATGACGGTCGCCTTGGGTGCCTCTGCATACTCAGTCGCGATTTTCCATCTGATGACCCACGCTTTCTTCAAAGCGTTGTTATTCCTCGGTGCGGGTAGCGTAATCATGGGTATGCATCATGATCAGGACATCCGCAACATGGGTGGCTTGCGCAAATACATGAAGATCACTTGGATTACCTCTTTGATTGGCTCCCTAGCGTTGATTGGTACACCGTTCTTCTCAGGTTTCTACTCCAAGGACAGCATCATAGAGGCTGTGGAATATTCGCATACTCCAGGACATTCCATCGCTTACATCGCCGTGTTGGCAGGTGTATTCGTAACGGCCTTCTATTCCTTCCGTATGTACTTCTTGGTGTTCCACGGTGAAGAGCGTTTCGGCAAAGCGCACGATGCTCATCACGCGCCACATGCCCTCACTGCCGATGCTAAACATGACGATCATCATGCCGCTCACACTGATGATGAGCACAGCGAACACATGGGTGATCACGACGATGAAGAAGTGTCGTCCGACCACCATCACGGTCTTGCGCCGGGAGAGAAGCCACATGAGTCTCCATGGGTGGTGACACTGCCATTGATACTATTGGCGATTCCTTCCGCATTCATCGGTTATTTCGCTGTCGAACCGATGTTGTTCGGTGGCTACTTTAAGGATGCGATTTTCATCGCTGAGCATCACGAAGCTTTGGCTGAGATGCATGAAGAGTTCCACGGCGCGTTTGCGATGGCCTTCCACTCATTCTTATCATTGCCATTCCTGCTTGCGGCCTCTGGTGTGGGTTCAGCTTGGTTCTTTTATATGAAGCGTCCCGACATTCCAGCTGCGATTCAAAAGCGCTTCCAATGGATCTACACACTATTAGACAACAAGTATTACTTCGATCGATTCAATGATTGGTTCTTCGCCGGGGGTGCACGTGGTGCAAGTACCTTTTTAGGGCGCTACGGTGACAAGGTCTTGATTGATGGATTGTTGGTGAATGGCTCTGCGAAACTGGTCGGCAAGATATCCGGTATCGTGCGTCGCTTGCAGTCAGGTTATATCTACCACTATGCGTTCACCATGATCACCGGCGTGTTCGTATTGTTGACCATACGCAATTGGTTTGAATAAGGCATAACCCATCCTCGCTTCCACAGAGAGGGAAGCGGAAAGTAAAGGAAAGAGCATGATTTTTGGATTACCCGTCATTAGTGTCATCATCTGGCTACCCATCATATTTGGTGTGCTAGTTCTGGCAACAGGCAACGACAACAACGCTCCTCTGGCTCGCAAGTTGGCGCTGATAGGCTCGATCTTGAGCTTCTTGGTGTGTTTGCCTTTGTACACAGGATTCGACATCACCACGAGTGCTATGCAGTTCGAGGAGATGCATAACTGGATCAACCGTTTCAATATCCATTATCACTTGGGTGTGGACGGTATCTCGGTATTGTTCATCCTGCTCAACAGCTTCTTCACCCCTATTGTTGTGTTGGCGGGCTGGAAAGTGATCGAGAAGCGTGTCGCACAGTACATGGCAGCCTTCCTAATCATGTCTGGTATCGTGAATGGTGTGTTCGCGGCACTAGATTCGATACTGTTCTACGTGTTCTGGGAAGCGATGCTGATTCCTATGTTCATCATCATCGGTGTGTGGGGTGGTCCTAATCGAGTCTATGCCGCGATGAAGTTCTTCCTGTACACATTGTTAGGTTCCTTGTTGATGTTGGTTTCGTTAATCTATCTGTACAACCTTACAGGTGGTAGCTTCAGTATCTTGGACTTCCAGCAAGTCGCGATCCCGATGCAAGCTCAGATCCTGATCTTCATCGCTTTCTTCTTCGCATTTGCGGTGAAGGTGCCAATGTTTCCCGTACACACTTGGTTGCCTGATGCACACGTGGAAGCACCAACAGGTGGTTCTGTGGTGCTGGCGGCGATTATGTTGAAAGTTGGTGCATACGGTTTCTTGCGCTTCTCTATGCCTATCGCTCCAGATGCTAGCCACAAACTTGCTGGCGTGATGATTGCGTTGTCGCTGATTGCGGTGGTCTACATCGGCTTGGTTGCACTGAAGCAAACCGACATGAAGAAATTGGTGGCTTACTCATCTATCTCTCACATGGGCTTTGTCACGCTGGGTTTTTTCATCTTCAACGCATACGGTATCGAAGGAGCGCTGTTGCAGATGGTCTCTCACGGTTTCGTGGCTGGCGCTTTGTTCCTGTGTATCGGTGTGTTGTATGACCGTGTGCATTCCAGAGAGATATCAGCTTATGGTGGTGTAGCCAACAAGATGCCTGTATTCGCCGCCTTCTTTATGTTGTTTGCCATGGCTAATAGTGGCCTGCCTGGTACCAGCGCCTTCGTGGGTGAATTCATGGTTATCATGGGTGCAGTCAAGGTGAACTTCTGGTATGCCTTCGCAGCAGCCTCTACATTAATCTTCGGCGCGGCTTACACACTATGGATGTACAAGCGCGTAATTTTCGGTCCAGTTGCAAACCAACATGTTGCCGAATTGACCGACATTAATGGACGTGAAAAACTGATCTTCACGATACTGGCGATCTTTGTGTTGGGCATGGGTCTGTATCCTTTGCCATTCAGCGAGATCTTGCATGTGTCTGTGGGTGATCTGCTCCTACACATGACGCATTCGAAATTGTAATTGTAAATAGAGTCGTTAGTGATTGGACGCCAGACAATAGTTGAAATGCTATTTACTGAGTGCCGCAACTGACGACTTAAACTAACGACTACCAACTGCTTTTAGAGGTATATATGAATTTGATGGCTAATCTGATGCCCGCCGCTGCGGAGATATTCCTGCTGGTGATGCTGTGTTTGATTCTGATTGTGGATCTGCTCCTAAGCGAGAGCAATAAGATATATACCTATCTGCTGGTACAAGTGACGCTACTGGGTTGCTCATTGATCACTGTGGGCACGCATACAGATGGCGTGGTCTATGCCTTCCACAATATGTTTGTTGATGACCTGATGTCTGATGTGCTCAAGCTGCTGACCTATTTGGCTGTGGCGATGATGCTAGTCTATTCTCGTCAATACTTGATGGTGCGCGGTCTGTTCACAGGTGAGTTCATGGTGTTGGCCCTATTCTCCTTACTGGGCATGAACGTGATGATCTCTGCCAATAACTTCCTGACACTCTATCTGGGGTTAGAGTTGTTGTCTCTGAGCTTATATGCGATGGTCGCATTGCAACGTGATTCCGCAACCGCGACAGAAGCTGCGATGAAATATTTCGTACTCGGTGCCTTGGCTTCCGGTCTGCTGTTGTATGGCATGTCAATGATTTACGGCGCGACTGGCTCGTTGGATCTGGGTACCATCTCAGATGCAATCAAGCATGGCGTACCTAACAAGTCCTTGCTGGTATTTGGTCTGGTGTTCATCGTATCGGGTCTGGCATTCAAGTTGGGTGTCGTGCCTTTCCACATGTGGATTCCGGACGTCTACCATGGTGCACCGACACCGATGACGATGTTGATTGGCTCTGCACCTAAGTTGGCGGCGTTTGCTTTTACTGCGCGTATCTTGGTAGAAGGTTTACAACCTTTGGTTAAAGACTGGTCCGGTATGCTCATCATCATGGCCATCGCCTCTATGGCGTTAGGTAATTTGAGCGCAATCGCACAAACCAATATCAAACGCATGTTCGCTTACTCCACCATCTCACACATGGGTTTCTTGCTATTGGGCTTTATCGGTGGAGGTATCGAAGGTTATGGTTCTGCCATGTTCTACGCAGTGGTCTATGTATTGATGACACTGGGTGGCTTCGGCATGATTATGTTGCTGTCGCGTGCGGGATTCGAAGCAGATAAATTGACCGACTTCAAGGGGCTCAATCAACGCAGTCCGTGGTTGGCATTCATGATGTTGTTATTGATGTTCTCTATGGCAGGTGTGCCTCCAACTGTAGGTTTCTATGCCAAGTTCTCCGTATTGAATGCGGTGGTCCAAACCGGACACACATGGTTGGCAGTAGTTGCAGTACTGTTCTCCTTGATCGGTGCGTTCTACTACTTGCGCATCGTTAAGTTGATGTACTTCGATGCGCCAGAGAGCCATGAGCCAATAAATGTCACTGCGGACACAGCATTGCTGATCAGTTTCAACGGACTGGGCGTACTGTTGTTGGGTATGATGCCTGGCATGTTGATGTCCATCTGTGCCGTGTCTGTACAGCAGTCACTGCTGTTGCATTGATTATTACTGATATGTAGGTTTTAGTTATGGAAGCTTCGGAGCAGCGTAAGCAAGCATCACTGACCCCTGAGGTCATTATGCGTTACCGCTTCATCGTACTGACAGGCTGTTCGATTGTGATGAGCCTCTCCATGTGGGGGTGGTTCATTGCGAGTTTGTATTTAGGCGTCGATTTTCCATGGTATGGCATCGCCTTCATGCAGCTATTTTCGTTGCTAGGCTACGCCTATTACGCTATCACTAAGAATTACATCGTACTGCGCCGCGCCCAGTTAATATTTATCCTCATCAGCCCTTTAGTGGCGCAGCTTAGCCTAGAAAGTGGTCAAGTCAGCATCATCATGCTTTGGGGGTTTTTAACTCCAGTCGCGGTGTCCATGGTCGCAGCGCGCGAAGAGCGCCATACGCACTACTGGCTGTTGTCCTTTCTAGGCATGCTTGGATTGGCATATCTGTTACAACCTATACTAGGATATGAAACTGCCGCTGGGACAGAAATTCTGATTAAGTATATGTTGCCGGCAAACATTGCGACTTTCGCAGTATTGCTCACGCTTGGATTATCTTACTCACTGCGCCATAGGCAGGAGATCAATCAGTTGCGCAAGCACCAGTTTTTCCACCTGCAACACGAACATACGCAGTTGAATACAGTGAGTAGTCGCAGCGCGGAATTGCTCAAGAGTGTATTGCCCGAACGTATCGCCACACGTCTGATGGAAGGCGGCAACATGATCGCGGACGGGCACTCGGATGTTTCGGTGATATTCGTCGACATCGTGGGCTTCACCAAGCTTGCAGACAGCATGTCACCTAAACAGATCGTACGCCTGCTCAACCAATTGTTCTCTGGTTTCGATGAAATCGCTGAACGTCATGGACTGGAGAAGATCAAGACCATAGGCGATGCATTTTTAGCGGTGGGTGGATTGTCAAATAGTGACCATAGTGACTATGTAGAGGCATCATTGCGTGCGGCTCAAGATTTCCAGTCATACATACGAGAGCAGACCCAAGGCATGTTCCACAACAGCGGATTAGATATACACACCGGGATTGCAACCGGTCCTATCGCGGCTGGGGTAATAGGTAAGTTGCGTTTGAGCTACGATATATGGGGCAATACTGTTAATTTGGCCAGTCGCTTATCTGACCATGCTGTCGCTGGACAAATACTGGTGGACCAAACCACTTATAAGCGCACATCTAAGAAATTCAACTACGTGCAGGAAGATGATCTGGTGCTCAAGGGTGAGATGCATGTTCCTGTATATCGCCTGAAAAATGCCATTGACAGCCTGTATCCTGCTGATAGGGACAAGGTCATACAAGTGCCTGTATGAAAGCTGTGTTACACCTCGTTATGTTATAAAGTGACAAGAATGATGGCATAACTATGGAGGTTGCGATGGACGTACATTGGATGTGGTGGTTATCCGCCTTACTCTTGGTCATCGCCGAGATGTTCAGCGGCACCTTCTACTTGCTGGCCATCGCGGTCGGCTTGACTGGTGCTGGCGTTGCAGCTTATATCGGGGCAACATGGATGGTGCAAGCCATCACCGCAGCAGTGTTATGTGGTGCCAGCGTGTTCGCGTTGCAGCGTTGGAAGCGCGCTCAGCCGACTAATACTCAAGGCAACTTTAGCTACGACATCGGACAGACAGTAAATATCGCCAATTGGCACGATGAGCGTCATGCGCGTGTAACGTATAGAGGCGCAGAATGGGAAGCTCAGTTAGTCGATGCGGTTGTAGCTGATGCAGGTCGTGCAGAGTGGCGTATTGTGGCCATCAAGGGATCATTGTTGATTATAGAGTGAGGGAGCATCATGGATAGCGTAGTCGTCGTCATCGTATTATTCGCCGTCTTTCTGGCAGTTCAGTCTATAAAAATCGTTCCACAGCAGAATGCTTGGGTGATAGAGCGTCTGGGTAAGTACAACGGGACGCTGGAGCCGGGGCTGAACATCATCATCCCATTCCTAGACAGAGTCGCTTATAAACATAGACTCACAGAGTTTCCCATCGATATCGCACCACAAGTCTGCATCACACGGGACAACACTCAAGTCCAAGTCGATGGCGTGTTGTATTACCAAGTGACAGACGCATCACGCGCCAGTTATGGGACTTCTAACTATCTCGCTGCCATCACCATGCTAGCGCAGACTGCTTTGCGTTCCGAGTGTGGTAAACGCGATTTGGATAAGTTGCTGGAGGACCGCGATGCCATCAATCGTACTGTGGTGTTCGCTCTGGACGAGGCTAGTCCGAACTGGGGGGTGAAGGTCTTGCGCTACGAGATCAAAGACATCACGCCACCGCAGCAGGTGCTTGCCTCCATGCAGAAGCAGATCACCGCAGAACGTGAGAAGCGTGCGCTAATTGCACAATCTGAAGGTAAGAAACAGGAAGAAATCAATCTCGCCGAAGGTCTGATGACAGCTTCCATACGCGAGTCTGAGGGTACGCGTCAGGCAGCCATCAACAATGCGCAAGGTGAAGCGGAGGCCATCATGTTGGTAGCTAAAGCGACAGCAGAATCGATACGCATGGTAGGTGAGGCGCTACATTCAGAAGGCGGCATGACGGCAGCCAATTTGAAAGTGGCGGAGCGTTTCGTCGATGCTTTTGGCAACATCGCAAAGCAAGGCAATACCATGATCCTTCCGGGCAATGCCGCCGATATTGCTGGCATGGTGGCGACTGCAATGCAGGTAGTAAAGAAGTCCTAATCTATCGTTACATCTAAGGGGCACCCAGCCCCTTAGTGCATCTATTAATTAACCTATTGCTTCGCGGTTTTGGCTAATGCGACCAAGGCAGCGCGTGCCTGTTGAGCATCGCTGACTGGCTCGACAAAGTTAACACGCAACACAGCACCATCGGCACTCATATCAAAACCGTCGCAATCTATGCCTATCATCGCTACATCTAATACATCGCGCTGATGCAGATGTAGGCAGTAATTACGCATGGTGTCTAGATGGTCGGTGTTCATATGCTCTATCACATCGGTTTCAAGCTCTATCAGTGGGTAGGATGCTACGCCGTACTGATCAATATTCACCCAATGTATCCTGCCGAAGCCACCTATATATCGGATCGCGACAGCGCGGATGCGAAAGAAGCTGAAGTCGTGCATCTGGAAATAACTTTCCGCTTCCGGAAAGTAGCGTAGATAACGTCCGCCTATGGCTTCACGATCAGCGATGGGAGTGGCATCGCCTACCAGCGTGATGCGCCCCTGCGTCTGTATCTGTGTGTCTCCTTGGTCGTGTGTGATGAGACTCACGCGAGGGTTGTGGAGGATGTTCTTGGTATGTTCGGCGAGTCCACTGATAAGTATGATCAGACTGCCATCGTGATCGACCATGTAAGGCGTGATTGAGCCGAATGGATAGCCCTCGAATTTTTTGGAGTGGGTGCTGAGCGCGCCGTAGCGATGGGCACGCAACATCTGACGGGCTTCTATTGCATTATTCATAATGACCTCAGGCAGAGAGTTTCAAGGCAGTGAGTGCTAGACGTTTGCCCAGCGTGATACAGAGTTTTTTTTCTGCTTCACTAATAGGTGCATCGCTGGTGAGTCCTGCAACATGGCTGGCACCATAGGGCGTGCCGCCAGTTTGGGTGGCCGTCAACTCGGGTTCTGAATAGGGGATGCCGAGTATCACCATGCCGTGATGCAGCAAGGGTATCATCATGCTCAGTAAAGTAGTTTCCTGACCGCCATGCATAGTGCTGGTCGAAGTGAACAAAGCTGCCGGTTTGCCAACCAGAGCATGCTGCATCCACAAACTGCCGGTACCATCCCAGAAGTACTTCATCGGTGCTGCCATGTTGCCGAAACGAGTGGGGCTTCCCAGAGCAAGACCTATGCAGTCGGTGAGGTCGGTAAGCGCGACATAGGGTGCGCCGCTGTCCGGTATAGCAGATACGCTAGCTTCACAAACGGTGGATACTTTAGGAACGGTACGCAGTCGAGCGCGTACGCCTGGGACTTGCTCTACGCCACGTGAGATGAGTTGCGCCATTTGTTTGGTCGCGCCATGTTGGCTGTAATACAGCACTAGGATTTCTTTGTCGGTTATCATTGGGCGATTATAGGTAATGCTTGCTTACATGCGGAAAAATTTACACGACATCTGGCATCTTTTGCGTTTCTTGGTACAACGGCTGAGACAGGACCACTGTACTGACGCGGCAGCCAGTCTGACTTTCACCACACTATTATCGCTGGTGCCCATGATCGCCATCGCGTTGACTATGTTCAGTGCTTTCCCCGTGTTCGAAGCCTTCGGTGTGCATATTAAGTCTTATCTATTGGACAATATGATGCCCGACAAAGCCGGTTTCATCATCTCTCGCTACATGACGCAATTTGCGGAGAGTGCATCACAACTCACTACCGTAGGTATTGTGTTTCTAGCAGTGACGGCAATGTCCATGATGCTCACCATAGATCAGACTTTCAATGTGATCTGGCGCGTACGTCGTCGTCGCCCCTTGATCAAGCGACTGGTGGTGTATTGGGCGGTGCTGACGCTTGCGCCGCTGTTGATAGGTGCGAGCCTTTCTCTCACCTCTTGGCTGGTGGGCTTATCTATGGGCTATGCGAAACACATGCCTTTGCTCGGTGTGGGCAGCTTGAAGATATTGCCTACTTTATTCACCACACTAGCTTTCACATTACTGTTCCGTTTGGTGCCCAATCGTTATGTTCCGCTGATGCATGCATTCATAGGTGCAGTGGTCGCGGCGATATTGTTTGAGGCGATGAACAGAAGTTTCGGATATTACGTCTTACACTTTCCTTCGTATAAAATGATCTACGGTGCATTTGCCAGCGTACCTATCTTTCTGATGTGGATATATCTGTCATGGTTAATCATCTTGTTTGGAGCAGAGATTGCCGCCTCTTTATCGCATTGGCGCATGCCAGACACCCATCAACAGCCGCCGATGTTGGACATCTTGTATGCATTGCGCGTACTAAAGTTGTTATCGCAGGGATTGCAGCAGGGAAGGGTGATTACCTTCGACGAGATGTCTAAGAGTTTGCGCATAGGGTATGACGGCTTAGAGCGCATGCTGGATAAATTGCTGGGTGCGGATTTGATCTGTAAGGCTGAGGGGCAAGGTTGGCTGTTGAAGAAAGATGCAGGCCATACTCGTTTGACTGAGTTGTTGCGCTTATTCGCTCTAGATAGACGAAAGCTCAGTACGGTCAGTTATGACATGGGACTACAAGGCTGGTTGTCGGATAAGGTGCAGGAAATGGAACAGCATACGGATATCACCTTGCAAGAAGTCTTTGATCAAACGAATAATCAGTAACTGCCCAACTTGTCACTTCTACTCTCGTCGTCAGCATTCACTGCGGGTGCCACCACAGGCTGAGCATCCACGACCTGGCCAGTGAGCGCATGCTCAATATGACTCAAGCCAGCTTCTACTGCGCTAGAAGTGATGGTGGCCAAGACCAAGACTACCATGCTACGGGTAAACCCCTTGGGGATGTCCTGTTGCTCTAGAAAGTGATGCAAATACCACATCGATAAGAAGAAGGCGATGGTGCTCACGATTAGCACCCACAAGGAAGGTAGCGTTAGCATGGCTCTTAGTCCCGTAGTAGTTTGTAGCTAATTATAACTGGGTATGTATTGCGTACGTACCACACAAGATTTAGAAGCCTGAGACGCATGGATATCCTTGCCCATGCAGGTGTTTTAGGCTTTAATGCGCGACGTTTTTTATTCGTTGGAGAGTATTACCATGCAATTTCTAGAAAATCTGTTTGAAGGCTCATTGTGGAATAGTCGATTTGTCATCATCGCAGCCGTGATCGGCAGTCTGTTGTCTGGCTTCGCTATCTTCTATATGGCGACGGTTGATGTTTATATCCTGTTGGGACATGCCATGCACTATGCGGATAGTAGCTTGACGGAAGAAGCACGCAAGGCTTTGCATGATCTGACGGTGTCGCACATCGTAGAGGTGGTAGATGCATATTTACTAGCAGCTGTGATGTTAATTTTCTCGCTTGGTATGTATGAGTTGTTCATTAGCGACATTGATCAGGCACATGGCAGCAAGGCTTCAAGCAAAATATTGGTGATCAATAATCTAGACGATTTGAAATCACGTTTGGCTAAAGTTATCTTAATGATCTTGATCGTTACGCTGTTTAAAGAGGCGATTACGATGCAGATTACTACTCCATTGGACTTGGTGTACTTAGGCGTAAGTATCGCCCTAGTAGCCTTGGCGCTTTATTTGAGCCATGCTGCAGAGAAGGGTACGCATCAAGACGAGAGTACTCCAGAAAACCATGGTCACTAGATTGTTCGGAGCATGGGCGGGGCTGCTGCTACTGTCTTCGTTTTGTGCTCATGCAGGTGATTTCTCGGTCCAAGATATTCAGGGCAAGGCGCACCGCTTAAGCGAAGAACGTGGTAAGTGGGTGTTAGTCAACTTCTGGGCAACCTGGTGTTCACCCTGTCTCAGTGAGATACCTGAATTAAATCGCTTGCAAGCCACGCATCCGGAGTTGCTGGTATTGGGCGTGGTGATGCAATCAGGTTCACAAAAGAAGGTTGCAGATTTTGCCGCTGCTCACAAAATGAACTATCCGGTTGTGATGGGTACGCGCGATATGGTTGAACAGATTACGGCAGCGACAGGACAGTCGGAAGAGCTAGATGGTTTACCAACCACCTATTTGTTTGGCCCACAGGGGAAGCTGGTCTATAAGCGGCTGGGGGAGCTGTCCTTAATCGAGGTCGAGCAACGCCTGAAGAAGTGAAGCCTAGTTGGCGTAGACGTATTTGTTGATGCTCGGATGCGGCAAGGCCCAGTGGTTATGCCAAGCAGCCCTGACAAGGTTGGGGTAGGTTGGTTTGCCTAAGCTGCCGTTGTAACGCCCTAAGGCGCGGTACAGGTCGCCTTTCTCAATATCAAGATAATGCCGCAGTATGGTGCAGCCATAACGCAGATTGATGCGTAAGTGGAATAAGTTGTGATCAGGCGTACCGATCTCCTTGGTCCAGAACGGCATGACTTGCATATAGCCACGTGCACCCACGCTGGATACTGCGTATTTTTTGAACCTGCTCTCTACTTCGATCAAACCCAATACCAACTCTGGGTCTAATCCTGCACGTGTAGCTTCATAGTGTACGGTCTTAAGAAAGTCCAATCTATCATCTTCATTCGGAATGCGTTTGGCCAATCGACGCGACATCTTGCTGAGCCATGAGTCGGCCTCATACTGCGTCGCGAAGGCGAGTTTAGGTGCGGCTTGATCTGAGACGCTACGTTGTAACACCGCACGAACACTGGCGGAGAGTGGCGAGTAGACCTGCCCGCCTGCATATGCTGCTGACGAAAAAATTCCACAGACCATGCAACTCAGTATGGTCAAATTGCGGAAAAAGTTTTTTCGTATCAGTTGCATATCTTTGATTTTACGAACTCTAGTGCATTTTGCAAGGATAAAGTCTGTGCTTCGGTGTCACGCCTACCTTGATATTCCACTTTTCCTTCCTTCAAGCCGCGGTCACCGACCACGATGCGATGCGGTATGCCTATCAATTCCATGTCAGCGAACATCACGCCGGGACGCTCATCTCTGTCGTCCAGCAAGACCTCTATGCCAGCGGCCTTTAGGTCTTTGTATAGCTTCTCAACTGCATCGCGTACCGCATCGCTTTTCTTCATACCGATAGGAACGATTGCAATCTGGAACGGTGCGATAGCTGTAGGTATTGCGATACCGCGCTCATCAAAATTTTGCTCTATCGCGGCGGCGACGATGCGTGAAACACCGATGCCATAACAGCCCATCTCGATGATTTGGGATTTGCCCTGCGCATCCAAAAAAGTGGCTTTGAGCGCTTCCGCATACTTGGTGCGCAACTGGAAGATATGGCCGACTTCGATGCCGCGGCACAATTCTAATGTTCCTTGTCCATCTGGTGATGCGTCGCCGGCGACTACATTGCGGATGTCTGCAATCATATCGGCCTCAGGCAGGTCGCGACCCCAGTTCACACCTGCGGTGTGGAACTTAGGTTTGTTCGCGCCGATTACGAAGTCGCTCATCGCGGCGACGGTGTGGTCAGCGATGAGTCTAACTTTGCTGCGATCTATGCCGACAGGGCCTAGGAAGCCCGCAGGACAATTGAAGAATTCGCGCAACTCGTCTTCGCGTGCGAAGCGGAAGTCATTCAGCCCCTCCAATTTACTCACCTTAACCTCGTTTAGCGTGTGGTCGCCGCGCAGTAACATGAGGTGCAATTTGTCATCTGCGACCAGCGCCAAGAGCTTGACGGTGCGTTGCAAAGAGATGCCCAGCAATGCTGCGACCTGTTCGCAAGTTGTTTGTTTGGGTGTGTCTACATCGCGCATAGTTTCATTTGCGGCTGCACGGGCAGTTGTAGGCGGCAGGGCTGCAGCCAGCTCTACGTTGGCCGCGTAATCTGAGGTGGGGCAGAACGCCAAGCCATCTTCACCTGAATCGGCGAGCACATGGAACTCATGCGAGCCGCTACCGCCGATAGCGCCGGTATCGGCTGCAACGGCGCGGAATTGTAGACCCAAGCGAGTGAAGATTCGGCTGTAAGTCTCATACATCAACTTGTAAGTCTGCTCCAAGCTAGCAAAGTCAGCATGGAAGGAATACGCATCCTTCATCAGAAATTCGCGCGCGCGCATCACGCCAAAACGTGGGCGGACTTCGTCGCGGAACTTGGTCTGGATCTGGTAGAAGTTGATGGGTAATTGACGATAGCTATTAATCTCACGGCGGGCGATGTCTGTAATGACTTCCTCATGTGTGGGTCCGAAGCAGAACAGATTGTTATGGCGGTCAGTGATTTTCAGCATCTGTGGACCGAATACTTCCCAGCGACCAGTCTCTTGCCATAGCTCGGCGGGTTGCACGGCTGGCATCAGTAGTTCTATAGCGCCACTACGGTCCATTTCCTCGCGTACGATAGCCTCGACCTTGCGCAAGGCGCGCAAACCTATAGGCATCCATGTGTAAAGGCCGCTGGAAAGTTTTTTGATGTAACCGGCACGCACCATCAGCTTGTGGCTGGGCAACTCGGCTTCACTGGGGGCTTCTTTTTGGGTACTGATGAAAAATTGGGATACACGCATGATTCAGATGGCTTGTGCAAAAAAGAGGGCGTGATTCTACCGCGTTAGAGGCATATTCGGTATGTCCGAGGCTGCTTTAAGGTAGATACGCTTTCCATAAAAGGCGAAGTATGAAAGAATCCGCGCATTGAAATTAACCGATAGAGTGGCACATGATAGACCGAGACGGCTATAGACCGAATGTCGGCATCATTATCACCAACGATAGGAATCAAGTGTTCTGGGGTAAACGAGTCAGGCAGCACGCGTGGCAGTTTCCACAAGGTGGTATACAGCATGGCGAGAACCCCGAACAAGCCATGTATCGCGAGTTGCAAGAAGAAGTGGGTTTGCTGCCCCAGCATGTCAAGATACTCGGACGTACCCGTGAATGGATGCGTTACGATGTCCCGCAAAGCTGGCACAAGCGCGAATCACGAGGTAATTATCGCGGACAGAAGCAGATTTGGTTCTTGTTGCGCCTGATGGGGCGTGATTGTGATGTATGTCTTCGGGCCTGCGGGCATCCTGAATTCGATGCATGGCGTTGGAACGATTACTGGTTGGATATCAACGCTGTAATCGAATTCAAACGTGATGTGTACGTACAGGCTTTGAATGAATTGGTGCGATATCTACCCGATATCACTAGGCATTCGATACATAAATGATTGCTGGTTTAAAATAAACATAATGAGGAGTTTTGAACATGATTAGAGAGTATGACGCACTGAAATCCACCCCGCTCAAAACAGGTTCTGGTTTTGTTCGCCCTACACAGTCTTTGCCAGAGCGCGTTAAATTGAGCAGCTCTGCTGTAGATGTGATGACTGATTTGACTAAGGTTTCCGTGGTTAGTGTGCGCGCCAAGACTTCTATGGATAAAGCCAACGCTAAGATGATTCGTTATGGCGTGCGAACCTTGTTGGTGCTGGATGACAACGATCAAGTCGCAGGCTTGCTCACTGCTACTGATGTGCTGGGCGAGAAACCGATGCGTTTCCTGCAAAACATGGGTGGTACTCATGCTGACATTATGGTGCGTGACATCATGTCTACACAGCGTGAACTGGAAGTACTGAACGTCAATGATGTGAAGACAGCTTCGGTTGGTAACATTGTTGCGAGTCTGAAAAAATCTGGTCGCCAACACGCACTGGTTGTTGCTGAAAGTGCCGATGGTAAGCAGTCTGTATGTGGCCTGTTCTCATTGACGCAAATTGCACGTCAACTGGGCGCACAAGTGCAGACTTTCGAATTGGCACGCACTTTTGCCGAAATCGAAGCTGTCATCGCTCAAGGTTGAATCTCTAGTAACTCCCATTAATCGTTCGAACTGGATAGGTTCATGAATATATTGCGTACTAAAATTTTATTTGCTTTTGCTGTGCTGCTATTGGCTGGGTGTTCGACGACCGACGGTGGCAAAGAGACGGGATTGTTCCATACCGATAGTGAGTTGACGTATTTAGCACCTCCAGTAGGTAAATTTGAAGTCCGTAACGGTGCGGTTCTGCGCTTCTTGCCTTTTGAAGATCAGCGTATACAAAAAAATCACCATGCTTTGGGGGACTTGGCTGCACGTATTTACGGATTAGAGGGCGATACACTCAAGGTTGATAGAGATGTTGCTGCCATCGCAACTGATCTTTACAAGAACAGATTCCGCAAAGCAGGTTTTGCGATTGAAGGTGATGCCAACGCAAAGCAGCCAGTGTTCGAGTTGTCTGCAAAAGTAAAGACACTGACCTTAAACTCCAAAGAGCGTGACGATATCTCTATCGGTATCGAAACGAGTTTGAAAGAGATTGCTACTGGTAAAGTGTTTTGGACAGCACTCGTCGAACAGAAACGCAACCGATTTGCTGGCGTTGCAGGTAATTCTAAAAGTGATCTAGTTGACTTTCTCAATAGTGAATTGATGATTGTGGCGGACAAGACTGTAAGTGCCGTAGATGCCTTGCTGATGGCTGCCTATCCCTCATTATTCAATCTGACACCAGGGACCAAGACCATCAATGGTGTGACCGTATTCACAGCACCTGTTGTGACACCTCGTATGGATGTGCCTGTTGTGGCTCCTGTGGTGCCCGTTGCTCCGGTCGCCTCAGTGCCAACACCAGTAGTCTTGACTGGTAGCGTGTCGGTCACTACTCAGCCAGCTCATGCAAAGGTATATATCGACGATGTGTATTACGGTATGTCACCGATGACGATAGATGTTGATGCAGGTGTGCACACAGTGGAAGTCAAGTTTGCCGGACGCAAGTCTGTCAAGGAGAAGGTTGCGGTACGTAAGGGTGAGACGACAGAGTGGGAAGCCAGTCTGGGTCGTTAATCTAAACTAGTATTGAAATAAAAAACCCGCCTAGCGGGTTTTTTATTTTGGCTGTTGCTGATGCGTAGTACAGACCCAGTCCGAAAGCATATCCAGTATGGCATCGACCTCACCTATTGCCGGCGCGAGTTTCATGCTGAGTCCTGAATGACTAGATTGGATGCGGTCTATTAGTTTGGGCAGATCTTGTTTGAGATGGCCGCCACGCGCAAGGAACATCGGTATCAGTGTGACCTGACTGATGCCTTGTTGCTCCAAGTTGTTGATTGCTGTTTCAAGATCTGGTTGCATCAACTCTAGGTAGGATAGCAATACAGTTGTTCCAGGCAGACGTTGCTGTATTAATGCACGCATCTTTTCGAAGGGGAGTGCCCACTCAGAATCGCGCGCACCGTGGGCGAACAGCACGATGGCTGCTGACATTAATGTTTGCCTGTACTGCCGAACCCGCCTATGCCACGATCACTGTGCGGGAATTCTTGCACGATGTTGAACTGTGCTTGCATCACCGGCACGATAATCAGTTGGGCCATACGTTCCATGGGCATCAGGGTGAATGGCATCTGACTGCGATTCCACAACGAGACGAAGAGTTGGCCCTGATAGTCTGAGTCGATTAAACCAACTAGATTGCCCAGCACCAGTCCGTGCTTATGACCCAACCCTGAGCGTGGCAATATCATGGCAGCATAGCGCGGGTCGGCAAGATGCATGGCAATGCCACTCGGGATTAGTTCACATTGTTTGGGTTGTATCACCAGCGCATGTTCTATGCAGGCGCGCAAATCTATACCGGCCGAGCCATTGGTCGCGTAACTGGGCATATTCTCGTGCAGGCGTGGGTCCAAGATTTTTACGTCTACTGACAGATGTTTCATTGCTTCACTCCTTGATAGCGTTGGGCGATATGTTGCATGAGGGTATGGGATAGGCTGACCTTGTCGCCGGGCGGCAGGGCATGACTGCCTGCATCGTCGAACAACACCAGTTCGTTGTCATCTGAGCCTATAGCATGTTGAGCGATGTTGCCGACCAGTAAGGGCAGTTTCTTGGCGCGGCGTTTTTGCTCGGCATACTCGTAGAGATTCTCGCTCTCGGCCGCAAATCCTACGCAATATGGCGGCTTGGGCAAATTGGCAACATAAGCGAGGATGTCTGGATTGGGGATGAGTTCCAGCGACAGTGCCGCATCACTTTTCTTGATCTTCTGTGCGCTGACGTTGGCCACGCGGTAATCCGCGACAGCTGCAACCGCGATGAAGATATCGCAACGAGATAGATGATTTTGTACGGCTGCCATCATCTGTGCTGCACTACTGACCTGTTCGATGTGCGCGCCAAGCGGTGCTGTCAGCGCGGTTGGGCCCGACACCAGGGTCACATTCGCGCCCATAGCTAATGCTGCTTGAGCGATGGCATAACCCATTTTTCCCGAGCTGCGATTGGTGATGCCGCGTACTGCGTCTATCGCCTCATAGGTTGGGCCTGCAGTAATTAGAATGTTGCGACCTTTAAGCGTGTTAGCGTTGTGTTGTGCAGGGCGCAGTAATGTCATTACATCGTGTGCCAATACTTCAGCTTCCAGCATGCGGCCCATGCCTTCTTCGCCGCAAGCTTGTATGCCGCTATCTGGTCCCAGGATGTGCACACCATCCAAACGAAGTTGCGCGATGTTGCGTTGTGTCGCTGCGTTCAACCACATCTCACGATTCATCGCAGGAGCGATGATCAAAGGGCAGTTACGCGCCAGACACATCGTCGATAAAAGATCATCTGCTGCACCATGCGCCAACTTGGCGATGAAGTCTGCACTTGCTGGCGCAATCACAATGGCATCAGCTTCGCGACTCAGATTGATGTGGGCCATGCTATTAGGGATGCTGGCATCCCATTGGTCGGTGTATACGGGTTTGCCCGATAGCCCTTGCATGGTGGTCGTTGTGATGAAGTGGGTTGCCGCTTCTGTCATCGCCACTTGCACACTCACACTCTGCTTGCTCAGTAGACGCAGCAATTCGGCTGCCTTGTAGGCTGCAATGCCGCCAGTGATGCCCAGCACGATGTGGGGGGCGGTGCGCTGTGTCGAATGTTGTTCCATAATGCTGCGCATCTTACAAGAAAAGCGTAGCGCATAACTACCGCAGTTGCATGATTGATGTCCAGAATCAGTTGCAGGAGTTGTGCAGAAAGGGAGTGCATGATGTCCATTACCGATTGGCCTGAGGGCGAAAGACCACGCGAGAAATTATTGCTTAAGGGCGCTGCAGCATTGTCAGACGCGGAGTTGCTGGCGATTTTTTTGCGTACTGGCGTGGTCGGCAAAAGTGCTGTTGATCTGGCACGTGAACTCTTACAACGTTTCGGCGACCTTACTCATTTGTTTGCAGCTGATCAACACAGCTTCTGCGAGCTGCATGGCATGGGGCAAGCAAAATATGTGCAATTGCAGGCGGTACTCGAGATGTCGCGCCGCGCGTTGCAAGAGCGCATGCGAAGAGGGGATGCTTTGAACTCGCCCGCAGCGGTACGTGAGTATCTGCAACTGCTGTTGAGTGCTCGTGAACAAGAAGTGTTCGTGGTGTTGTTTTTGGATACACAGCATCGCGTCATCAGTAGTGAAGAGTTGTTCCATGGCACTTTGAGTCAAACCAGCGTCTATCCACGCGAGGTGGTCAAGCGTGCACTTGCCCACAACGCAGCGGCGGTTATCTTTGCGCACAATCATCCCTCGGGTGTGACCGAGCCTAGCTCGGCAGACGAACTCATCACCGGCGTGCTCAAACAAGCCCTGGCCTTGGTCGATGTGCGCGTACTTGACCATTTCATCGTGGCGGGTGGCCACACCTTATCCTTCGCAGAGCGCGGCTTGCTCTAAATTGAAGTGTTAGCGTAGGAATTTTTACTTAATTAAGATGCAGACACGTGTACTTATCATGCCCGGTTATGGCGATTCCGATGCGCAACATTGGCAATCACGCTGGCAAAGACTTCATCCCGACTTCATCCGTGTACAGCAAAGTGACTGGCTGAATCCTGAGTGTGCAACTTGGGTGCAGGGCCTAGAAGATGCGGTGCGTGCAGCAGGCAGTAATGTCGTGCTTGTGGCACACAGTTTGTCCTGTCTGGTAATCGCGCATTGGGCGCAACGAACTAAGCTCAGCGCACGTGTGCAGGGTGCCTTGCTAGTAGCGGTGCCCGACAGTGGCAGTGCAGTCTTTCCGGATACGATTAAGGGCTTTGCACATACTCCCTCGCAGCTATTGCCATTCCCCAGCATCGTGGTCGCCAGCAGCGACGATCCCTATGCCGGTTTGCACTACACGCAAGACAGGGCGGCAGAGTGGGGGAGTCGTCATATCGTGATTGGTGCACATGGCCATATCAACGGCGACAGCGGTTTGGGTGATTGGGAGCAAGGGCGGGCACTCATCGCATCTTGGTGCAAATAATATGCACCGAAATAGCGCCAAATTTGAGTGCATAAGCACTTGGAGTGCACCAAAATAGAGCTTTATTGGTTTAGGCATCCTTGCAGAAAATAAATAAACTCTATTATTTCAATGCATTAATAAAGTGGAACGTATATTGCTTTCAGAAGCGCTTTCGTACTAAGGGAGAGAAGAATGGGAAATTTACCGACTAGCCACGACGCATTGTTCATATTGTTGGGCGCGATCATGGTATTGGCGATGCACGCTGGGTTTGCGTTTTTGGAACTAGGTACTGTACGTAAGAAGAATCAGGTCAATGCATTGGTGAAGATATTCACCGATTTTGCCATATCGACCTTGGCATATTTCTTCATCGGCTACGGCATCGCTTATGGCGTGAACTTTTTCAGCAGCGCCGAAACGCTCGCGATGAACAATGGCTATGAATTGGTAAAATTCTTCTTTCTGCTGACCTTCGCGGCGGCCATTCCGGCTATCGTTTCTGGCGGTATCGCGGAACGTGCCAGATTCAATCCGCAATTGGCGGCGACTTTTATGTTGGTGGGTTTCGTCTATCCCTTCTTCGAAGGTATTGCTTGGAACCATAGATTTGGCGTGCAGAATTGGCTCAATGCCACATTTGGCGCAGAGTTCCATGACTTCGCAGGTTCAGTGGTCGTACACGCGGTCGGCGGTTGGATAGCCTTGGCGGCAGTATTGTTGCTGGGTGCACGTCGCGGTCGTTACAACAAAGAAGGTCGTATCTCGGCTCACCCTCCCTCCAGCATCCCTTTCTTGGCCTTGGGTGCTTGGATACTGACTGTGGGCTGGTTCGGCTTCAATGTGATGTCAGCGCAGACCATCAACAGTATCAGCGGACTGGTAGCGGTGAACTCGCTGATGGCTATGGTGGGTGGCACACTGGCGGCTTTGTGGTTCGGTAAGAACGACCCAGGCTTCTTGCATAACGGTCCCTTGGCAGGTCTGGTGGCGGTGTGTGCAGGTTCTGACTTGATGCATCCTTTGGGTGCACTGGTGGTGGGTGGCGTGGCAGGTGGCTTGTTCGTGGTGATGTTCACCCTGACCCAGAACCGCTGGAAAATAGATGACGTATTGGGTGTGTGGCCGCTGCACAGTCTGTGCGGCGCATGGGGCGGTATCGCGGCCGGTATTTTCGGCCTTAAGGCTCTCGGCGGCATAGGTGGCATCAGCTTCATGTCTCAACTGATAGGCACAGCGATGGGTATCACAATCGCCTTTGCGGGAGGTTATGCGGTCTATGGTGTGATCAAAAAAATCGTTGGTATCCGTTTGGATGCTGAAGAAGAATTTAACGGTGCAGATCTTTCCATACACAGAATCACTGCAACCCCAGAACGTGAGTCAGGCTGGTAAATCGTGAAGTGATTACGAGTAATAAAGTCTGTCGGACGAGCATATAGTGGCTTATGAATTTTCTCGAGGATATGGGGGAGACTTCGGGTATTAAATGAACTCTCGTCTAGCTAGAAATTTTCGGCCTATCCGATCTGGGGCAGTCATTGACTGCCCCCGCTACGACCTTCAAAGAGATTAAGTTTGCATTGTTCATTTGCATTAGCCATAACGACATTCATTTCAGCTTCTGCATCATCTCCCACAACTCTTCCACAGGTATCGGCTTACTGAAGAAGTACCCTTGATAGGACTTGCAATCATAATGCTTGAGGAAGGCCAGTTGCGCCTCGGTCTCCACGCCCTCAGCGATGACGTCTTGTTTGAAGTTCTTCGCCATATCGATGATGGTCTGCACCAAGCCCGCATCGCTGGGGTCGGAGGTGATGTCCCGGATGAAGCTTTGGTCGATCTTGAGCTGGTCGAGTGGAAGCCGTTTGAGGTAAGTGAGTGAAGAATAACCCGTGCCAAAATCGTCTAATGACAACTGTATACCTAATGCTTTTAAGGCCAGCATCTTCGTCGCCACCTCGCTTAGATCGTTCACCACCACACCTTCCGTCAACTCTAATTTTAAACGTGAGGTTACTACGCTGTGTCTGCTTAATGCACTGGCGACAGTTTCAACGAAGTCAGGCAGACGGAACTGATGCGCGCTGACATTGATCGCCAAGGTCAGATGGCTCATGCGCTCATCACTTGCCCAAGCTGCCAGCTGCGCACAGGCCCCCTCCAACACCCAATTGCCGATCTCCAAAATAAGCGAACTGTCTTCCGCGATGGGAATGAATTTCGCCGGAGATACCAACCCACGTTGCGGATGGATCCAGCGCAGCAACGCCTCGACACCAGTCGGTTGATGGTTGATATCCACCTGCACTTGATAATACAGATGTAGCTCATTGTTTTCGATGGCGCGGCGCAGGTCGTTCTCCAGCGTGGCGCGCGTCTCCAAATCATGTTGTAGGTTGGGATCGTAGAAGCGCACCGCGTTGCGCCCCGCGTTCTTGGCCTGATACATCGCTGCGTCGGCATGTTTGAGCAACTCGTCCATCGTCGAGTCGGCATCGTGGTACAAGCTGATTCCAATGCTGGGCGAGCTGTAATACTCATGCTCTTTAAGCATGTAAGGGTGTGCCAACGTGGCGCGAATCTTCTCCGCCACCATGCCGACTTTGTGTGAGGCGTCTTCCAAATCGCCACCGACGTTTTCCAGTAACACCACGAACTCGTCGCCGCCCAGCCGCGCCACCGTATCCATCTCGCGCACACATGACTTAATGCGCGTTGCTACCTCGATCAGCAACAGATCGCCGTAATCATGCCCTAGTGTGTCATTCAGCAACTTGAAACGATCCAGATCGACGAACAGCAGCGCGCCATAATCCTCATAACGCGCCGAGGCCAGCAATGCGACATGGAGTCGCTCCTGCAACAGGCGGCGATTGGGTAATTGCGTCAAGGCATCGTAGAAGGCCAGATTGCGGATCTCGTCTTCCGCCTGCTTGCGTGCCGTGATGTCGCTAAAGATCGCCACATACTGCGTGGTCTGCCTCCGCTCGTTCTTGACCGAGGTGATGGTCAACCATTTTGGGTAGACCTCACCGTTCTTGCGCCGGTCCCATATCTCACCCGCCCAAGAGCCATTCTGGTTGATTTGCTGCCACATTACCGTATAGAAAGCCTTGTCCTGCCGACCGGAACTCATGATGCGCGGATTCTTGCCCAGCACTTCTTCGACAGCGTATCCAGTGATCTCAGTGAACGCATGGTTTACACGGATGATGTTGGATTGTGCA
>JBBQKX010000008.1:0-44551 GCA_038327315.1 Burkholderiales bacterium | reverse complement strand
AAACCGGTTTGCATGTGAAAAAGAGTGAAATTCTGCGTGCTGGCCTGCAAGCTCTGGCTGCCATGACTGTGCCACAGTTGAAAGTGGCGTTAGGTAAATTGGACAAGATTGCTACCGGTCGCCCTAAAAAGCATTAATTTTCGACCCAGTCCAGCTAACTAAACTAGGCCGGTTTGGGGGTAGCTTTGGGTTTAGCTTTCTTCGCTGTAACGATGATGGGCTTACCTGAAAGTCTTTCAAGCAACTCGCGCTGCGCACATATCGGCGTGGCGCGAGCTGAGTGTTTGAGTTTGTAGCTTCCTTGACTATCCATGTCCCATGCTTGGCAGTTATCTTGCATGTAGATTTTCAGGCCTTCATCCAATACCCGCTTCTTCAGTCTCTTATCTAGTATCGGGAAACACACCTCGATGCGGCGGAAGAAGTTGCGGTCCATCCAGTCTGCACTTGCCAGATAAACATCGTGCGCAAGGTCGTTGCGGAAATAATAGATGCGCGAGTGTTCAAGAAAGCGGCCTATCACCGAGCGCACGCGAATGTTTTCTGACAGTCCTTTTACACCTGGTCGGAGTGCGCATACACCACGGATGATGAGGTCTATCTTCACGCCTGCTTGTGAAGCCTGATATAGCGCGTCTATGGTCTCGGGTTCTAACAAGGCATTCATCTTGGCGATGATGTGCGCGCGCTTGCCTTGCTTGGCGAGTTCTGCCTCGGCGCGGATGGCTCGGAGCACATGATCGTGCAGAGTAAACGGTGATTGCCACAGATGATGTAAAGTGCGCGCCTTACCTAAACTGGTGAGCTCGGCGAACACCTCGTTCACATCGGCGCAGATGTCATCCTGACAAGTGAAAAGACCGAAGTCGGTATACAGCGTCGCGGTCTGTGGGTGATAGTTACCGGTGCCCAGATGCACATAGCGTTGGAGCTTGTGCTCTTCACGGCGCACCACCATCAGCATCTTGGCATGGGTCTTGTGACCGACCACACCGTACACCACATGCGCGCCGACCTGCTCCAATTTGCCTGCCCAGTTGATGTTGGCTTCTTCGTCGAAACGCGCCAGCAACTCCACTACTACAGTGACTTCCTTGCCGCGTTTGGCAGCGGCGATCAATGCTTCCATCAGGGCTGAATCCACACCGGTGCGATACACGGTCTGCTTGATGGCTACGACCTTGGGGTCACTGGCAGCTTGCTGGATGAAATCGATCACAGGGCGGAAGGACTGGAAGGGGTGATGCAGCAACACATCACCCTTGCGTATCACCTTGAACATATCCGAGCCCTTCTTCTGCAAGGTCGTTTGGACACTAGGCACGAAGGGGGAATATTTAAGATCGGGACGTGCCACCATGCCAGGCACTTGCATCAATCGCACCAGATTTACTGGGCCGTGCACGCGGAATACGTCCTCAGTCTCCAAACTCAACTCCTTGAGCAGCATGGCCTCAATTTGTGGTGAGCAGTCATCGGCGATCTCTAGGCGTACCGCGTCACCAAAGTGGCGTTGGGGCAATTCACCTTGCAGGCTAAGACGTAGATTCTTAACTTCTTCCTCATCGACAAACAGGTCGCTGTTGCGGGTCACGCGGAACTGGAAGCAGCCCAGCACTTCCATGCCCATGAACAATTCGTTCACATGCGCATGGATGATGGAGGAGAGGAAGACGAAGCCATGTTCACATCCGCTGATCTCGGCTGGTATGGGGATGGTGCGGGGCAGCACACGCGGTGCTTGTACGATGGCACGTGCGGAGTTGCGTCCGAATGCATCTTTGCCTTGGAGCTCCACGGCGAAGTTGAGACTTTTGTTGAGTACACGCGGGAAGGGGTGTGCAGGGTCCAGACCGATGGGGGTGAGGACTGGCATCACCTCCCGGAAGAAGAACTCACGCACCCAAGCTTTTTGAACCTCGTTCCAATGCGTGCGGCGTAAAAAACGTATGCCTTCTTGCGCAAGTGCAGGTATTAGCGATTTGTTGAACAACTGATACTGGTGCGCGATCAGCGGATGCGCTTGTTCATGCACTACTTTGAGTGCCTGTTTAGGTGTCATTCCATCCACACTGGCCGTATGTATCCCGAGCTTAATCTGCTCCTTAAGTCCAGCAACGCGGATTTCAAATAACTCGTCCATATTGCTGCTGACGATACACAGATACTTCAAGCGCTCTAGAAGTGGCAATGTAGTGTTCTCAACCTGTGCCAAGACGCGGCGATTGAAAGCGAGTTGTCCTAGTTCGCGATTGAGATAATTCTGCAGGGGAAAATTTTTGCCCAAACTGATGCTTTCAATGTATTAATTTTGTGGTGGTACGTAGCCTTGAACTGCGTCCGTGTTGCCACCGAAAAAGTAGTTCTCCATCTGAGTCGCCAGATATTTGCGCGCCTGCAGATCAGCCAGATTTAAACGGTTCTCATTGACTAGCATGGTCTGATGTTTGATCCAACCTTGCCAAGCTTCTTTGGAGACGCTTTCAAAAATACGCTGGCCCAATGGACCAGGGTAAGGGAGACGATCCAGACCTTCCGCTTCGCGACCGAGTTTGATGCATTGAACCATTCTTGCCATGTTGAATTTCTCCGAGTTGTTAATTATCCGCTGCAATTATGACATTCTGATGACGCTTATGTGCGCGTAGTCTTGAAAGCCAGTGAATACGCGGGGTGCGGCAATATGCCGCAGAGACAAAGACTAAAAATTCATTAAAATCCGGCAGCAATTTTAGACTGGAGAGAAAGATGAAGTTGAAGAAATTATTAGTTTGCCTCACTTTAGCAGGAATTTTGCCTGTGTATGCTGAGGAGATTAAGACCCTACCTGCAGTCGATGTTACGGCGGAGCGCTTGCAGTCCTTGCCAGCCACCTTGGAATTACATCAACACGATATTCTTAAGATGCGCCGTCAGACCAGCGATACAGCCAAGCTGCTGGAAGGTCAGCCAGGTGTGAGTCTCTACGGTGCGGGTGGCGTGTCCAGCATGCCAGCACTGCACGGTATGGCGGATGACAGAGTGCGTGTCAAAGTCGACGGTATGGATCTGATCTCTTCCTGCGCAAACCATATGAATCCTCCTTTGTCTTACCTCGCTCCGAGCGATGTGGGTGTGGTGGAGGTGATGGCCGGTATCGCGCCGGTGAGCATGGGCGGAGACAGTATCGCTGGAACGATACGTGTGGACAGCAGTAAACCAGAGTTCGCTGCTGCGGGCACAGGCACCTTGCTTAAGGGGCAGGCAGGTGTTTTCTATCGCAGCAACAATCAGGCACAGGGCGGCGACATCTCGGCCACCATCGCCAGCGAGAATGTGTCCATGCACTACAGCGGCAGCACAGTACGCGCAAAGAACTACAAAGCGGGTGCGGTATTCAAGCCGGGTGCGGCCATCGTGGGCTCGTTGAGCAATGCTTATGTGGCGGGCGATGAGGTCGGATCTACTGCGTATCAAGCCGAGAACCACAAACTCGCGATTGCTGTGCGTCAAGAGGAACAGTTGCTGGAGTTGAAGTTGGGATTGCAACGCATCCCTTATCAAGGCTTTCCCAATCAACGCATGGATATGAACGGTAATGACAGCCAACAGATTAACCTGAGCTACAGCAACGTATACGCGTGGGGTGCTTTGGAAGCGCGTGCATATAACGAGCATACCCAGCACAGCATGCAGTTTCTCAACGATAAAACTTATTGGTATGGTGCATTGCTGAACATACCCGGCATGCCTATGAACACAGATGGTAAGAACACCGGCTTTGCAGTGAAGGCCGACGTGCCTCTCAATGATCGCGACTTGTTACGTGTGGGTGCGGAGATGCAGCGCTACCGTTTGAACGACTGGTGGAATCCCTCAGCCAACTCTGGAATGATGATGGCGCCAAATACCTTCTGGAATATCAGCAATGGCCAACGTGACCGTGCTGATGTTTATGCGGAATGGGAAGCGAGTTGGAGTCCGGCTTGGATGTCATTGTTTGGTGTACGCAGCGGTTCGGTAAAGTCAGATACTGGGGTAGTGCAGGGTTACAGCACTATGTACGCAGCCGCTGCGAACGCTTTTAATGCCCAGAACCATCAGCGTAGCGACAATAATATCGATGTCACCGCATCAAGTCGTTACACGCCAGATACAAACAAGTCTTTTGAAGCGGGCTATGCCATGAAGACGCGCTCGCCCAATCTGTATGAGCGTTATACATGGTCCAACAGCAATACCATGGTGATGAATATGAACAACTGGTATGGCGACGGTAATGGCTATATTGGTAATCCCAACCTCAAGCCTGAGGTCGCGCATACGCTGAGTGCGACCGCAAGCTTTCACGATGAGAGTAAGCAAGATTGGGAAGTGAAAGCTACGCCCTACTACACACGCGTGAACAACTACATTGATGCGGTCGCCTGTCCTACCTGTCCTGCACGGGTCGATGGTTTCCTGAATTTGACTCTGGCGAACCAGAGTGCACGTATTTATGGTGCAGACCTTTCCAGCAACATCGCTTTAGTCAAAGAGGGTAGCTATGGCGAGTTCGAGCTTAAGTCGGTGCTGAATTTCACCCAAGGCAAGAACCTAACCACGGGTGACAATCTCTACAACATTATGCCGCTGAATGCGAAGTTAGCCTTGGAGCAACGACTGGGAGGATGGACCAATACGGTCGGGCTGACCTTGGTGGAGCGCAAGTCCAATGTGCAGGCGGTACGCAAAGAGTTGCAGACGGGTGGGTATAGTTTGCTTGATCTGAATAGCAGCTACGATTGGAAGCAAGTTCGCCTAGATATGGGCGTGCAGAATCTGTTCAATCGCTACTATGCATTGCCTTTAGGTGGTGCTTATATCGGACAGGGAGCAACCATGGGTACGGGTGTCGCTTATGGTCAATCCGTTCCAGGAATGGGGCGCTCCATTAACATGGCAGTCAGTGTGAAGTTCTAAGTCTGTTGAGATGTATTTAAATAACCCCGCGATGCGGGGTTATTTTTTTTCTGAGAAGCTCTTGATGCGTACCTTCTTGCCCGTATCCAACAACTGGTAGTAGGGCATGACAGGTAGGGTTTCCTGGGAAGGGGGAATCACGGTGCGTTTGATCATGTTGTAGTACATGCGTATGTTTTCGACCAAAATCACCGCTTCCCCACCGCGTGCATAGCCGTGCTTGAGATTTTCGAAATGTTCTGGTTCGTTCAACTTGGGCATCCACTTCTTCACGTTCACCCAGCGGTCTGAGTCCAAACCCATGCGTTGTGTCAATACTCTGGCATCTTCAAGGTGGCCAAAGCCTTGGTTATAGGCAGCGAGTGCCATCCATGTGCGGTCAGGCTCGGCGATGCGTAAGGGTAATCGGTCACGCAATGAAGCCAGATAGCGTGCACCCGCCAAGATGCTCTGACGCGGGTCTAAGCGGTCGCTCACATGCATTTGGTCAGCGGTATCTTCAGTCAACATCATCATGCCACGCACATTGGTGAAAGAGGTTGCAAGCGGATCCCAGTGCGATTCTTGGTAGGCGAGGGCCGCAATCAATTGCCATTCCAGTCCTGTCCAGTGAGCAGCCTCTTCAAACATACTGCGATACTTGGGCAGATTACTTTCGATCTCGTCTATGAAAGCGGCAGAGTCAATCAGGGTCAGGCGTTTGTTGAAACCATAGTAGCGATCTATCAGTAGCGCTAATTTCCCATCCTTGCGGATTTGGTTGAAAAATTGTGTGGCGCGATCACGTAGTTCTTGGTCACTGTCCGGCGCGAAAGACCAAGCAAGTTCACTCGGAGGGACAATAAAGAATGAGGCAGTGGACAGATTGTCGTGGAAGTTGCGTGCTAGGTCGTATTGTTCTTGATTAGCAAAGGTTACGTCCAGCGTACCCTCCGCAACTTCATCCAATAAACCATCAACACCGACTGCTAGACGTGACTCCCAATGCAACTCGGGGTGATTAAGCGCTATGCGTTTAAGCATGAATTCTTGGGCTGAACCCGCAACTACGGCGATCTGTTTGTCAGCAAGATCGGCATAACTCTTGGGTCTACCGAGATCCTTGTTGTAAATCAGACGCTCATTCACAGTCTGAAAACTGGGGGCGAAGATTAATCCATTCTCGCTATAGTTGCTGAGTAAGCCTATCGCGGCCAAGTGACCGCGTTGCTGTGACAGACGCAACGGGACCTCATCGATCTCAACAGGGACACTGATCAGCCTGGAATGCAGGAAGTTGGCAAATTGTCTGGCTAGCTGATGATTGAATTGTGCTGCTGTGGTGTGGTCTTGCGCATCTTCGAGGACCACCAGCGTACCTTGCTCCCAATTCGGCAGCGTAGGAGGGTGCAAATGGTAGTAGACCGCGCGCGCAGTCAGGAAGATGCCAAGCGTTATCAGTATGTACGCATAGCGCGACAGCCAAAGTCGGGAAGGAAGGTTAGGCATGCCAACATTCTGCACGATTTTCACGTGTGCTGGTAGAATGCGCGCCGCATCGTAGAAGCTGCATCAGGAGAGGTGGCAGAGTGGTCGAATGTACCTGACTCGAAATCAGGCATACCGCAAGGTATCGAGGGTTCGAATCCCTCCCTCTCCGCCAAACAAAAGGGTAGGCCTAGCCTGCCCTTTTTATTTGGCTTGATAGGATGCGAGTAGCTAGGCAACCAAAGGCTCGTGAGTGTGTCGTCGTGCACTGTAGGCTATATAAAAAGAGGCTTTTGTGGATGCAACGCAAAAATCGAACTGCGGTACAATCAACTGCTGCAGATACATTCCCTATTGGTTCCAGCAACCATGAAGACTAAGGCTGGGGAAATGCAAAATTATCTGATTTACTTGCTGGAGCGCGTGCGACTTGAGTGATGAATAAGAAGTTCAGAATCGCGATTATCGGTGCCGGTCCCGCTGGCATGTCGGCTGCAGCACGCGCTGCGGAACTAGATATTTCTCATGTATTGATTGAGGCGACGCCAGTTTGCGCCAATACGATACGTCGCTTCCAAAAACGAAAACTTGTCATGGCTGAGCCCGCTTTGCTGCCTTTGCGTAGCAGCCTGAGTTTCGGCGTGGGCATTCGTGAGGACATTCTGCAGCGCTGGGATGACGAGCTTGAGGGGTTGAAAGTGAATGTGAACACCGGCACTGGTGTCACAGGAATCTCAGGACAGGAGGGCAACTTCCAGATCACCTTGGCATCGGGCGTGTCGCTACAAGCCGAATATGTAGTGCTGGCCATCGGCCTGCAGGGAAATATCCGCAAACTAGGCGTTGAAGGCGAAGATCTGGCTGGCGTGCAGTATCAGTTGGACGACCCAGAAGAATTCAACAACGAGACTATCGTGGTGGTTGGCGCAGGTGACGCTGGCGTTGAAAATGCATTAGCGCTTAGTGAGCAAAATCGAGTCATTCTTATCAACAGGGAGGAGGAATTCAGCCAGTGTAAGTCTGCAAACTTCGATCTGCTGATGGAGGCGGTCACTAAGGGCAAGATAGAGACACGGGTTAGCACGACCACGGCGCGAATCGCGGCGGGCAAAGAGAACGATCTCCCTTTAATATATGTAGCTCAGACACCCCAAGGCGCGGAGCAGATTAAGTGCGACCGTATCCTCGCTCGCTTAGGTGCGCGCCCCCCCAGACAATTGGTGGAGAGTTTCGGGGTGCATTTTCCTAACAACGAATCTACAGCCGTCCCCCAACTGTCCGAGCAGTATGAGACCAATGTTCCCGGTCTTTACATCGTGGGCGCTTTAGCGGGTTATCCGCTGATCAAGCAAGCGATGAATCAAGGTTATGAGGTCGTCGAATACATCCAAGGTCATGCTGTTGAGCCTGCAGATGAAATGCTGTTGAAAGACAAGTTCAAGGGTGTACCAGGGGTGTCATCGGTCAGTCAGGGCATCGCATGGATCAAAAACACCTTGCCTCTGTTCGCCACCATGACTAGCTTGCAGATGCGCGAGTTCATGCTGGACAGCGTGGTACATATCCCAGCGCAGGGTGAGGTGATCTTTAAGCGCGACGACTATTGCAGTGACTTTTATTCCGTATTGTCTGGGAGTGTGTCGATTCAAACTGAGCATAAACCTCAGTCCGTATCAGCGTTCAATATCGCAGCAGGAAATTTCTTCGGTGAGATCGCGCTGCTTTCGGGCAGACGTCGTTCGGGGACGGCTATCGCCAACGAGAATTGTGTGTTGATAGAGACGCCGCGTCGTTCTATCTTAAAGCTGCTTCATTCACTGCCAGCAGTACGTCGTACATTGGATGGGGTTGCGCTTAAGCGTGTCGTGCAGAACTCTTTTGGTGCCACGCTAGGCGAGAGCCAGTTCGAACTATTGATCCAAGGCGCCAAGCTGAAGAAATATGCAACTGGGGATGTGCTGTTTAGCGAGGGTGACCAGGCCGATGGGCTGTATATGATACAGCGCGGCTCGGTTACGGTGTCCAGACTGGTGCAAGGTCTGGAGTCGGTGCTGGCTTATGTGCCTGCGGGGCATTATGTAGGCGAGATGGCGTTGGTTTCAAAGCAGCCTCGCACCGCCACAGTACGCGCTGCATCACCCACAGAGGTCATTTTGTTGGATGCAGAGCGGGTGAAAACCGTCATCCAGAATAATCCTTCTATACGCGGCAAGGTCGATAGCCGATATTTGCAACGCTTGTCTACGGAAGGGATGGCGAGCAGCAGCAACTTCAGCGGTCTAGCAAAATTTTTGATAGAGCATGGCGTGGGCGAAGCAACTGACATCCTGTTGATTGATTACGACAAATGCATACGCTGCGATAACTGTCAGACTGCATGTTCAGATGCACATGGCGGTACAGCTCGTTTAGATCGTGAGGCTGGGCCGACTTATGGGCAAGTGCATGTGCCGAACGCCTGTCGTCATTGTGAGCATCCGCATTGCATGAAAGATTGTCCGCCAGATGCGATCCATCGCTCTCCCAGCGGTGCGGTGTTCATCGATGATACGTGCATAGGATGCGGGAATTGTGAGCGCAACTGTCCATACGATGCGATCAAGATGGCCGCATTTGTTCCGCCGCAACCCCGCAGTATCTGGCAGATCATGTTGGGAAAAGATAATTCACTACCAATAAGCTCACCAGAAAATTCAACCAAAAAGGCGGTCAAATGCGACCTATGCCAAGGGCTAGGAACGGGGCCATTGTGCGTGAATGCCTGTCCGACGGGTGCTGCATACCGCGCAAGTCCAGAGGCATTCTTTGCTGGCAAGGATGGGGTAGGTACAGTTATGAGAGATGACAAATGAACGACTCTCGCATATCTGGCTTTTTAGCCTACAAAAATTCCCGCTATTTCAAATTTGTCAGCGCACTAGTGATCTTGGCTATCCTTTCCGATGCCTTGCTGCCAGTGGGTTGGGAGTCATTTGGTGGCACATGGCTAGGCTACACGCTGGGCATAATCTCAGCTTTGATCGTTCTGTTGCTAATGGGATATGGGGTTGCAAAACGGCGCGGCGGATTCATCAAAGATACCAATGTGGCAGGCTTCAGATTACGCAGTACTTTGCAAGGTTGGTTGTCTTCGCATGTCTATATGGGCACTGGTTTGATCATACTGGCGACTCTGCATAGCGGATTCCAATTTGGTTGGAATGTACACACGCTGAGTTATATATTGATGTTGCTGGCCACCATTAGCGGCTTCTATGGTGCTTACGTGTATCTGCGCTATCCGCAGTTGATCTCACAGAATATGGGTGATGAAACGCTGACAGGTCTACGCCGCAAGATTGCTGAGTGTGACGAGGTCGCACGTGAGCATGCGCTGGGTTTGCCTGATGAGATCAATGTGCTGGTGACCACCGCTCGTAAGGAAACTCGGCTGGGCGGATCACTATTGCATCAGTTGCGTGGCTACCAGGGAAGTTGTCCGACCAGCTTCGCCGTTAACCAGCTGCCTGTGCTTGCGAAAAAATATACTGAAATCAGTCAGACGAAATTGATGCGTGACTTGTATACCGTTCTGCTGCAAAAGGAGAAGTTGGTGTTGCGCGCACGGCGCGAGATTATGCTCAAAGCGCGTATGCAATTTTGGTTGTATTTGCACGTGCCACTCTCTATTGCATTATTGGCAGCCCTCTTTGCCCATGTCGTGGCAATACTCTTTTACTGGTAGGCGACTATGATTATCCGACTACTCGTCAAAATATCGCGTAACCAATGGGGGCAAATCATCAATCGAGAGCGTGTCGTCTCGGGTGAATCTATAAGTCTAGGTCGGGGAGCTGATTGTAGTATCCGACTGCCGGATCACCGAGTCGCACTGCATCATGCGACCGTACGTCAATCACCAGATGGTGCGCTGTACATAGAAGCAGAGCGTAATGCGACACTGAAGGTGCAGGGTATAGACGAGCGGAAAGTCTTGCTGACACCAGGCATGGGCGTTGAGATCGGTCCCTATGAATTATTAGTCGATCCCGCGTCCACGATTGACAAGGTTATGTTGTCTGTCGAAGCGAAACAAACTCATGTGTATACACCGGTAGCGGTAGAGCCTGTTACCTTGGCGGATCTAAACATTGACAAGCGCAAGTGGGGTCTGATTTTGGCTGCGGTTATCTTGGCGGTCTATCTGCTATTACCGATGTTGTTCAGCTTTGTTACGCCGCTGGTGAAATGGCAATCCACTTTGCCTGTCACTGTGCTGGGCGCATGGAGTCCAGGTCCGATGGCGCAAAGCCATAGTGTATTTGGTGCGAACTGTGCATCTTGCCATGAACATGCGTTCACGCCAGTTGCTGATATAGCGTGCGAGCAATGTCATAAGCAGGTCGGCAAACACCTGACGGATGAAAATTTGCACGGTAGTTTGTTCAAGGGCATGCGCTGTACTGAGTGCCATGTAGAGCACAAGGGCGGCGATGTGACCACGCGTAAAGATACGTCCACTTGTGTCGCATGTCATGGCGACATCAAGGCCAAGTATCCTAAGAGTAACGTGCCCAACGTACATACTTTCAGCAAGGATCATCCGCCGTTTCGGGTCACCTTGAGCAACGATCCAAATGGTCGGCCCTTGCTACGTGTGCTTCCCGGACAGCCTATGGTTGAGACCCCTAGGCTGAAGTACTCACACCAAGTTCATCTGGATAAAAAAGGTATATCGAGTCCGCAAGGCGACACGGTGATGGTGTGTCAGGATTGCCATAAGCTCGATGCGGGTGGTAACCACTTCCTACCCATGACCATGAAGCAAACCTGTCAGCAATCAGGTTGCCACGGGATGGACTATGCTGAACCTGCTGAGGGTGAGGTACCCCATGGTTCCGAAAAAGAAGCGATGGGCAGGTTGCGGGAGTATTACGTGAAATGGTTGGCTGAAACGCCAAGCGGAATGTCTGACTGCGAGAATAAGGATGCAACCGCAGACCCGATTAAACAGATACTTTATTGCGCGGGAGAGTTAGCACGCAAGAACGCCAGTGTGTCCCTTTTTGGTAAGAACCTCGGTTGCAGTGAGTGCCATGAGTTGGAGCCCTCAGGTAATGCAGACAGTCCGTGGAAAGTCGTTCCTCTGCAGATTAACCATAATTGGCATGCTAACTCGGTATTCCCGCACGCTAAACATAAGATGACTGAGTGTGCTGCTTGCCATGACAAAGCAAATTCGACCAGCAGTGCAGATGTGGCTATGCCCACGATCGAGAAGTGCCGCGAATGCCATGTGGATAATCGTCCGGCAAAAAATAAAGTATTCAGTTCTTGTGTAAGTTGCCACCGCTTTCATGGAGGTATAGAAGTTGCGAAACCCTGATTCATGCAGTTACAAGCCTTACGCTGTGCAATTACCGATTGCTGATCATGCACGGGCGATAGTAGGTTCGGTATTGTTGGCTTCCATACTGTTTGGTTGCCAAGCAGAAGTCGAACCACCCAAAGCACCTGTAAAGGTTAGGACCTACGATGAATTGATCGTTGATTCATCCTGTTTGTCCTGTCATGCGCAGAACAATCGTATGGGAGCGCCGACTTGGAAGAAGGTAGCTAAACGATATAAAAAAGAAAAAGTAGAGATTGCAGTGCCCAAACTCATGGACAAGATCGCCCACGGAGGAGCAGGTGTTTGGGGCAAGATGAACATGCCGCCGAATACTGATCTAAGTGCAGATGAATTGAAGTTGCTGGTGGAGGTGATACTGGCAACGGGAAAGCCCACCAAAATTGCCAAGGCGGAGTCTAAGTCTGAATCGGTATATGTGGAGCCAGCAAAGAAAAAGCTACCCACTATTCCTGTGGGTAGCTTCTTTATGCAACAGTATTATTGGACCGTCAGTAAATAAGTGACGAAATTCGCTTTGTCTTCAGCAGAGCAATCTTTGCCGTAGAGATCGCGGCAATGTTTAGTAAAACCTACAGCAGATTTATTTATATTTGAGAAGCGCTGAGGATTCACAGACGGTGCCATAGGCTTGATTGGTTTGCCACTCTCATTGTGCTTGCCGATATTTGCTGGATTGTCGGTATGGCATGCGGCGCAAGATAAATCTTTGCCTTTTACTTCTACTTTCTTAACATAGAAAGCACGTCCCGCTTCAGCCGAGATGGTTGCATTGGGATTCAAGCGTTTCGCAAACAAGGCGTAGTCGCTAGCTGCTTGTTTAGCAGTAGTGACATCCGCATGTGCCGAGAATATGGATAGACCCAAGAGAGCCAACAACGCGCAAGACAGTTTTTTCATAAGGATGTCCTTTTAGAATTAGGGAAATGTTACAAGCGCATTCTCTGGTAAGCCTAATGGCGTGTCAACAATATTACGATGCTAAAAATTATAGTAAATAAAACTGCTTCAAAATCGCCAAAGAAGCTGATATCAATATGATAAATATGAATAAATATATTTCAGTGGTCGAACTGTATTTCAGCTCGATTTGAGCTTGGTTTAGATAATTTGAGCGTACTGAATTAATAGTGCCGTCGGAGATGTCGGTATCATCAGAGCAATAAGTCTATAGGTGATCTGCGCGGTCACACATGCCGTCACAATAATCCTGCTTAAAATTCGAATTGCGAAGTTATCATACCTACCCTGAACCGATGCACGAACGATGTCATGAAATACTTCCTCAAACTGTTTTTGCCGCAACACATGCTGGTTTCCATTGCTGAAAAATTGCGCAGCGGCCTAGCCGGTGGTGTGGCGATATTGTGGTTAGGTTTGCTCATTGAGTTTCTGCCGCATGAGCCATATGCTTTATTGATGTTGGGCTCTATCGCAGCGTCCGCAGTGTTGCTGTTTGCTGTGCCACACAGCCCGTTGGCGCAACCTTGGAATCTAGTGATAGGGCACGGAGTTTCTGCTGTATTGGGTTGGACGGTCAGCTGGTTAATGGGTGACCCGGTGATTGCGGCAGCGGTGGCGGTGGGCGCATCTATCTTGTGCATGCACCTGCTTGATGCTCTGCATCCGCCTGGCGCGGCAACTGCATTGACGTTGGTATTGGGGGCCAGCCAATTCCACCATATGGGTGGACTGTGGACCGCTGCCATCGTGGCAGTGAACGTGGGCTCTTTCCTGATCTTTGCGTTGATCATCAACAATCTATTGCCAGGTAGAAGCTACCCCATGCCACTCAAGCCGCAGACCCCGCCACCGAGTTATGTTCCCTTGGGAGAGCTCACGCTGTCGGATATCGAGTTTGCATTGCAGGAGATAGATAGTGTGATCGATGCTAACAACGAGGAGTTACTAGCAATCACTCGTCGGGCGGTGGAACATGCATATCAACGGGAGGAAGCCAAATGAGTCCAGAAGCGGTCAAACTTCTGCATGTCTCTGCTGTAATTTTGAGTTACGGATTGTTCACCCTGCGGGGCGTGTGGCGTATGCTCGCACCCGAATATCTGCAACAGCGTTGGGTAAAGTTAGTACCCCACGTAATCGACAGTATATTGTTGATCAGTGCCATCACTCTGGCGGTGATGCTTAATATTTCGCCAATTGCCGCACCTTGGTTGTTGGCTAAGATTATCGCTTTGCTGCTGTACATTGCCTTGGGTACGATTGCACTAAAGCGCGGCAAGACTAAAGGCATCAGATTAAGTGCATGGCTGATGGCGCAATTGTTGTTCTTCTATATTGTGGCGACAGCCATCACGCACGACCCTTTACCATGGAGGAGCATATAGCCATGAATAGTTTTCCCGGAATGACTGAAGCGCCCGGTTTCGATGAGCCATTGGAGATGCTGCTGGCATGCCATGGTCGCATCTTGTCGCAATGCGCCACGCTGGAAAAACTGCGTAAGCATTTGCCTGAGCATGGTTGTGATCTGCAAGCACAGCAGGCTGCCAGCGCGATAATGCGTTATTTCGATACCGCAGGGCGTAATCACCATACAGACGAAGAGAGTGACCTTTTCCCTGTGCTGTTGGCGAGTGGTGATGCTGCTGCACAACAGCTAGTCACTTATCTATTGGAACGTCATGTGGTCTTGGATGCTGCTTGGGATGAGTTGCGCGTCGAGTTACAAGAGATAGCAGCATGTCGAAGAGAGGCGCTAAAGCCGCAGATCGTGCAACACTTCATTCATGCCTACCGCTCACATATTGAAATGGAGAATGCCCAGCTATTACCTATGGCAAAACGTTTGATGACACCTGTTCAGTTAGAGACATTGGGTAAGAGTATGTCGCAGCGACGGGGTGTGCAGTACTAATATTCTGCGTGTACGCGTAACGCGTAGACATCAATCGGCCCACGGTCTGCGTTGTAGGCGAGATGTACCATACGTTGATAGTCGGCAGTGAGCTATAGTCCTTTGTACACTCCCCAGCCGAAGCCGCCCCCAGCCGAAGCCGCGTGCATCAGCGGCGTAGTCATAAGCGGCATAGGTCCAGTTGCCCCAATTCATGAACTGGGTGCGTGGGTCCTTGGTGTAGGTATTTTGGTCTAGTACATTATGCGCGGAAAAATTACCGACGGTCAGCACGAAATCTTTTGGGGTTGAAATGTGGTCGATTTGAAACGGGCGCGATTCTAGTTAGCACCTATCGCAAAGTCGAGATGCGCTTTGTAAGCAGATATTCTGAATTTAAGTAGTAAATATTTAGGTAGAAGTTGCTGCAGGGATAAATCGATATCTGCTAACCTTAAGCCTATGACACTCTGGGTTACAGAAGACTATGCATATACTCGTTGTAGAAGATGATCCGGTTTTAGCAGATGCTTTAATGCGTGCTTTGCGTAAGGCAGACTATGCGGTAGATGTGGTCAAAGACGGACTAGCAGCTGACCACCTACTCACCACGGCACATTTTGATTTGGTCATCCTCGATCTCGGGTTGCCCAAGCTGGATGGCCTTGAAGTATTGCGTCGTTTGCGTCAGCGTGCAAATGCGGTACCTGTTCTTATTCTGACAGCGCAGGACTCACTTGAAAACAGAGTTAAGGGTTTGGATATGGGCGCAGATGATTATCTGAGCAAGCCATTCCAATTGCGTGAGCTTGAAGCACGCGCACGTGCTTTGATACGGCGAGGTTATTCAGGGATGGGTGCGCAACTCAAGTGCGGCATGTTGACATTCGATACGACCTCTAGACTAGCCACCTTAGATGGGATGACACTCGACCTTTCGGTGCGCGAACTATGTGTGTTGGAGACACTGATGTTACAAGCAGGCAAAGTGGTAGGCAAGGACATGCTGGGCGAACAACTCTCTAGTGCCGAGGAGGATCTGAGCAGTAACGCCATCGAGGTATATGTGCATCGCTTGCGCAAAAAGCTAGAAGACTCCGATGTGAACATCAGGACATTACGTGGTTTGGGCTATTTGCTGGAGCCACGTTGATGCGTAGTGCTAAGTCAGGCCCTGATACCCTCAGATTGCAGCTACTCAAGTGGGTGCTGATTCCGATGTCGGTGCTCATGCTGATCAATATTGGCCTGTTTTACAAATTTGGTTACGACAGCGCGAACCACAGGCATGACCGCTATTTGAGCGACGTGAGCAAGGTTTTGGTGGATCAATTGCGCACCAAGAATGACAAAGTGATCTTTAATAGCAAGAGTGCCGCGCTCAGTCTGTTGACCGAGGACAAAAAGGATAAGGTGTACTTTCTACTAAAGGGCGAAGGTTACAGTTTTGGCAATCCGGACTTGCCGCTACCCAAGGATGGTTTAATAAGCTCCCCTGAGTTTTACTGGGATGAATATCTCGGCAAGCCTATGCGCTTGTCGGCCATCTACTTACCTGATCCTTATATGAAGGAGAGGGTGGTCTTGGTGGTGGTGGCAAAATCCTTGAATCTGCACGAAGAGCGCACTCGGGAATGGGCTTGGCGTGTACTGCCAGCGCAACTAGTGTTGTTCTTTTTGGTGGCCGTTACTGTTTGGTGGGGAGTGGGGCGGGGTTTGCGACCCTTGTTACAGATGCGTGATGAGATGGCAGCACGCTCCCCTAAAGATCTAAGCCCATTGGTTGAGGATAAGGTGGTTGCTGAAGTCAGACCCTTGATACATGGTTTTAACGAACTGCTGGGCCATCTGAATGAATCGATGTCCTTGCAGCAACGCTTCGTTGCGGATGCCGCTCACCAGTTGCGGACACCGCTTGCAGGTCTAAAAGTTCAGACCGAGTTAGCGCTGACCCAGAGTGACCCAGAGGAGTTACGACACTCTCTAAAGCAGATGCATCATGCGATGGAGCAGACCGTGCATCTGACTAAACAGCTACTGTCATTAGCACGTGCCGAGCCCGGCGCACAGAGTCAAAGTAGTATGCAAGCTTTCGACCTATCCAATCTGGTTAAAGAGACTACTAAGCATTGGGTGCAGACTGCGCTGTTAAAAAATATCGATCTAGGGTACGAGGATTTAAGCGAGGCTAGGTTGCCGATGTTCGGAAATCGATTCCTTGTCGCTGAGATGCTGAATAACTTGATTGATAATGCCTTGCGCTACACCCAAGAGGGTGGACAAGTGACGGTGCGCGTCATGCGTGATCAAGGACGACTCATTATAGAAGTCGAAGATAACGGTAGTGGTATTCCGGCTAATCTGCGTAAGCGAGTGTTCGAGCGGTTTTATAGGGTATTAGGCAGTAATCAATCTGGATGTGGTTTGGGATTGGCCATCGTCTGGGAAATCATCAATCATCATGCGGGTGACGTAATTATCACCGAAGGCGCGCAAGGGCAGGGGACCTTATTCAGGGTTTCATTCCCAGAAATAAAAAGGGAAGCCAGCAGGCTTCCCTAGGGTGCTAACTATACTGAGTGACTATTAGTCAAAGTCAGGGTAGTTAGGAATGCTGACCGTATCAGAGTCGAACACGCCTTTTGCGGCTTGTGTGTGGCATGCATTACATTGGCTAAGAGACTTAACGTCTTTGTTGCCTTTGATCATCTTCTCTGGGATTTCGTGGTGCACACGAGAGATGTAACGCAGTTCAGTGATACGTAATGGTGCTGGACCCTTTTCAGTCGCGACAGCAATCTTACGTGAGCGCTTGTACCATGAGGTCTCAGCAGCGTTCTCGGCCGCATATGCTTGGATTTCTTGCAGAGTCGCTTCATCCAGTTCGGCATTCTCACCGAAGTGGTTCTTCAACGCTTTTGCATCCAGCAATTTTTCCCAAGATTTGGCAGGTAGCAGACCAGGTTGGTATGCAAAGTGGCATTCACCACATTCTTTGGCATACTTCTTGTCAGTCACAGGCTTAACGCCTTTCATGCGGTCGAAACTAATCAACCATTCGGAGGTGGATTCGCGCGCTTGAGCAACTGAACTCATCAGCAGGGCACTGGCTACCAGTGCAAGGATTTTAAATTTTTTCGACATTGCTATACTCCTTACCAAGTCAATTTAACGGCAAATGCCATTGCAAAACCGCCCAATTCAGCAATGCCCGCATGGCTGACTGGAACGGCAGAATTAGCCGATTTGTTGACTGCGTACATCATCATCAGCGCGCCAGCTGTTCCCAGCATAGCGTGGAGGTTGTCTGGGTCGCTGAAGCCGTCTTCCATGTGGAAGTCATCCCAGTGATCAATCAGACCTGTGGTAACGGTGAAGGCAGCCATCGCAGCAGCAGCTTTGGCCAACTTTGCATGCGTACCGTTTACTTGGCGTGGCTGCTGTGCCACAGCCGCGCAGTTTGCTTCACAACCGTCTGGTGCGCTGAAGGCAGTCGCTGCAACTAATGCCAAAGTTGTAAAGCCTGAGTATTGGTGCAGTTTGTCGCCAGAGAACCAAGGCTCTTCAAATTCAACTTTGGGTGAACCATTGGTCACGCTCGCTGGCAGGTTCGCGTTGGCCGGCTCATTGGCAGCCAAAACGAACGATTGCGTTGCTGACTTATCGTTAGGTACGCTCAGATCGAGGTCGGCTGCTTGCGCAAGGCCGGTGGCCGCGAACAGGCATAGGCCCGCCAGCGTGTGCTTGAGTTTAATGCTGCTCTTAAGTTTCATACTTCACTCCTAGGGTAGTTAATAACAAAAAACGTATCGCTGTAAATCAGCGCATATATAAATAGCCAAACGCGGATGCAATCACCAGCATTACTACAGCCAGCCAGTTGTAGTTTTTCTGTATGCCCAGTTCTGATTCTCCAGACTTGGAACCTGTGACCATAGCACGAGCTAGATTCTCTTTATGCAAGAAACTGCTGACAAAAACGCCCAGCAGATGCACGAATACTACCGCCAGCATAATATCGGTTGCATAACTGTGTATGGATACCACTAAGTCAGCGTCGTAGCCTTGCATGCTGTCTAGTGCCGCCATCACGTTGTCTTGTGCCAGCATCACGCCAGTGATACCTAGCGTTAATCCCAGGCTAAGCAACAGCCAAATCGCTACGCTGCCAACGGGATTATGACCAACAAAATGTTCAGGTTTGCCTTTAAACAACGACAGCGTGTAAGTGACAATAGCTTTAGGCGAAAATACGAATGAGCTAAATTTTGCATAGCGTGTACCGAAAAATCCCCACACTAAGCGGAACAGGATCAGGCCAAACAAGATGTAGCCTAAGGTCACGTGGATGTCGCGATTCTTTTCGGATTCGGCGGTTAGATACGCACCGAGAAAACACAAGGCTTGCAGCCAGTGGAATGCGCGCGTAGGCGCATCCCAAACTAAAATCTTTTGCAGCATGGATGAACTTTCTATTAAGGATTAGCTGGCTTGCTTAGGGGTAACTATTTTGTCGGCACACTTTTTGGTTTTGGCTGCAACCTTTGCAGACTCAACTTTACTGGAAGTTTTTACAGCAACAACGGGTTTGGTAGTTGTAGGTTTTGCGACAACAGGCTGTTTTACGGCTGGCTTGGTTGCAACAACAGGCAGAGTAGCAGCTGGTTTTGACTCGATTACTGCTGGAATAGCTGCGGGTGCAGCGACTTGTTTAGTGCCAACTGCCAGCAAATATGACATCACATCGCCTTTTTCTTGGGCGGTACATTCACGATCTAGTACGTCGTTGCAGTTACGCTTAAACCATTTGGCGACTTTTTTCACTTCGGTGAAGCGTTCTGCATTGGCAACAGGGGCCATCGGCTTAATCAGCTTATCGGTCTTGGCATGCTTGCCTTCATTTTCAGGATGATCTGTATGGCAGGACGAGCAGCTCCATTCACCACCGTGCTTAGATTTGAAGAAAGTCTCACCACGCGCGGCATTGAAACCTTGGAAGCCTGCTGTGCTTGCAGCCTCGGTCTTGAATGTAGCTAGGATCTCGGCAGGAGTTTCCGCATGAGCGAGCTGAGAACCAAAAGTAGTTGCTGCAAACATGCCTAAAGCTAACAGTACACGTGACATTTATAGAGTCTCTTAAAAGGAAAGGAGTCTATCAGAGGATTTGTTACACAAAAAGTTCCTCAGTTACAAATGTGAGGTTCAGCCGACAAGCGGTAACTTCCGGTATATGTTGAGATTTAAGTGGCAGACCAATGTACGGCACCAGTGTAATAAGTTATCAGCACGATAAGCCCGAATGCGATGCGATACCAAGCAAATACTGTGAAATCATGGTTGCTGATATATCTGAGCAGTGCGCGAACTGCAAAAAAGGCGCTGATGAAGGAGAAGATAGACCCGACCAAGAATATATCTAGGTCACCAGCATGGAAATCATGACGATACTTCACCACTTCGTAGAGCGTTGCCATGGTGATGGTAGGAATGGCCAAAAAGAACGAAAACTCAGTCGCAGCCTTGCGTGACAAACCGAAGAACAAGCCGCCTATGATGGTGGAGCCCGAGCGTGAAGTGCCGGGTATCAAAGCCAGTGCCTGTGCAAAACCCATTTTGAGGGCGTCTTTCCAATGCATCTCATCCACACTATTGATAGACACTGTATGTGTACGCTTTTCCGCCCACAGGATGATGAGGCCGCCAATGATGAAGGCCAGCGCCACGGGGATGGGTGCGAACAGATGCGCTTTGATGGCTTTGCCGAACAGCAGACCTAATATTGCTAGCGGCAGGAAGGCGATAAACAAGTTGAAGACGAAACGTTGCGCGGTTTCTTGCTTCTGCATGAGACCCGTAGAGACCCATGCCAACTTAGCGCGATACTCCCAACACACCGCCAAGATCGCGGCGAACTGAATGACGATCTCAAATACTTTGCCTCTGTCATCGTTGAAGTTGAGCAGATCGCCCACCATGATCAGATGCCCGGTAGATGAGATAGGCAAAAACTCAGTCAGGCCTTCGACGATGCCGAGTATGGCGGCTTTGAGCAATAATATGATATCCATGAGTGCGTGTACTGTTAGAGGTTGTTGTTCAAACGATAGATGCGTAGGTTTATAGCGATACGTTCTTCATCACTGATGGTTGGCCACATCGTGACCTCTTCGAAGGTGCGCAAACAGCTGCGACACACATCGTCACCCAACACGGTGGTGCAGTGTCCTATACAAGGGCTGACTGCAGTCACCGTTTTGGGAACTTGATCATCATGCGACATGCAATCAGGACTTGCTGTATAGCTGGCTACCCTTCTTGACGAATTCTACGGCTTTAACTTCCATGCCTTTGGTCAGCGCAGCCTCATCAGAGATACCTTCACTCGCCGCAAAATCACGTACATCTTGGCTAATTTTCATCGAACAGAAATGCGGGCCGCACATAGAGCAAAAGTGGGCAACCTTGGCTGAGTCCTTGGGTAAAGTCTCGTCGTGGAATTCACGCGCACGATCTGGATCTAAACCCAGATTGAATTGATCCTCCCAGCGGAACTCGAAACGCGCTTTGCTCAAAGCATTGTCACGGACTTGTGCGCCAGGATGACCCTTGGCCAGATCGGCAGCATGCGCAGCGATCTTGTAAGTGATGATGCCTTCCTTCACGTCAGCCTTATTGGGCAAACCCAAGTGTTCTTTAGGGGTGACGTAACACAGCATAGCCGTGCCAAACCAACCTATCATTGCAGCGCCTATGGCAGAGGTGATGTGGTCGTATCCGGGCGCGATGTCCATGGTCAGTGGGCCTAGCGTGTAAAACGGCGCTTCATGGCACCACTTCAGTTGCAGGTCCATGTTCTCTTTGATCATGTGCATAGGCACGTGACCTGGACCTTCGATCATCACTTGCACGTCATGCTTCCAAGCTACTTTGGTCAGCTCGCCCAAGGTCTTAAGTTCGCCCAGTTGAGCTTCATCGTTGGCATCATAGATTGAGCCGGGACGCAAGCCATCACCCAGTGAGAACGTTACGTCATAGGCCTTCATGATTTCGCAAATCTCTTCAAAGTGCGTGTAGAGGAAGTTTTCTTTGTGATGCGCCAGACACCACTTCGCCATGATGGAGCCGCCACGTGACACGATGCCGGTCATGCGTTTGGCGGTCATCGGTACATAGCGGAGCAATACGCCAGCATGGATAGTGAAGTAGTCCACGCCTTGTTCGGCTTGTTCGATTAGGGTGTCGCGGAAGATCTCCCAAGTCAGGTCCTCAGCCTTGCCGTTGACCTTCTCCAAGGCCTGATAGATAGGCACAGTGCCAATCGGCACTGGGGAATTGCGGATGATCCATTCGCGAGTCTCGTGTATGTGCTTGCCAGTGGACAGGTCCATGACGGTGTCGCCACCCCAACGAATCGCCCAAGTCATTTTTTCGACTTCTTCTTGGATACTGGAACCCAAAGCAGAGTTACCGATGTTGGCGTTAATCTTCACTAAGAAATTGCGGCCTATGATCATAGGCTCGAGTTCGGGGTGATTGATGTTGGCGGTGATGACGGCGCGACCTGCAGCCACTTCGTCACGCACGAATTCAGGTGTGATTTTTTTAGGCATGAAGGCGCCAAAATTTTCACCCGGATGTTGACGCGTCATCATTTCCGACATGCCATCGACCTTTTGGTTTTCACGGATAGCGATGTACTCCATCTCGGGAGTGATGATGCCCTGACGTGCGTAATGCATCTGGGTCACATTTTTACCGGCTGCACCACGGCGCGGTGCGCGGCTCAGATTGAAACGCATCTCAGCCAACTCTGGATCATCCAAACGCTGCTGACCATACTTGGAGGTCAGTGCAGAGAGTTGTTCGGTGTCATTGCGTTCGACAATCCAAGCTTCGCGCATCGCTTCAAGACCGGAGCGAATATCAATCTTGACCTTAGGGTCGGTGTAGGGGCCTGAGCAGTCATAGACGTATACTGGTGGATTGACCTCAGCGCCCATGCTGTCTGGCGTTTCGGCTTGTGAAATCTCACGCATCGGCACTTGAATGTCGGGGCGCGAACCTTGCACATAAATTTTGCGCGAGTTCGGCAACGGCTTGATAGCAGCCTCATCGACGTGGGCGGCAGTGGCTAAAAATTGGGGATTTGCGTTCATTTGATGCTCCAAAAAAGCGGGGGCATCGGTGGATGCTTCCCTACGACGGCATGACCCGTACAGGTTCAAAGGGTGTGTCTCACTGCGATGTATCGAGATACGTGCAGACCCCTAGCGAGGGTCGCAAGTTACTGGAAATAGGCAAGAAAGGCAAGGCGCATCTGATATTAGAGCTCGCGCACTTACACTGCAAATAGATTAAAAAATGAATTAACTAAGTCGATTGGAGATGTTGTGCGGACTTGCTATACAGGCATTAAAAGAATGCGCCTAATATTTTAAGAATGCGGAAACGATGCAAGCTCGACCCATTTTCAAGCAACATAGCTGTCGGTTACTATTGCCGACTTTACATCGCGGATACGCTGGGTGCCTGAGCGCTGAGCAGGAATATTATGACGAATACTAAGAAGTTCAGTGAAATATTGCCCACCTTGGAGTTGTCTGAACACGTTCAGCGCATTGAACTCTTCAACCAAGACGGCAGTGTGAATGGGACGATAGAGAACAAGCAAGGTAGTCAAGGCTCTATACGTGTCTACCATCATCTATATAAGAAGTGGGGCGGTATTACGGTGGAGGCAGCTCAGGAAGGGCTGGCGATCTATGCTGAGCATACCGAGGATGCCAAGTTGCACGTCGGTAAACACCCCAATATAGATCGTTTGTTCGCTGTCGTGAACAACGTAGCACCGCTGAGCATGGAAATAGGAATATGAGCTAGGAATAGGGCAATTGCACTAAGGTTGAGCCTAGGCGGCTCAACTTGATATACTGCGCGACCTTAAGTGGTACAAATAATTACGAGATCGGGAGAGGGAATGAACGCTATGGAACAAGCACGCTTCAATATGATTGAGCAGCAAATACGTCCTTGTGATGTATTGGAGTCTCGCATTCTTGAGCTTTTGAACCAGGTCCGCCGCGAACACTTCGTGCCGCAATCCCAGCGTGCGTTGGCTTTCGTGGACATGGAGATCCCTCTCGGTTCTGGTGCTCAAATGTGGTCACCTAAGCTGGAAGCGCGTGCAGTACAGGAATTGCATCTGACTCGTAGTGACAAGGTTTTGGAGGTTGGTACGGGTAGTGGCTACCTCACTGCTTTGATGGCGACACTGGCGGGCCATGTGACTTCAGTAGAGATCGTGCCCGAATTGAATACGATGGCCAAACAGCATCTGGCCAGCTATCACCGCGACAACATCACCTTGGAAGTCGGCGATGCCTCTCAGGGTTGGGGCGAGCAGCAATATGATGCAATCGTATTGACCGGTTCTACGCCAGTACTGCCGGCAGCATTCCAGAATAGCCTCAAGATTGGCGGTCGTATGTTCGCCATCGTGGGTGACGCACCTGTCATGCAGGCACGTTTGATTAAGTGCGTAGCCGATGGCGTGTTTGAATCCGTGACTATTATGGAAACCTCTGTACCTGCTTTGCAAAATGCCAAGCAGCCTGAACGCTTCGTATTCTAAGGAGTTGAAGGCTGGCGAAGTTTGCGTAAAGTCCCGCATCAATGTAGCATTAGAGAATCCTAATATGTTGCGAGCCCAGCCATGACACTCAAACCATTGTTCCTTTTTACGCTACTTGCTGCTGCTAGCAGCGCCCAGGCTGCCGATTTGCTGGAAACCTTTCATGCTGCGCAGGCCAATGATCCTGTGATCGCTGTGGCTTACGCATCGCAACAGGCTGGGCAAGAGAAAGTCGTACAAGGGCGCTCTTTGTTGATGCCTACGGTCAATCTCAGCGCCAATACGACGTTGAACGACACTAATATTCAATATCGTCCCGCACAGCCGCCGATGTTTTTGGGTGGTAATTACCGCTACAACTCACACGGCTACAACGTCAATTTGGTGCAGCCGCTGTATCGCCAGCAAAACTGGACGACATATAGTGAATCAGAATTGCAGACCGCAATCGCAGAAGCGCAGTACCGCACCGCTGAGCAGGACTTGGTTTTGCGAACTGCACAAGCCTATTTTGATGTGCTGATTGCAGAGGATAGTGTGCAATTGGCGCAGGCGCAAAAAGTCGCCATCACTGAGCAGCTAGGCCAAGCTAAGCGCAATTTTGAAGTGGGTAGTGCGACTATCACCGACACGCATGAGGCTCAGGCAAGATACGATTTAACCGGGGCACAAGAAATTGCCGCGCAGAGCAATTTGGAAATCAAACGTCGCGTATTGCAGCAATTGACCAATAGTTTGCCGGATCATCTCAAACGCTTGGAAGGTGAACTAAAGCTGGAAATGCCACAGCCTGTTGACATGGAAAAATGGATAGCGGATGCGCAGAACAGCAATCCGCAACTAGCCATTGCTCAGGCGGCCAGTCAAATAGCCGAGAAGGAAGTCGATCGAAATCGCGGCGGTCATTACCCTACAGTTGACCTTGTTGCGAATTACGGCAAGAGCTATGCCAACGGCGGCACCTTTGGCTTGGGTAGTGATGTGCGCAACACCAACATCGGTGTGCAGATGAACATGCCATTATTCCAAGGTGGCGCGGTCAACTCCAAATGGCGCGAGGCAGATGCAAACAATGAAAAAGCCAAGCAGGAATTAGAAAGCGCAAAACGCAATATCACCTTGCAAACCAGCCAAGCCTACTTTGGTGTGGTGAACGGTATGGCACAAGTACAAGCGCTACAACAGGCACTCGTTTCGAGCGCCAGCGTGTTGGAAGCTACCAAGACCGGCCAAGAAGTCGGCGTGCGAACTAATCTAGATGTGCTGAATGCACAGCAACAACTGTATTCCACACGCCGTGACCTGTATCAGGCGGAATATAATTATCTGGTCAGCAAGCTACGACTTAAAGCAGCTGTAGGTAATTTGAGCGAAGCTGATCTGATTGAAGTCAATCAAGCACTTAAATAAAAAATAATTGGTTCTTAAGTATTGGTTCTGTCGCCCGTATTTTTAACTCGAATTGGCCGGACACGGCTATTTAATGCACATCTGCCTCCGTAAAATATCCGACTTCTAGTGAGGATATACGCGACCTGCGGGATCCGCTCCCAGCTTGAGTTGTTGCCCATTACCTCTAGAAAAGGTAAGATTCCCGCCCTTTCGCTTCTGTATTTGTTTTGGTATGGCGACGTGTGTCGCCATTTTTTTGTATTGAGATTCGAGTCATTAGAAATTATCTGGGGAACGCCGTGAGCAATTCTTCTTTGCCTATGCAGCAAGGTTTGTACGATCCGCGCCAAGAGCGCGATGCCTGTGGGGTGGGTTTTGTCGCCCATATCAAGGGTAAAAAGACCCATGAGATGGTTAGTCAAGGTTTAAAGATTCTGGAGAATCTGACGCACCGTGGTGCGGTGGGTGCAGATCCTTTGGCGGGTGACGGTGCGGGTATCTTGCTGCAAGTGCCAGATGCATTCTTGCGCACGAAATGTGCTGCGATAAATGTAAATTTGCCTGCAGTAGGTAACTATGGCGTGGGAATGCTGTTTTTGCCACGTGATGCGGCTGCACGTGCAGCATGCGAAAAAATAGTGGCAGACAAAATCGCCGCTGAAGGACAGACACTGCTGGGTTGGCGCGATGTGCCAGTAGACAGTTCCATTCTGGGTGAGAGCGTCAAGCTGGTCGAGCCTGTGGTACGTCAGGTATTCATCGCATCAAAGAGCGCTGATCAAGAAGCATTTGAGCGCAAGCTGTTCGTGATCCGGAAGACTATGGAACATGCGGTACGCGGCTTAGGTGAACAGAGCACAGGGTTTTATTGCCCTTCTATGTCATCACGCACCATCGTTTACAAGGGCATGTTGTTGGCTGATCAAGTAGGCAAGTACTATCTTGATCTGCAAGATGCAACGGTTGTCAGTGCGTTGGCGCTGGTGCACCAACGCTTCTCCACAAACACTTTCCCTACTTGGGATCTGGCACATCCGTTCCGCATGATTGCACATAACGGTGAAATCAATACCGTGCGCGGTAACGTCAACTGGATGGCTGCGCGTCATGCTGCGATGTCATCAAATTTGTTGGGTGAAGATCTGGAAAAACTGTGGCCACTAATCGTAGATGGTCAGTCCGACTCGGCATGTTTCGACAACGCATTGGAATTACTGGTTGCTGGTGGATATTCGCTGCCACACGCAATGATGATACTGATCCCAGAAGCATGGGCTGGTAATCCATTGATGGACGAAGAGCGTCGCGCATTCTACGAATATCACGCAGCGTTGATGGAGCCATGGGATGGCCCAGCAGCAGTCGCCTTTACAGATGGCCGCATGATAGGTGCGACACTGGATCGTAACGGTCTGCGTCCTGCACGTTATCTGATTACCGATGACGATATGGTATTGCTGGCATCCGAAATGGGTGTGTTGACTATTCCTCAGGATAAGGTTGTCAAAAAATGGCGCTTGCAACCGGGCAAGATGTTCCTAATCGACATGGAAGCGGGTCGCATCATCGACGACAGCGAACTGAAGAATCAGATCGCCACAGCTAAGCCATATCGCCAGTGGATAGAGAAGTCACGCTACTTCCTAGCTGATTTGCCAACAGTAGAAGGCAAGCAAGCATTGAATGCGTCGTTGCTGGATACGCAGCAGGCATTTGGTTACTCACAAGAAGACGTGAAGTTCATCCTCGCTCCTATGGTAAGTGCAGGCGAAGAGCCAACGGGTTCCATGGGTACGGATGCCGCGTTAGCAGTGTTGTCTAACAAAAACCGTTCCTTCTACGATTACTTCCAACAGTTGTTCGCGCAAGTGACCAACCCACCGATTGATCCGATACGTGAAGAGATTGTCATGTCGTTGACTTCTTTCATCGGTCCCAAGCCAAACCTGCTGGGTATAGATGAGACTGATCCGACCTTGCGTCTAGAAGTACACCAGCCTGTATTGTCCAACGAAGACATCGCTAAACTGCGCAACATTGACAGCTTGACTAAGGGTCAATATCGCTCACAAGTTTTGGATATTACCTATCCGGTCACGGAAGGTGCAGCAGGCTGTGATGCAGCCGTCAAGGCATTGTGTACTGCTGCAGATAAAGCGGTGGCTGATGGCTACAATGTGTTGATTTTGTCTGATCGTGCAATGTCTGCTGAATGTATTGCTATCCCCGCGCTGGTTGCATGCTCCAAAGTGCACTTGCATCTGGTTAAGCAAGGCTCACGGACCAGCACAGGCCTAGTGGTCGATACAGGTTCTGCGCGCGAAGTACATCACTTCGCCTTGCTGGCAGGCTATGGCGCGGAAGCGGTATGCCCATGGTTGGCATACGAGACTATCGCTAACATGAAGCTTCCAGCAAATGTGGAAGTTAAAGATGCTAAGAAGCGTTTCATCAAGGCAATCAATAAAGGTCTGATGAAAGTCATGTCCAAGATGGGCATCTCGACTTACCAATCATATTGCGGCGCACAGATCTTCGAAGCCATCGGTTTGAACGCTAGTTTCGTGGCGGAGTTCTTCACTGGTACAGCGACACAGATCGAAGGTATCTCGCTGAAGGAAGTTGCGGAAGAAACTGTCCGTACACACCACAGTGCCTTTGGTAACGATCCAGTGTTAAGCAACGCTTTGGAAGCGGGCGGTGAGTATGCTTACCGTGTGCGCGGTGAAGAGCACATGTGGACACCGGATAGTATCGCCAAGTTGCAGAGTGCGACACGTACCAACAATGCAGCGACCTACAAGGAATACGCAAAGCTGATCAATGATCAGAGCACTAAGCTTAAGACTCTGCGCGGCCTGTTCGATATCAAATCAGTTGGCGCAGCAGTGCCACTGGAAGAAGTCGACTCCGCAAAAGAGATCGTTAAACGTTTTGTGACGGGTGCGATGTCGCTGGGCTCAATCTCGACTGAAGCGCACACCACATTAGCAATCGCAATGAACCGTATCGGCGGTAAGTCGAATACAGGTGAAGGCGGTGAAGATGCGGCACGCTTCAAGACATTCAAGGGCGGCGAGATGTTGTCCGACATTATCGGTAAGAGCCGTATTTTCGCTGATCGCGAAATGCAAGCCGGTGACTCGTTGCGTTCCAAGATCAAGCAGGTTGCGTCCGGTCGCTTCGGTGTAACAGCTGAATACCTATCCAGTGCAGACCAAATTCAGATCAAGATGGCGCAAGGTGCTAAGCCTGGTGAGGGAGGTCAGTTGCCAGGTGGCAAGGTGTCCGAGTACATCGCTAAATTGCGTTTTTCAGTACCGGGCGTGGGGCTGATTTCACCCCCTCCGCATCACGATATCTACTCCATCGAAGATTTGGCTCAGTTGATCCATGATCTGAAGAACTCCAATCCGACAGCGTCCATATCTGTGAAGTTGGTGTCCGAAGTGGGCGTGGGTACGGTGGCAGCAGGGGTATCTAAAGCGAAAGCAGACCATATCGTAGTCTCCGGTTTCGACGGTGGTACAGGCGCATCCCCACTCTCTTCGGTTAAGCATGCAGGTACGCCGTGGGAGCTCGGTCTGGCGGAAGCGCAGCAGACGCTGGTGCTGAACCAGTTGCGTGGCCGTATTGCCTTGCAAGTCGATGGTCAGTTGAAGACCGGTCGTGACGTGCTAATCGGCGCGTTGTTGGGTGCGGATGAATTCGGTTTTGCGACTGCACCGCTGGTAGTGGAAGGTTGCATCATGATGCGCAAATGCCATCTGAATACCTGCCCGGTGGGTGTGGCGACACAAGACCCAGAACTGCGTAAGAAATTCACCGGTCAGCCTGAGCACGTTGTGAACTACTTCTTCTTCGTTGCAGAAGAAGTACGTGAACTGATGGCGCAGATGGGTATCCGCAAGTTTGATGATCTGATCGGTCGTAGCGATCTGCTGGATGTGAAAGAGGGGATTGCGCATTGGAAGTCGCAAGGTCTGGACTTCTCCAAAGTGTTCCATCAGCCGGTGATGCCAGCCAGTGTTGCACGTCGTCACGACAGCACGCAAGATCATGAGTTAGAGAAGGCATTGGACAACACGCTGATTGCGCAAGCACAGCCCGCGTTGAACGATAAAAAGCCTGTGGTCATCGAAAGCAAGATCAGCAACGTCAACCGTACCGTGGGCACCATGTTGTCGCACGAAGTGGCTAAGCGTTACGGTCAGGTCGGTTTGCCGGCAGACAGCATACAAGTGAAATTCAAGGGCACTGCGGGACAGAGCTTTGGTGCATTCTTGGCGCACGGCGTGTCGTTTGAGTTACGCGGTGAAGGTAACGACTACGTAGGTAAAGGTCTGTGCGGTGGTCGTATCGCCATCATGCCGCCTAGCGAAGCGAAGCTGGTGTCTCACGAGAACATCATCGTGGGTAACACCGTGATGTATGGCGCGACCTCAGGTGAATGCTATTTCAACGGCGTGGCGGGTGAACGTTTCGCGGTACGTAACTCAGGTGCGATTGCAGTCGTCGAAGGTCTGGGTGATCACGGTTGTGAATACATGACAGGCGGCATGGTCATCGTGCTGGGTCAGACTGGCCGTAACTTCGCGGCAGGTATGTCGGGTGGTGTGGCATACGTGCTGGATGAAGACGGCAACTTCGAGAAGCGCTGCAACTTATCCATGGTGGCATTGGAGCCAGTGCTAGAAGAAGTCGATGCCAGCGAAACCGGTGAAGTCGAGTCTCATGGCCGTGTGCACTTTAATCACCTGAACAAGGCGGATGAACATGCCTTGCGTGAACAAATCGAGAAGCACCTGATGTACACCGGTAGTGAGCGTGCACGTCTGATCCTCGAAAACTGGTCGCAATACCTGCCCAATTTCATCAAGGTGATGCCGACAGAATATCGCCGCGCTTTACAGGACATGGCAGCGCAAAAAGCAAAAGAATTGGAGGTTGCATAATGGGTAAGCCAACCGGTTTCATGGAGTTCGATAGACTGTCAGAAGAGAATCTGCCAGTCGCGGAGCGCGTTCAGAACTACAAAGAATTCGTGCTGCATTTGAGTGACGATCAAGCCAAGGTGCAGGGTGCTCGCTGTATGGATTGCGGCATCCCTTTCTGCACCTCAGGTTGTCCGATCAACAACATCATCCCTGATTGGAACGATCTAGTTTACCGCGGTGATTGGAAGAATGCGCTGGATGTTCTCCATTCCACCAACAACTTCCCTGAGTTCACGGGTCGTGTTTGCCCTGCACCTTGTGAAGCAGCTTGCACACTGAACATCAACAATGACGCGGTGGGCATCAAGTCCATCGAGCACGCTATCATCGATAAAGGCTGGGAGAACGGTTGGGTCGTTCCTATGCCAGCAGCTAAGAAGACCGGGAAAAAGGTCGCCGTGGTAGGTTCAGGTCCGGCAGGTATGGCCTCTGCTCAGCAACTCGCGCGTGCAGGCCATGCTGTGACTGTGTTCGAAAAGAACAGCCGCATTGGTGGTCTGATGCGTTACGGCATCCCTGACTTCAAGTTGGAAAAGTCACACATCGACCGCCGCATCAAGCAGATGGAGGCGGAAGGTGTGACTTTCAAAACGTCCGTGTTCGTCGGTACAGATGGCGATCTTGGTTTCGTCAACAATATGTCGACCAGCATAGTGACGCCAGATCAGTTGTTGGCTGAATTTGATGCAGTGGTTTTGTCTGGTGGTTCAGAAACACCGCGCGATCTACCTGTGCCCGGCCGTGAGCTGAGTGGCATCTATCCTGCGATGAGCTTCTTGCCGCAACAGAACCGAGTCAATGCAGGCGATGTAATTCCAGATCAGATCAAGGCGACTGGTAAACATGTTGTAGTGATTGGTGGTGGTGATACCGGTTCCGATTGCGTGGGTACTTCCAACCGCCACGGCGCAGTGTCCGTGACTCAATTCGAAGTGATGCCACGTCCTCCTGAGAAGGAAAATAAATCTTTGGTGTGGCCTAACTGGCCTATGAAGATGCGCACTTCCAGTTCACACGAAGAAGGTGCGAATCGTGATTGGTCTGTGTCTACCAAACAATTCTACGGTAGCAACGGTAAGGTCGAGGGCCTCCGTTGCGTACGTGTGGAGTGGAAAGAAGGCAAGATGGTCGAAGTCCCTAATAGCGAATTCGATGTCAAGGCCGACTTGGTATTATTTGCGATGGGCTTCACCAATCCAGTAGCAAAAGTGCTGGATGCTTTCGGCGTAGAGAAGGATGGGCGCGGCAACATCAAGGCAACGACAGATGGCGCAGCTTGCTATCAAACTAGCAAGGCCAAGGTGTTTACGGCGGGTGATATGCGCCGTGGTCAATCACTGATTGTCTGGGCGATACGCGAAGGCCGTCAATGTGCTCGCGCAGTCGACGAGTTTTTGATGGGTTCGTCGGTGTTGCCACGATAGTAAGAAGAATGAAGAGGGAAGGCTAAAGGGTAAAACCCTCCGCACTCCCTTTCCCTTATAGGGGGCAAAGCCGCCGACCTACACCCTTCACAGTTTTTTAAAATTTACAGAAAAGAAAAACATGAATTTCAAATTAAAGAACGACACTTTCCTGCGCGCACTGCTGCGTCAACCTACCGAATACACGCCGTTGTGGATGATGCGCCAAGCGGGCCGTTATCTGCCTGAATACCGCGCCTCGCGCAAAACCGCAGGCAGCTTTTTAGGTCTGTGCAAGAACCCTAATTTTGCGACCGAAGTGACTTTGCAGCCATTGGAGCGTTTCCCCTTGGATGCGGCAATCTTGTTCTCAGATATTTTGACTGTGCCAGATGCGATGGGCCTAGGCCTATACTTCTCCGAAGGTGAAGGTCCCAAGTTCGAACGCCCATTGCGCGACGCAGCTGCGATTAAAGCCCTGCGCGTTCCTGACATCGACAAGGACCTGCGCTATGTGACCGATGCTGTGACGCAGATACGCAAAGCATTGGATGGCAGCGTGCCGTTGATTGGTTTTTCTGGCAGTCCATTCACCTTGTCCTGCTATATGGTTGAGGGTGGCGGTAGTGATGACTACGCCAAAGTTAAGACCTTGATGTACAACGAACCTAAACTGATGCATCACATCTTAGAAGTGACGACTCAGGCTGTTATCAATTACCTGAACGCGCAGATCGAAGCGGGTGCACAAGCCGTGATGATCTTCGACTCATGGGGCGGTGTCTTGTCTCACGCTGCATTCCATGAATTCTCACTGGCCTATACGCAGCGTATCGTAGACGGCCTGATTAAAGAGAAGGACGGCGTGCGTATCCCTTCTATCGTATTCACCAAGGGTGGCGGTCTGTGGATAGAAAGCATCGCTAACACAGGTTGTGACGCGGTCGGTCTTGATTGGACCATGGACATCGGCATCGCTCGTCAGAAGGTCGGCCATAAGGTTGCGCTTCAAGGCAACATCGACCCTGCTGTGTTGTTCGCTTCTCCTGATGCGATTCATGCCGAAGTGGAAAAAGTATTGGGTAGTTACGGCTTCGGTAGCGGCCATGTATTCAATCTGGGCCATGGTATCTCGCAACACACCAACCCAGATCATGCAGCAGCGTTGGTTGCAGCGGTGCACGAACTGAGTCGCAAGTACCATTGATCTAAATAGAATATCTAGTACGAAAAAGCCGCAGGAAACCCCTGCGGCTTTTTCATTTCTGAGAGACAATGAAGGCAAGTGTTAAGGAGGACAAGAATATGTCTGAAAGTAAATTGACTCAAAAAATTGGGTCTAAGAAGAAGCCACAACATTCTGTGACTTGGTTATTGGCGGTCTTAATTGGCTCGGTGTTTATCATCGAAGTGCTCGTGATGTATCTACTGGAAGCATTGCCACCAATGTCTAAGTTGGCTAGTACGCTGCTCGATGCGTCGCTACTTTCGGCACTGTTATTTCCCATCTTCTATCTGCTGGTGTTCCGTCCCTTGGTGCAAAACATCTACCAGCGTATCAAAGCTGAAGGTGAGTTACGCGTGGCGGCGGTGGCGCTGGAGATTAAAGACCCCATACTCATTACCGATGCGCAAGCCAACATTGTCCGGGCCAATAAGATGTTCCTCAACATCACAGGCTATAAGCTGGAAGATATAGTCGGCAAAAATCCACGCATCCTGAAGTCGGGTCGCCAGAGCCAGCCTTTTTACGAAAAGATGTGGCAGCAAATATTACAAAATGGTTCATGGAGTGGAGAAGTGCGCATCAAGACCAATGGCGGACAGACATTACCAATGTGGCTGACGATCACTGCTGTGAAAAACCCTCAGCTAGAAACTACCCATTACGTGGCAATTTATAACTACACATAACACACGCCTAGTTCAGCCTCTCAGTTCAATCCTTAATGCCCATCGTTCGTGTCGCGCTTGATATTCCTTTACGCACCTTGTTTGACTACACGGTGGAAGAGGCCGTCGAGGTCTTAATAGGGCAGCGTGTACTTGTGCCTTTCGGTAAGCGGCAGCTGGTCGGGGTGGTGATGGAGTGTGTCGCCACATCTGAAATGGATGCCGCACGTATCAAGCCCGTGTCGCAAGTTTTTTACGACACTGCGCCCTTGTCATCAGAGTTACTGCGCTTGTTGAAATTTTGCAGTGACTACTACCGATACCCCATAGGCCAAACAATTTTGTCCGCGCTGCCGACACGACTGCGTAGCACGGAACCTATCGTTATTAAACACATTGTGGTTTACCGCTTGAGCGAGACTGGCATGACACTGGATATGTCGGTGTTCCCTAAGCGCAAAGCGGTACAGCGCAAGCTGCTGGAACAACTCGCAATCAAGCCATGCACGATGATGGAGATGAAGCGCATATCTGCTACAGCGGGAGCAGCTGTGAAAGCGCTGCTGGTGGAAGGCTGGATAGAACAATACGACGAGCCAGCTATGGGAGTTGCAGGCGACTCAGTGGCAATGAATGTAGAGGCGGCACAGCATACTTTCGACAACGCGCACATCTTGACCTGTGAGCAACAACTCGCAGTGGATGCTGTCACGCGTTCGTCAGGCTATGGATGCTACTTGTTGCATGGCATTACGGGTAGCGGCAAGACCGAGGTTTATGTGCATCTCATCCATCAATTTTTAACAGCTTGCCCTAAGCTTGGTCGAATGGGCAGCGGGCAGATATTGTTGTTGGTGCCCGAGATCAATCTGACGCCACAATTGGAGCAATATTTTCTGAGTCGTTTCCCAGATGTGCGGCTGACTAGCCTGCATAGTGGTTTAAGCGAAAAGGCACGCTTAGAGAATTGGCAACAGGCACAGTCTGGTGCTGCACGCTTGGTGCTAGGTACGCGCTTATCGGTATTTGCCGAGTTACCCAATCTATCGCTCATCATCGTGGACGAAGAACACGATAGCTCCTTCAAGCAACAGGACGGTTTGCGATATTCGGCGCGTGACGTGGCGATCTTTCGCGCCAGCCAACGTGGTGTGCCCATCGTTTTAGGCTCGGCCACACCTTCGTTGGAGAGTTACCATAACGCTCAGATCGGGCGTTATCAGATGCTAAAATTGAGTCAGCGCGCATCGGCTACAGCGCAGTTGCCGGTGGTGCGTTGTATCAATATCCATCAGACCACCATGCACTCCGGCATCAGCGAGAACCTGCTACGTGAGATCGAAGTACGTATCACACGCAAAGAGCAGAGTTTGGTGTTTATCAACAGACGCGGTTATGCACCAGTGCTGATGTGTGGTGGTTGTGGATGGTTGTCGGACTGTAAGCATTGCGCGAGCAAGATGGTGCTGCATCTTAAAGACCAGCGCCTGCGCTGCCATCATTGTGGACATCAAGTGCGTGTACCGCAAACCTGTCCGGATTGTGGCAATGCCGATTTGCATCCAGTGGGCAGCGGCACGCAGCGGGTAGAAGAAATATTGCGTGAGCATTTTCCTGCAGCACGCATCCTGCGTGTGGATCGCGATAGCACGCGCAACAAGCGCGCTTGGCAGACCATGCGCGAGCAGATACACGCTAACGAAGTAGACATCCTCATTGGCACGCAGATGCTGGCCAAGGGCCATGACTTTCCAGAGTTGACGCTGGTGGGAGTGCTCAATCCCGATAGCGCGCTTTACAGCAGCGACTTCCGCGCAGCGGAGAAGCTATATGCTCAATTGGTGCAGGTCTCAGGTAGAGCAGGGCGGGCAGATAAGCCGGGCAGCGTAATCATCCAGACTGACTTCCCTGATCACCCCTTGTACCTTGCTCTGCATGCTCACGACTTTGACGGATTCGCTGCCAGCCAGTTGGCAGAGCGGCAGATGGCTGGTTTCCCTCCATACATGTTCCAAGCCATGTTACGCGCCGAGGGCAAGATCGAGAGCGAGGTTTATGAATACCTAGGCAAGGCTAGGGTTGCGGCACTTGCTTTGCAGCATGAGGTCGAGGTCATGGGCGTCGTACCCTCAGCCTTGGCGCGTCGCGCCAACCATGTACGGGCTCAATTACTGATACAGGCAAGTAGCCGTCGCGGGATACAACAATTCCTCAGGGCCTGGCAAGAGGCTTTAGACGGATTATTACAAACTAAACTGCGTTGTGCGCTAGACATCGACCCGCTAGAGTTTTAGAGTGCTGGGCTTGAAATTCATCCTCAGGTAATACCCATGTCCATCCATCGTTTTTATACCAAGACCATCAGCGAAAAATTGCTCTATACGTCATTCCTATTGCTGATAGGTTTGGGTTATTTGATGGCGACCGCCTATCTTTACGTCACACACGAGATGAACGACGGCAAGCCGGGACTCTCGGTAGAGGATGTGGCGAACAGTTATTACGGCAACCGCAGCGGTACGCGTCTGGAAGCAGCGATACGCGGCCCGATGTCAGGCTTCATCAGCGATGATGACAGAGAATCTATCGTTGCTTGGCTCAAGGATGGCGGTGAAGAAGATCATTACGAACCGACTATCAAACCTATCTTGCAGAAGACTTGTTTGAATTGTCACGTGGCAAGTTCGGGCATGAATCTGCCTGATTTCAGCACTTATGCAGGTATACACAAGGTATCTTCGGTAGATACCGGAATGTCTATGGCCAGCTTGTTGAAGCTCTCCCACATCCATCTTTTTGGCATCAGTATCTTATTGTTCATCTTGGGCTGGATCTTCATTCAGAGTGAGATCAACGTCCACTTCAAACGCTTCTTGGTGGTTTCGCCTATGCTGGCGGTATTCATCGACGTTGCGTCATGGTTCCTGACCAAATGGGACTCTCATTACGCCATGGTGGTGATTTTAGCCGGTGCCATCTTGGGCTTCTCCATGGCCGCGCAGATCCTGATCTCGTTGTATCAAATCTGGTTCTTGAGGCGTCCGGCTGATCCTAGCGACCACCCACCTTTGAAATGATAGAGCAGCTACAGCGCATCGTAGGCGCGGAGGCTGTCCTGATAGGGGCAGATACTGCGCCCTACAGCGAGGATTGGCGTGGGCGCTATAGCGGCACCGCTCTTGCGGTGGTGTTTCCGGCTGATACCGAGCAAGTTTCGCAAGTAGTGAAGTGGTGCGCGACAAATAATATTAGCATCGTCCCGCAGGGCGGTAACACCAGCTTGTGTGGCGGCGGCGTTCCTCTGCCTAAAGGCAAACAAGTGGTGCTAAATATGTCGCGGATGAACGGGATATTGGAGGTTGATCCGCAGAATCAGACACTGACGGTGCAAGCTGGCTGTACCTTGGCATCGGTTCGTGCAACGGCGGACTCACACGACTGCTTATTTCCTCTTGGACTGACCGCGATTGCTGATCGCTGTGAGATCGGCGGCAACATCTCCACCAATGCTGGCGGTATAAGCGTGTTGCGTTACGGAAATATGCGCGAGATGGTGTTAGGCATAGAAGCTGTATTGCCCGATGGCCGAATTTGGAACGGACTGCGCGGACTGCGCAAAGATAACACTGGTTACGACCTCAAACACCTCTTCATAGGTGCGGAAGGTACTTTGGGTATTGTGACAGCGGCGGTGTTAAAACTGTTTCCTAAGCCACAGACCACGGTCACAGCAATGATAGGTGTGGGCACGGTCACTGCGGCGACGCGGACGCTGGAACTGGTGCGCAAGAATTGTGGAAACACTCTGAGTGCATTCGAACTGATGTCACGCGAATGTGTAGATATGGTGTTGAGAAATATCGACGGGACCCAAGAGCCTTTTGACAGTAAGTATCCATGGTATCTGTTGGTGCAATTGAGTGATGCCACCAAGTCCTTGTTACAAGAGTCCTTGCGCGACACCATCACCGGTTTTACCACATCTCGTTTTGATTTTCAGATCACAGCAGATGCGGCAGTAGCCGAGGAGTGGTGGAAGCTAAGGCGCAATATCAGCGAGGCACAGAAGCGTGAAGGAATCAGCATAAAACACGATGTATCTGTCCCCATCAGCAGCATCACTGAATTTCTATTGCATGCGAGCGCGTCCCTGAAAGCGGCTTACCCAGATGTGCGCATCTTGGCTTTCGGGCACATGGGTGACGGTAACATCCACTACAACGTCTCCTTGGCTGATAAAGAACGTAACAAGACTTTCATCGCCAGTGAGGAGACCAAAATCAATGAGCGGGTCTATCAGGTCATTGATGAGTTGAAGGGCAGTATCAGTGCCGAGCACGGCATAGGACAGCTTAAGCGCGAGACCATACGGAATCACAAGAGTGCGATAGAGTTGGACTTGATGCGTAGCATCAAAAAGGCGCTGGACCCACAAGGCATCATGAATCCGGGCAAGTTGCTGTAAATTTACTTTGTGATTGGTTGCACCACGTCTGCCCAAGGGTTGAGTTGTAATGAAGTTAGCACTTTGCCGTCAGCCCTATTGACGATCATCGCGATATCCTCAAACTTCGAACGTAGCGGCAAGAACCCTACCTCGCCAGCCTTCCAGCCACCTTTTTTTAGCGCAGCATCGACCTCCGCTTCATGCCCAGGGTTGATTTTTTTCAATTCACCCAAGTCATGTGCGGCAAGGCCTGCTGCTTGGCCATGTTGCGCATAGGGCTGATAATATTTAGGGAATAAGGGCAGATCCTTGCCATTGAATGCAGCCAATACCACCTTGTTCCGTTCTGCAATGTCATTGGGTAACTCTGAATAGACATAGACAGGGCCGTTGATGGACAGCGTGCGGTATTGGGGAAGTAGCGCCTGCTTCACATCCGCAATATCCAATTGGTTTGCAACAATCATGTCGTAAGACCCTTTGCTATAAACCACGAACACAGGTCGCGCATGGAACATCACGTTTATCCCGTAGATTAGTGCAGTGAACTGCACGATGGCAATCACGGAAAAATCGAAACGTAGTGCTCTGCGACTCTTTTTGGCGTTATAGATGATGAGGGTGATGAGTGGTCCTAAGCACACGTCTACACTCAACATGATAAGCAGTACTTGTTTACCTCCTGCCGCTGAAAAGAACGGTGGCGCGAACCAAAGTGTGAGCATCAAAGTGAGAGCGATCAGTGCGATGGTTGCACTGATAGACAAATGTAATGCCGAAGCTTTCCAGCGAGTCATGGTACGCAGTTTTGACATGTGAGTACTGAGTGGTGGTTAGAGCGAAGGTAATTATAGAGAATTCGCCGGGGCGTTGTAAGCGCGCAACAGGAACCTTCGCACTGCAATGCTATAATCGGCCCCCTTTTTTGCAACAGTAGCGTTATGTCTGCCGTATTGAATTTCAAATCCCATTTGACCGAGTTATTTGCGCAAGCGCAACGTGTAGTCGCGCCTGATTCCTCCGTTGAAATATTGTTGGAGCGCCCTAAGCAATCTGCCCACGGTGATTACGCCTGCAACCTTGCAATGCAATTGACCAAGGTGATGCGCAGGCCACCGCGTGAGATTGCTCAGGCCCTGATTGCAGCATTGCCAGTTTCTGCAGTGATCGACAAGGTCGAAATCGCTGGTGCGGGCTTCATCAACGTATTCATAACCACCTCGGCTAAGCAGGCTGTAGTCGGTGGTGTGCTGCAAGCCGGTACGGCCTATGGTCGTAGCACGGTAGGCGCAGGTCGCAAGGTCGGCGTGGAGTTCGTTTCAGCGAACCCTACCGGTCCGTTGCACGTGGGCCATGGTCGCGGTGCGGCAGTGGGCGATTGTTTGTGCAGCCTTTTGGATGCGGCGGGTTGGGATGTGACGCGCGAGTTTTACTACAACGATGCGGGTGTGCAGATCGACAACCTGACTTTGTCGGTACAACTGCGCTGCAAGGGCATCACGCCTGATGATCCTTCATGGCCGGAAGCGGGCTATCGCGGCGACTATATTGCAGACGTAGCGCGTGCCTATTTGGCTAAAGAGAAAGTGGACTCTGACGACCAGCATGCTCAAGCGTCGGGTGACCCTGAGGACGCAGAAGCGATACGCCATTTTGCCGTGGCCTATCTGCGTCGTGAACAGGATTTGGACCTCAAGGCTTTTGGCGTGCAGTTCGATGTTTTTTCGTTGGAGTCATCCTTGTACACCGAGGGTAAAGTCAAAGCGACTGTGGCGGCCTTGGTTGCCAGCGGTCACACTTACGAGCAGGACGATGCGTTGTGGTTACGCACTACTGACTTCGGTGACGACAAAGACCGCGTGATGCGCAAGACTGATGGTGGCTACACCTATTTCGTGCCGGATGTGGCGTATCACAACGAGAAATGGCAGCGTGGCTTCAAGCGCGTCATCAACGAGCAGGGCGCTGACCATCACTCCACCATCACTCGCGTGCGCGCAGGCCTGCAGGCTTTGGATGTGGGCATCCCCAAGGGCTGGCCCGAGTATGTGTTGCACCAGATGGTGACCGTGTTAAAGGATGGCGCGGAGGTGAAGATCTCCAAGCGTGCGGGCAGCTATGTGACGCTGCGCGACCTGATTGAAGAAGTTGGTTGTGATGCGACGCGTTATTTTTTAGCGGCGCGTCATCCCGATACGCAGTTGGTGTTCGACATCGATCTGGCGAAATCCAAGAGCAATGAGAACCCCGTCTACTACATCCAGTACGCACATGCACGTATCCATACAGTGCTGAGTCAATGGGCGGGTGAGCTTGAACTATTGAATCAGGCCGATGTCAGTCTGCTCGATAGCGAATACGAGACCACCCTGTTGCAAAAATTGATCGACTATCCACAAGCGATAGAGACAGCGGCACAAGACCTCGCACCGCACCAGATTGCGTTCTATCTAAAAGATTTGGCGGCTGATTTCCATAGCTACTACAATGCGTCGCGCTTCTTGGTTGATGATGAGAAGCTTAAGTTGGCACGTTTGGCTTTGATCGCGGCGACCGCGCAAGTGATGCGTAATGGATTAGCGCTGTTGGGTGTGAGTGCACCGCAGCACATGTGATTCGAAGGGGTGAAATGAGCAAAAGTACGAGCAGAAGAGCGGGTGCAGAAGGTAAGGGCAGTCCGCTGATGGTGGGACTCCTATTAGGTTTGATCGTCGGTGTCGGCATCGCTGCCGCGCTGGCTTGGTACACGATGAAGGCACCTAGCCCCTTTGTCAGCAAGCAGGCCACAGCCAGCCAATCTGCCCTGACAGAACAGCTTAAAGCTGCGGCCTCTGAGGTTACCAAGCAGGCGAACGCAGCGGTTTCATCAGTAACAGATGCTAAGCCTAGGTTTGAGTTTTACAAGGTGCTGACCGATAAGCAGGACGCGCCCAGCTTACCGATGCAGGACTCGGCCAAGCCTGTGGTGAACAAACCTGTAGCAGTCGCCAAGACCAATACCTCAAATATCATAGAGACCCCAAAGCCAGTCACTAAGGGCATCTACTACCTGCAGGCAGGTGCTTTCGCGAACGAGGCAGAAGCCGAGAAACTAAAGGCTGGATTGCTGATGGATGGCATGGAAGTCACTGTACTGGCGGCGAACATCCCGGATAAAGGCGTGTTCCACAGAGTGCGTACCGGCCCCTATCAAAGTGCGGAAGAAATGAATAAAGCACGGGCGAAGTTGCAACTAAAAGGCATCAACAGCACTCCTATGCGTGTTCAATAGATGTAAATTTGAATTACCCCTTAGATATTTATCGATAGAAATTAATACAGGAGCCGAATATGAAAAAATTTCTACATAGTCTGATGATGGTCGTTGCAGTGTTCATGGCAACAGGCGCACATGCTGAAGCGCAACTGGGCAAAGATTACACACTGTTAGATCCTGCTCAAAACACTTCCACCAAGAAGATTGAAGTGCTTGAATTCTTCTTTTACGAATGCGGCCATTGCTTCCACCTGCACCCTTTCCTCGCCAAATGGGAGAAGAGTAAACCAGCTGATGTGGAAATCGATTTTGTTCCGACCATCTTCCGTCAATCTGCAGAGCCTATGGCAACCGCCTACTATGCTTTGGAGGCTATGGGCAAGAGCCATCAATTGGATGAAGACATCTACAAGGCAATACACGTCGATCAAGTGGCGTTGTATGACCTCGACACTATCAGTACATTCATGGCTAAGAAGGGCGTGGACAAGAACGAGTTCTCATCTGCGTACCAATCTTTCAGTGTACAAAGCAGGGTGGCACGCGCCAAGCAATTGATCCGTTCGTATAACATCCAAGGCACACCAACACTGGTGGTAGATGGTCGATACGTCATCACCGGTATGCAACCCGCAGACACCATCCGTGCACTGAACGAAGTCATCGCCAAAGTGCGCAAAGAACGCGCCGGTAAGAAACGCTAAAGTTAGAATTTGGGACTCAGTCAATGCAGACCTCCGCATTAACTGAGTCCCATTTAGTTTCCTGCTACTAACGGAACTCCGCATCTACTCCTCAATGCCGTTGACCCAATCACCACCAAAGACTCAGCTATCCTATGTCGTCATCACAGGTGCAAGTAGCGGCATAGGCTTGGCCTTGTCGCGGCACTATCTGCAGCGGGGTGCAATAGTTGCAGCGCTTGCTCGACGCGGTGAATTGCTCGATGCGCTCGCTCAAGAATTTCCCCAACAAGTTTTTATTTACGCACTCGATGTGCGTGACTCGGCAGCACTGCAACAAGCAGCAGCGGATTTCATCGCGCGTGCGGGTGTGCCTAACATCGTCATCGCCAACGCGGGTGTGAGTGTCGGCACGCTCACCGAATACGCAGAGGACAGTGAGGCATTCAGGCAAGTAATGGACATCAATGTGCTGGGCATGGTGCAGACCTTCCAGCCCTTCGTTGCGGCGATGCGCACTACGGGTAAAGGGACATTGGTAGGCATCGCCAGTGTGGCAGGTTTTCGTGGACTTCCCGGCGCGGGTGCGTATTCTGCGTCCAAAGCGGCGGCAATCTCGTATCTGGAATCCTTGCGTGTGGAACTGCGTAGCACGGGCGTAAAAGTCGTCACCATCTGTCCCGGTTATATCCGCACGGCTATGACCGCACACAACCCCTACGTCATGCCCTTCATGCTGGATGCACCTGTCGCGGCAGCACGCATGGCGCGCGCTATCGAACGTCAGACTTCATTCACTGTCATCCCGTGGCAGATGGGCTTGGTCGGACGTGTGTTGAAAGTATTACCGAGATGGTTGTACGACCTGCTGTTTGCCAATGCACCGCATAAGCCGAGGAAGTAAGGGCGCAGATTCAGGAAAATCAGAGCACGGTTTCTAGCTGGTTTTCGCACAACACAACACGCGAGCTAATTTATAAGCGGCACCGTTAGTTGCGATTGCCGCGTTTGCGAAAGCCGATGACAGCGCAAATGACTAAGAACAGAGCCAAACCTGAACACATGATTGCCATGAACCACTCGTGACCAGGAAGGTATTTTTGCGCTGGGGGAAGCAAGCCACTAAGAAACAGCAAGGCTATGAGCAATGAAAGTAAAGCGAGTATCAGGCTACGCCAAGGCTGGGAGCTGAACACATACACAATGGTTGATATTCGCATATAGCTCTGTCCTCGTTGAGTATATTGCTTTTGCAATGTTGCAAAAACCATCCACTCTAGTTGCTATCTCAGTTTCTCGATAATCGGGGCTAAATAGTTAGCCACTTTCATGTTCATATGCCAGCTTTTCTGTAGCTCAGCGACATTCAGCGTCCCAGCTCACGCGTTCTCTAGGATCTATTGGACGTGGAGATGAACAGGTCTGGTAGGAGCGCTTGTCAGCAGGGATGAGCGCCTGTGAATTAATGCCACTGTTCGCGCGCAATCCTGGGTATTTTACTTGGATGAAATCGACGATTTGCCAGAGTAGCAAGGCATTGACCAAGGTCGCTACACTCAAAGCGGTAACAATCCTGGCACCAGAACGCCGCAAAAACCATTCAACCAATCCGCCAATCAACGCACCTGACGCCGCGCCCGCGAAAAGACCAACCACGGCGAAAAAGAGAAAAAAGACGGATACGAGAAGCGAACCAGCGCTATCTGCATTGTAAGACGGCAGATGAACGTAGCCCCTATACCCCAGCCAAGCGCCCCAAGCACCCCCAAGCAAAGGCCAGGAAAGGCGAACGATCCAACAATAGGGGTTCTGGCGCATCATCGCTTACCTTCGCTCTGCAGCAATCCTTCAATGGCATTGCGTGCCCGATTGAGGTGGTGTGCTGTTGTTTCGATTCTTTGCAGTTGGCAACCAGGAGACTTTGCGCTCCAGGTCAAACTCAGGGATTGATTAAATTCACTGCGGAGCACAAATGTCTCCAATGGCATGACCCGTTGTTTGCTTGAGAAGGGGAGGGGTATGGCCTTTTCGATCTCAAGCGTTTGATGCCGGTTACGCCATTGCACTCGTGCGCCAAGCCAATCACCTGCCCCGCCATTGATGAGCACCCATCCCCAGCCATCGGCCCCCAGATTTAGATAGCAGTAGCTCCCTTGCTCTCCAGTTCCACCCCATTCTCCTGAATAAAAGCTTGG
>JBBQKX010000007.1:0-44924 GCA_038327315.1 Burkholderiales bacterium | reverse complement strand
ACAGATTAAGGCCGCACGTCTGGTTGCCAATCCTGGTTGTTACCCAACTGCTGTGCAACTGGGTTTTATCCCCTTGCTGGAAGCAGGCGTAATCGATGTGGGTAATCTGATTGCCGATGCAAAATCAGGTGTCTCGGGTGCAGGGCGTAAGGCTGAAATTGGAGCTTTGTTTGCTGAAACTTCTGATAGCTTTAAGGCTTATGGTGTTGCGGGTCACCGTCATTTGCCAGAGATCAAGCAGGGTTTGGCGCGGGTGAAAAACACTGAAGTCGGTCTGACCTTTGTGCCGCATCTGACACCGCTGATACGCGGTATCCATGCCACGCTATATGGCAAGCTGACACGCGATGTGGATTTGCAGGCATTGTTCGAGCAGCGTTATAAGGATGAGGCTTTTGTCGATGTGATGCCAGCAGGTAGTCATCCTGAAACACGTTCGGTGCGCGGTTCAAATCGTTGCCGTATCGCGGTACATAGGCCACAGGGCGGTGACACGGTGGTGATCCTGTCTGTCATCGACAATCTGGTCAAAGGTGCTGCGGGTCAAGCAGTGCAGAATATGAATATCATGTTCGATCTGCCTGAGACCACCGCACTGAATATAGTCCCCTTGCTGCCATGATATATCGCAAGATCAAACGCAAGTTCAGCATCGATGCCACCCAGCTTTCGGTGCGTCCGCACGTGGCTTGGTATGTACGCTGGTCTATTTACATCCCATTTGTGTTGGCCGCTATAGCCATGGCATGGTGGGCATATGACAGTGGTTTGGAGTTTGCTGGTTTTCATAGAGGTCAAACCAGACAAGAGCTGGAAGAGTTACACACCAAGGTCGATACGCTGACTCATGAGAATGCTTTACTCAATAGTAAAGTCGCCCAGTATGAGCAGCAGATTGAGATAAATCATGCCAGTAATGCAGAGACTGCTAAGCAGTTGAAGGTCTTGAACGATGATAATGCGCATCTGCAAGAGGATTTAGCCTTCTTCCAGAATCTAACCGAAGCTAAGGGAAAAGTTGGTGAATTAGGCATACATCGTTTGCGTTTGGACCCTGATCCCATGGTTGGCGAGTACCGTGCACGTTTCCTCTTGGTGCAAGGTGGACAGCGAGCAAAGGCGTTCATAGGGACTTACCAATTGGTTGCGACCATCGTCGAGAATGGCCAACGATCTAATGTGGTGTTTCCAGAAAATCAAGCGGATAGTGCTCAATTCAAACTAGATTTCAAGTATTATCAGCGTATCGAGCAGAGTCTGCACATACCGGTAAATGCTCAACTTGAGAGTGTGCAAGTTAGAGTATTTGATAATTCTGGTGCGCGTGAACCTAAGGTCAGACAAAGTGTCGCACCAACATAAGAATATTTGATAAGGAGTACCTGATGTTTTCTTCCAAACACAGCAAGCCACAGAATCGCATCGACTCATTGATCGGTTCGGGTACCATCATCGAGGGTGATTTGAACTTTAGCGGCGGTATGCGTATTGATGGTCAGGTCAATGGCAACGTTGTTGCGACACCGGGCAAGCCTAGTACCTTGGTTCTGAGTGAACAAGCTCAAATCAATGGTAGTGTGCATGTTACGCATCTGGTTGCTAATGGTTTGATCAATGGTACGGTTGCCGCGAGCGAGTACTTAGAGTTACAAAGTAAAGCCAAGGTTGTAGGTGATGTGAATTACCATACGATAGAAATACAGTTGGGGGCGGTAGTAGATGGCCGTTTGCTACATATCGCTAATGCTGAACAAGACAAAGTGATCGCTTTGAAGTCGAACAACAAGGCGGGATAATTTTTAAGGAGTAGAACATGAATGCAATGACCGAAATGCAAGACCCGTTGGTATTCACAGACAACGCGGCAAATAAAGTAAAAGAGCTGATTACCGAAGAAGGCAATAGCGATCTGAAGCTGCGTGTATTCGTCAGCGGTGGTGGCTGTTCTGGTTTTCAATACGGTTTCACTTTCGACGAGGTGACCAATGAAGATGACACTGTGTTAGACAAGAACGGTGTGCAGTTGCTGATTGATCCTATGAGCTTCCAATATTTGGTCGGAGCTGAAATCGATTATCAGGAAGGTCTGGAAGGTTCTCAGTTTGTTATCAAGAATCCGAATGCGACGACTACTTGTGGTTGTGGTTCATCTTTCTCGGTATAAAGCTTAGCTAGCATTTGCAGTAAAGAAGAGGGGCGCTTAGCGCCCCTTTTTCATGCCTGATGGATTGCACCCAGTATGCAACTGTGTCTAGCGCCGGTGACCTTTGGTAAATTACCGGGCAATCCGGATATTGTTTGCTGAGCCAGCCAGGCGAAGGCGATCGCCTCTAGATAGTCACCATCTACCCCAAGCTTTTCAGTCGTTGCGATTTGTACGGTGGGCAATAGCTGTTGCAGTCTGGTACTTAATGTGTGGTTATGCGCTCCCCCGCCACACAGGTAGATCTCTTGCGCGCCGGAGCAATATTTCATTACGCTTTGAGCGATGCTGTAGCAGCTCAGTTCAAGCAATGTGGCCTGCACGTCTTCGGGCCGTTCATTACCTTGTAAGAGTTCGTTGAGCCATCCCATGTTGAACAGATCGCGCCCGCAACTCTTGGGTGGCGGATCGGCAAAATAAGACTCGGCCAACATTTGCTCCAAGAGTGTTGGCAATACGCTGCCGCTCGCCGCCCAAGCACCGCTGGCATCGTAAGACTTGCCCTGATGTTGTAAGCACCAAGCATCCATGAGCAGGTTGCCGGGACCGCAATCGAAGCCTGAGGTAGACGAGAGCGGGGAAAGGTTGGTCACATTGCTAATGCCGCCAATATTGAGGATCACTCTATGGAGATTTGGGTGGCGCAACAGGCGGTCATGGAATGCTGGAACTAAGGGGGCGCCTTGCCCCCCCGCTGCGATATCACGGCTGCGGAAATCATTTATCACACAGATGTTGGAAAGTTCGGCGAGCAGTGAGGCGTTGCCTATCTGTAGTGTGTAAGCGCTCTCCGGCCTGTGACGTATGGTCTGGCCATGGCAGCCTATCGCGCGTATCTGCTGAGTATTGATGCCTGTATGCGCTAATAAAGGGATGATGCTGGCTGCATATAGACGTGCCAGCTCATTGCCTGCCAGCTGGCAGCGATGCAATTCATTGTCGGAGGGTAGATGTAGTGCCAGCAGTTCTGCGCGTAACGCATCTGCAAAGGGAAGGTAATGCTGAGCTAGTAAAAGGGGGGTGTCGGAGCTTAGATCAACAAGGACGGCATCTACGCCGTCCAAGCTGGTTCCTGACATCAGACCGATGTAATACTGCTGCACGAGAGGATTAGTCTAGTTTGGCCAAGTTGGTGTTGCGTAACAGTTCCAAGCGTGCAACAAAACTATCGGCTACAGGTTTGAAAGCTGCGTACTGCGCGTTGCTGATAGGCTTGGCATCTGGCAAAGCGACACGCAAAGGATCGTGCTGTTGCCCATCGACCTTGAATTCATAATGTAGGTGTGGGCCAGTGGCCAAGCCTGTCATGCCCACATAACCGATGATCTCGCCTTGAGCAACATGCTCCCCCTTATGCAGGCCTTTGGCGAAGCGTGATAGATGACCATAGACCGTGGTGTAGTGACCTTGGTGATTCACCATGATTACATTGCCATAACCATTTTGTTTGCCGACCAAGGCGATTACGCCATCTGCTGTGGATTTAACGCCAGTACCCGTAGGTGCGGCAAAGTCCACGCCTTTGTGCGCGCGCCACTTATTTAACACTGGATGGAAGCGTGAGGTAGTGAATCCAGAGCTGACACGGGAGAATTCGATAGGTGAGCGCAAGAATGCCTTGCGTACGCTCTTGCCTTCGGGCGTGTAGTAATCACCATGGTTGGCATCACTCTGGAAATATACTGCGCGGTAGGTGTGACCCTGATTGACGAATTCAGCAGCCTGTATGCGTCCAGTACGTACCAAGGCACCGTTCTTATATTCCATTTCATAGACTGCGGTGAATTTGTCGCCGCGACGCAGATCATGGTGGAAATCAATATCACCACTGAATAGTTCGGTCAATTGACGCGCTGCAGCATCAGGCATGCCGGCGGCATCCGTTGCTGCATACAAATTGGTTTTGATTTCGCCGGTGCGCACGAACAAGCGCTTCTCTAGCTGCGCTGTTTCAGTTAGAAGTTTGTAGCCTGTATCTTGCTTGGTGATGGTGACTTGGTCACCATTGTCATTCAAGTAGCGCAAGCTGATTAGGCTGCCGTTGTCGCTGCGTTCGGCTTGCATTTCCTTACCTACGGCAAGCTTACGAAATGATTCGGCCTCGCTGGCGGTACGCAGGTAATTGCTCGCTGCAGCATCATCTATGTTCATGCGGCGCAATTCTTCTGCAACCGTATCGCCACGTTGTACGCGCTCATTACGCCAGAAGCTAGCAGCAGTTGTAGTTGAATCGGGGGCGATGTGTAAGGGGATCTCTTGTACAGTGACTTGGGTCGTGTTCAGACCGATCTCGCTTTGTGGCACCAAGCCAAAAGCAGTCACAACACCCAATAAAGGCATGGTGGATAAGGTTACAAACCAGCGCAATTTCATTTTGCGTTCTTGGCTGAGTAGGTTTTGGGTTAACATTCGCGCCTCCTGAAGTTGTCTATACATATATAGACAACGTGCTACATTTTCGAATAGGTGCGCACTTTACCAGAAAGGCTGGGTGCAGCAAAACCCAACAGATATGCGGCAAGCAGAAGAATCGAGTGGCAGCTCAGTTCTGATGAGCGGCATAAATTTACACATAAACGGTTGTATTTATCAGCGACGCTGAATTAAATAAAGAAATATGGATGAAATAGAACAACAGCAGGCGTTGTCCGTCATTAAGCGCGGCGCGGATGAATTACTTATAGAAGCGGAGCTGATCAAGAAGTTGGCACAGTCGCGCCCACTGCGTATCAAGGCCGGTTTCGATCCGACTGCACCCGATCTGCACCTAGGCCACACCGTGCTGCTCAATAAGATGCGTCAGCTTCAAGATATGGGTCATCATGCTTTATTCCTGATTGGTGACTTCACTGGCATGATAGGTGATCCCACTGGTAAGAATGCAACTCGCCCACCGTTGACACGTGAGCAAGTGCTAGCCAATGCGGAAAGTTATCGTGAGCAAGTATTTAAGGTCTTGGACCCTGATAAAACTGAGGTGGTATTCAACTCCACTTGGATGGATAAATTCAGCGCGGTCGATTTGATCAAACTGGCTGCGACACATACTGTGGCGCAGATGCTGGAGCGAGATGATTTCTCCAAGCGCTATAAAGGCAATCAGCCCATCGCCATCCATGAGTTCATCTATCCCTTGGTGCAAGGCTATGATTCGGTCGCTTTGAAGGCGGACGTAGAGTTGGGTGGTACCGACCAGAAATTCAATCTGCTGATGGGGCGCGAATTACAGAAACACTTTGGTCAAGCGCCGCAATGTGTGTTGACCATGCCTTTGTTAGAAGGCTTGGATGGCGTCAACAAGATGTCCAAATCTTTGGGTAACTATGTGGGTATCACCGATACGCCACAAGATATGTTCGGCAAGTTGATGTCCATTTCGGATGTCTTGATGTGGCGCTACTTGGAATTGTTGTCGTTCCGCAGTCTGAGCGAAATCGCTACTTGGCGTGCCGAGGTTGAAGGTGGTCGCAATCCGCGAGACATCAAAGTTGCGTTGGCGCAAGAAATCGTCGCACGCTTTCATACGCAAAAAGCGGCAGTGGATGCGCTGGCGGAATTCGAGGCGCGTTTCCAGAAAGGTGTATTGCCGGATGACATGCCTGAACTGAGCGTAAGTAGTACAGATGGTCAGATTGGCATCGCGCATTTGCTCAAGCAGGCCAATCTAGTTGCCAGCACTTCCGAGGCGATGCGCATGATAGATCAGGATGCGGTCAAGCTCGATGGCGACAAAGTCAGCGATAAAGCGTTGAAGCTTATGGCAGGCACGGTCGTCGTCGCGCAGGTAGGCAAACGTAAATTCGCCCGTATCACGATTAATTAAGCACATATTTAAATATCGGTTGTGGCGGGCTAAGGCTTTTGCTAGAATCGCGCCCTCGAATTTTTGGTAGAAGGTAGTTTGTTCATGACAACAGTACGTGTAAAAGAGAATGAGCCGTTTGAAGTAGCAATGCGTCGTTTCAAGCGTTCCGTAGAAAAGACAGGTCTGTTGACAGACTTGCGCGCACGTGAGTTTTACGAAAAGCCAACAGCTGAGCGTAAGCGCAAGCTGGCTGCTGCTGTGAAGCGTCATTACAAACGCATCATGAGTCAGACTCTGCCTCCTAAGTTGTACTAAGCGTTCCCTATCGCCGCTGCGAGGCGCGATGCCAAGATGACTCTTAAGCAACAAATCACTGATGATATGAAAGCAGCCATGCGCGCCAAAGAAGCTGGGCGGCTGGGTGCTATTCGTCTATTGCTCGCAGCGATGAAGCAGCGTGAGGTGGATGAGCGTATCGAATTGTCGGATGCGGATGTGGTCGCCATCATCGAAAAGATGAACAAACAGCGCCGTGACTCCATTAGTCAATACGAAGCGGCAGGTCGTCAGGATTTGGCAGAAGTTGAGAAATTTGAGATGACCGTGTTGGCTAACTACATGCCGCAACAACTCTCTGAAGCAGAGGTTGTTGCGGCTGTAGCGACTGCCATTGCGGAGGCCGGTGCCACTGGGCCTCAAGATATGGGTAAGGTGATGGGCGTGCTCAAAGCCAAGCTGGCTGGCAAGGCTGATATGGGCAAAGTATCAGCCCTGATCAAGGCGCAACTCTCCAAGTAATCCTCCGTAACATAGGCGTACCACTCAGCTTGGAAAGGGCGGACGACTGTGATTCCAAAGAGTTTCATACAAGACTTACTCAATCGCGTCGATATCGTCGATGTGGTGGAGCGCTACGTACAGTTGAAAAAAGCCGGCGCGAATTACGCCGCATGCTGTCCTTTCCATAACGAAAAATCACCGTCTTTCACCGTCAGTCAAGGCAAGCAGTTCTACCACTGCTTCGGCTGTGGTGCGCATGGCACGGCCATCAGCTTTATTATGGAATTCGCTGGTCTGGGTTACGTAGATGCCATAGAAGAATTGGCACGCAGTGTGGGCATGGAAGTGCCACATGAGCGCAATGCCAATGCGGAGGCGCAGCACAAAGTCGCGCCTGATTTGTACGAGGTGATGCAAGTAGCGACGCGCTATTACCGTGAACAATTGAAATCCTCTACTCGGGCGATAGATTATTTGAAGGGACGCGGACTGAGTGGTGAGATCGCCGCGCGTTTCGGTATCGGTTATGCGCCGGATGGCTGGCAGAATCTAGCGGCGGCATTTCCCAATTACAACGAAACGACGTTGACACAGACGGGCTTAGTCGTCAGCAACGAAGAAGGCAAGCGTTACGACAGATTTCGTGATCGTGTCATGTTCCCTATCATTAATGTGCGTGGTCAGTGCATAGGTTTTGGTGGACGCATACTCGACAAGGGTGAACCCAAATACCTGAACTCACCCGAGACCCCGCTGTTTGAAAAAGGCCATGAGTTGTATGGTCTGTTTCAGGCGCAGAAGTCGATACGCAATCTGCAACGTGTGCTGGTCGTTGAAGGCTATATGGATGTGGTGGCGCTGGCACAGCATGGCGTTGATTATGCAGTAGCGACACTAGGCACCGCGACTACGCCTTATCACGTGCAGAAATTGTTGCGTCTTTCGGATCACATCGTCTTTAGTTTTGATGGTGATAAGGCCGGACAAAAGGCCGCTTGGCGCGCGTTGGAAAATGCTTTGCCGCATTTGCAGGATGGTAAGCGCATCAGCTATTTGTTTCTGCCGGTGGAACATGATCCTGATAGTTATATACGCGAGTTTGGTCATGATGCCTTTGAGCGTTATGTGCAAGAGGCGATGCCTTTGTCTAGCTATTTGTTACGGGAAATATCTTCTGAGTTGGATTTGCGCACGCAAGAAGGACGCAATCAGTTGTTGCAGAATGCCAAACCCTTGCTAACTGCAATTACTGCACCGACCACCGCCTTATTGTTGCGCAAAGAAGTCGCGATATTGGCAGGTGTGAGTCAGGCGGAATTGGAGGCCTTGTATCAAGTGAGTCCTGTCGCAAGAGCGCCTCGACCAGTGATGCAAAAAAGCAGTCGTGCGCCGACCGCGAGTCTGCAGCAGCGTATGTTGCAGTGCTTGTTGGCCAAGCCAGAATTGGCGCGCGACATTCCGCAAGCCTGGCATGACTCGGTTGCGGAAGATGCGCTATTGCAAGCATTGTTGGCAATGCTGAGGGAAAATGATTTTGTGGTTAGTAGCGCAGTGTTGACACAGATGTTTCAAGGTACGGAGCATGAGAAAGCGATCACTGCGGCGCAGACCGAGATGATGAGCTGGGGCGATCAATTCGATGTGGATGGCGAGTTTTCAGGCCTGTTAAATAAATTTTCTGAGGCCTCGCGTCGTGAGCGATTCGCTAGGCTGCAGGACAAAATTACACAATCCGGATTGTCTAGTCTAAGTAAAGAAGAAGTGGATGAGTATATGCAATTGTTGCGCAGGTCTTAGTAGTGCATCTATCACATGTAAGCATCTAACCGAATTAGATAAAGCAAGGAGAGGTTAGGATATCGGAGCAAGTTTCGAGTATAATCCGCCGCTTTTCCGCGTTCACATGTACAGGAAATAAATATGGCAACGCCTAAAGATAAGAAAAAACTAGACAAAAAAACTCCCGTCGCGGTTGTGGCGGTAACGGTCGATCCCCAGCTCGATTTGGAGGCGCGTCGTACCCGCTTAAAAGCCCTGATCGTTTTGGGTAAGGAGCGCGGCTACCTTACGTACGCAGAGATCAATGACCATCTGCCGGATATGCTTGAGGTCGAGCAGATCGAAAGCGTGGCGAGCATGATCAACGACATGGGTATCAAAGTGTGCGATGTCGCACCAGATGCCGAAGCCATGATTATGAGTGATGCTGCGCCAGCGGTGGCAGATGAAGATGCTGCTGAAGAAGCTGAGGCTGCACTCTCTACGGTAGATTCTGAATTCGGTCGAACCACTGATCCTGTGCGCATGTATATGCGTGAAATGGGTACGGTGGATTTGCTCACGCGTGAAAAAGAGATTGAGATCGCTAAGCGTATCGAAGAAGGTCTCAAGCACATGATTCAGGCGATCTCAGCTTGTCCTGCGACCATCGCTGAGATATTGGCGCTGGCTGCCAAGATTGAACGAGACGAGCTCAAGGTAGATGACTTGATTGATGGTTTCGTTGATCAGGAAGCCGAAGCCGAAGCTGCTGCTGCTGCTGCGACGATCTCCGCTGCATTGGAGCCAGACTCTGGTCAGGAGAGTGACGGTGAAGAGGATGAAGATGAGGAGGAAGACGAAGCAGCTTCCGCCGCCGCCGTTGCTGCCAACCTTGCGCAACTCAAGGCAGATGCACTAGAACGTTTCGCAGTCATTGCGGATATGTTTAATAAAATGGGTAAGGCATACGAGAAGTATGGCTACCGCAGTAAGCAATACGACAAATTGCAGTCTGGCATTTCTGAGATGCTGATGAATTTCCGTTTCTCAGCGAAACAGGTGGATGCCTTGTGCGACACCATGCGCGGTCTAGTGGAAGAAGTGCGCCGTTGCGAGCGTGCAATCCAAGACCTATGTGTGAATAAGGCTAGAATGCCACGCCCACATTTCATCAAGGTGTTTTTGGGTAATGAAGTTAACTTGGATTGGGTCAAGCAGGAGTTGCAAACCAAGAAGGCTTATACGGAAGCACTGGGACGTCTGGATTACGCCATCATTGAACAGCAGCAATATCTGATTGATCTGCAACAACGTGTTGGTATCCCGATCAAGGATTTGAAAGATATTAACAAGCAGATGACTAATGGCGAAGCCAAAGCACGTCGCGCAAAACGCGACATGATAGAGGCGAACTTGCGTCTGGTGATTTCAATTGCCAAGAAGTACACCAATCGTGGTTTGCAATTCTTGGATTTGATCCAAGAAGGTAACATCGGTCTGATGAAGGCCGTGGATAAATTTGAATATCGTCGTGGTTATAAGTTCTCGACTTATGCAACTTGGTGGATACGTCAAGCCATCACGCGTTCCATCGCGGATCAGGCGCGCACCATCCGTATACCGGTGCACATGATTGAGACCATCAATAAGATGAATCGTATATCGCGTCAGATATTGCAAGAGACTGGTCTGGAGCCAGATGCGGCGACTTTGGCGATCAAGATGGAGATGTCGGAAGACAAGATTCACAAGATTCTGAAAATCGCCAAAGAGCCAATCTCTATGGAGACACCTGTGGGTGATGACGATGATTCTCACCTCGGTGATTTCATTGAGGACTCCAACACCACTGTGCCTATTGATGCGGCGGTATATGAGAGTCTGCGTGGTGCGACATCGGATATCTTGGATAGTCTGACTCAGCGTGAAGCGAAAGTATTACGTATGCGTTTCGGTATCGAGATGAATACAGATCACACCTTAGAGGAAGTTGGCAAGCAGTTCGATGTGACCCGCGAGCGTATCCGTCAGATTGAAGCCAAGGCTTTGCGTAAATTGCGTCATCCTTCACGTTCCGAAAAGCTAAAGAGCTTCTTGGATGGTGAGAAATAAAGTTAAAATAGTGTGATAGTTTCGGGTCTGTAGCTCAGTTGGTTAGAGCAGAGGACTCATAATCCTTTGGTCGTCGGTTCAAGTCCGACCGGACCCACCAACAAAAAGGCTCGCATTACTGCGAGCCTTTTCCTTTGTGAGGCGTAGGTGGAAGTTGTTTTGTCAGTCAGCGCGCAAAAGCGCAAGGCGAGACTGGAAAGTCTGTCTGCCATAGAGTTCCCCGCAGACTTGCCGGTGGTCGGCAAGCGCGAGGATTTGGCGCGCGCGATTCGTGATCATCAGGTCATCATCGTGTGCGGAGAAACGGGCTCGGGCAAAACTACGCAGTTGCCCAAAATTTGCCTGACGTTAGGACGTGGCGTGCTGGGGTGTATTGGGCATACGCAGCCGCGCCGAGTAGCGGCGCGCACCGTGGCGAACAGAATTGCTGCGGAATTGAAAACCGAGTTGGGTGGTGTGGTCGGTTACAAGGTGCGCTTCCACGACAAGGTGTCGGCGGATACCAGCATTAAGTTGATGACCGACGGTATTTTGCTGGCAGAGATACACAGCGATCCTATGCTGAGAAGGTACGACACCCTTATCATCGATGAGGCACATGAGCGCTCGCTCAATATCGATTTCCTGCTCGGTTATCTCAAACAATTATTGCCGCGTCGCCCCGACCTCAAACTTATCATTACCTCGGCGACCTTGGACGCAGATCGTTTCGCCAAACATTTTGGTGCGACGGTGGTGGAAGTGTCTGGACGCAGCTACCCAGTAGAGACGCGCTATCGACCTTTGCAAATCAGCGAAGAAGGTGAGGCGCAGGATGTGCCGCAAGCCATTAGTAGTGCGCTCGATGAGCTGGCGGCAGGCGGTTTAAGAGGGGATGTGCTGGTGTTCCTGCCGGGCGAGCGCGAGATACGCGACACTGCTGAAGTGCTGCGTAAACATCATCCCAAGGGCATAGAGGTGTTGCCGCTGTATTCACGTTTGTCGGTAGCCGAGCAGGATAAGGTGTTCAAGACTGGCGGACAGCGGCGCGTGGTACTCGCCACCAATGTGGCCGAGACTTCTCTTACTGTGCCCAATATCGGCTATGTGATTGATTGTGGTCTGGCGCGGGTCAATCGCTACAGCATCCGCCAGAAGGTTGAGCAGCTACACATCGAGAAGATCTCACGTGCAGCAGCCAATCAGCGCGCGGGTCGATGCGGTCGTGTGATGAGCGGTATCTGTGTGCGCTTGTACGAAGAGTCTGAATTCATACAACGCGACGAGTTTACCGACCCCGAGATATTCCGCGTCTCTTTAGCCACCGTCATTCTGCGCATGAGCGCTTTGAATCTGGGCGAAGTCGCCGAGTTTCCCTTCATAGAGCCGCCCACACCGCGCATGATTGCCGATGGATATCAATTGTTGGGCGAATTGGGTGCGATAGATGAAGCGCGCACGCTGACTAAGCTGGGGCATGAGTTAGCCAAGTTGCCGCTTGACCCCAAGATTTCGCGCCTGCTGCTGGCGGGTAGGCAGTATCACTGCCTTACAGAAATCCTAATCATTGCTAGCGCCTTGTCGGTACAAGATCCTCGCGAGCGTCCACAGGAAAGGCAAGAAGCTGCGGATGCTGCACACAAGCGCTTTGCCGATGAGCGCTCTGATTTCCTGGCCTATATCAAGATATGGGCTTGGTTCGAACAGGCTGTTGCGCACAAACAATCCAATCGTTTGCTAGCAGAGGAGTGTCGCAAGAACTTCCTGTCACCTTTACGTCTGCGTGAATGGCGCGAGTTGCATCAGCAGTTGCATGGGCAAGTCGCAGAGATGGGCATGCGTGCAAATGATCAACCAGCCAGTTATGAGCACATCCACAAAGCTTTGCTGTGCGGATTGTTAGGCAACATCGGCATGAAGACGGTGGAGAGTAACGATTATCTGGGCGCGCGTGGTATCAAGTTTGTCATCGCTTCCAACTCGGTGTTGGCTAAGAAAGGCACTAAGTGGGTAATGGCGGGCGAACTGGTCGAGACACATCGCTTGTTCGCACGCACCATGGCACGCATAGAACCAGAGTGGTTAGAAGAAGTCGGCGCGCATCTGATCAAACGTCATTACTTCGATCCGCATTGGGAGAAGAAGACTGCGCAAGTTACCGCCTATGAGCGCAGCACCTTGCATGGCTTGCTGCTCAACGCCAAGAAGCGTGTGCACTACGGACCGATGAATGTGGCAGAGTCTCGTGAGGTGTTTATACGTCAGGCGCTGGTGGGTGGCGAGTTTGATACTCGTGCACCGTTCTTCCTGCACAACCAGAAACTCATTGCTGACATCGAAGCCCTAGAACACAAGGCGCGCCGTCCTGATGTGTTGGTGGACGATGAATTGATTTTCGCCTTCTACGATCAACGTGTGCCTGCGCAACTGCATAACGGTGCGGCTTTCGAAGCCTGGCGCAAGGATGCCGAACGCACAGATGCGAAATTGTTGTATCTGAAAAAAGACGATTTGATGCGCCATGAGGCGGCGGGCATTACCACCGATCAATTCCCACCCCAACTCAAGATAGACAATGTCAGCTTCGCGCTGAGCTACAACTTCTCACCCGGCAAGGGCGATGATGGCATCACATTAACCGTGCCGCTGGCCTTGATCAATCAGGTCTCGGCCGCACGTTGTGAATGGCTGATACCGGGCATACTCGCCGAGAAGGTGCAGCAACTGATCAAGACTTTGCCGCAGAAAATACGTCGTAATTTAGTACCTGTACCCGAGTTTTCAGTTACTTTCTGTCGCGATGTTCCTGCGGGCAACGTGCTGCTGTTACCTGCACTGGCACGTTATATTCGCGACAAAACTCAACTCGATGTGCCCTTGGATGCCTTCCGTCTGGAACAGTTGCCGCAGCACTTGTTGATGAACTTTAGAGTGTTGGATGAACACGGTAGACAGTTGGGTATGTCGCGTAACTTCACGCAGCTGCATACCGAACTTGCGCCGCGTGCAGTCCCTGTTATCGTTGCAGCGACCAAGGAAAAGATTGCACTGATCAGCGAGCAGCGTTGCACGTCTTGGAGTTTTGGCGAGTTTTCCGACACACGTGTAGTGCAACGCGCCGGGCAGAATGTCACTTTGTTTAATGCGTTAGTCGATGATAACGACGCGGTAATCTTGCGTGCTTTTGATACGCGCGATGTTGCGCAGTCCGCGCATCGCGGCGGCTTGCGCCGTTTGTTCATGCTGCTGCTCAAAGAGCAGGTTAAGTACATGGAGAAGAATCTGCCTGATGCGCAAAAACTAGGTATGTTGTATATGCCCTTAGGTACGCCACAGGAACTGCAGCAACAGATTTTGGCGATGACCTTCGAGCGCTGCTGCCTGAACGATCCTCTGCCAACCAATGAGGCAGAGTTTGTATCGCGCGGCAAGGAAGCGAAGAACCGCTTGTTGCTTATTGCGCAGGAAATTGCACGTCTTACCTTCAGTATTCTCACTGAGTATCATGCGTTGCATAAGAGTCTGCCCACCATAAAGTCTCATGCGCAGGCTGCACAGGATATACGCACACAGTTAGAATCATTGATACACAAGCGTTTTATCGATAGCACGCCATATGAACGATTGCAGCATCTGCCGCGATATCTCAAGGCGGTGAACCTGCGCATCGAGAAACTGCGTGCAAACCCTGCGCGTGACGCGCAATGCATGGCACAGTTGCAACCCTTGTCGCAGTCCCTGCAAAAGTTGCGTCAGACTTATAAAACCGACCCACGGGTAGAGGAGTTCGCCTGGATGATGCAGGAATTGCGCGTGTCCTTGTTCGCGCAGGAATTGAAGACACCGGTCATCGTGTCGATTAAAAGATTAGAAAAAATGTTGGCGGGAATACGTAACTAGGGCGAGTAAAATCGCTACCATAAGAATCAGGAAAATCGGAACCATGCGGAATATCAATAAAGTCGATGTGTTGTTAGTCGGTGCAGGTGTGATGAGCGCCACACTGGGTACGCTGTTGGCGCAACTCGACCCGTCCCTGAAAATATTGATGGTCGAGCGTCTTAATAAAGTCGCCCACGAAAGTTCACATGGTTTAAATAATGCCGGTACAGGTCACGCAGGCTATTGCGAATTGAACTACACCCCGCAGCAGGCGGATGGCAGCGTAGTCATAGATAAGGCTTTGCAGATTAACGCGGCCTTTGAAGAGTCGCTACAGTTCTGGTCCTATCTAGTCGAACAGCATCAACTACCGACACCTGAATACTTCATCAATCCTATCTTCCATCAAAGTCTGGTATGGGGTGACGATGTAGCATTCTTGCGCAGTCGTTACGAGCAACTCAGCAAGCATCATCTTTTCGAAGAGATGGAATACAGCGAAGACCCAATGGTGTTGCGTGAGTGGATGCCGCTGGTGATGGATAACCGTGACGCCAATCAAAAGGTCGCTGCGACTCAGGTCAAGCATGGTTCGGATGTGGACTTTGGTCATTTGACGCGCAGTCTGGTGAAGTCTTTGCATGATCAGGGCAACTTCGAACTGCGTCTCAATCACGGCATCGTTGGTATGAAACAGATGCCCAATGGGCGCTGGCGTGTGCGCGTGAAGAACAATCATGATGACACCGTACGCAGTGTCAATGCGGGTTTTGTGTTTTTGGGCGCGGGCGGTGGTGCACTGCCGTTGTTGCAGCAATCGAAAATAGATGAGGCAAATGGCTACGGCGGATTCCCGATCAGTGGCCAGTGGCTGATCTGCAATAATCCGGAGATTGTGAAGCGTCACAAGACCAAGGTTTATGGCAAAGCCCCCGTGGGAGCACCGCCGATGTCGGTGCCGCATCTGGATGCACGCATCATCGATGGGCAAGCTTGTTTATTGTTTGGACCCTTCGCCAGTATCACGGGAAAATTCCTCAAAGAGGGATCGATGTTCGACATCGTGGGCTCGCTCAAGAGCGGCAATCTCAAGCCCATGATGGCGGTGGCTAAAGATAATCTGGATTTGATGCGCTACCTCATAGGTGAGGCACTTGCGACGCACAAACAGCGCGTCACAGCATTGCGCAACTTCTATCCCGAAGCGCGTGAGGAAGATTGGGTATTGGCCTCAGCTGGGCAACGCGTGCAGATCATCAAACAGTGCAACAACAAGGGCGGCAAGTTGGAGTTCGGTACTGAGATTGTGACGGCACAAGACGGTACCATCGCTACCTTGTTGGGCGCTTCGCCTGGTGCATCGACTTCGGTGCAGGCTATGTTAGAAGTGTTGCAACGCTGCTATCCGGCGCGCATGGCAAGTGCCGAGTGGCAAACCAAGCTCAAACAGATGATTCCATCCTACGGTGTCTCGCTAGACGAAGACGTGGAACTGCTGCATCAGGTGCGTAACAGGACTCTGAGTACGCTCAAGTTGGCTTAGCCCTCCCAGTCTCAACGAACAACAGTCACGCAGCGCAATCTGGCTGCGTGTCTTACTATTTGGAGCAACACATGAATCTATCCGCATATACCGAACACAAGACCAATCTGCTCAGTGGACTTACCGTAGCTTTGGCTTTGGTACCTGAAGCCATCGCTTTCGCCTTTGTTGCGCATGTACATCCCTTAGTCGGTTTGTATGCGGCCTTCATGGTAAGTTTGATTACTTCTCTGATAGGAGGGCGTCCTGGCATGATCTCGGGTGCGACCGGCGCATTGGCGGTGGTGATGGTGGCTTTGGTGGTGCAGCATGGTGTGGAATATCTGTTTGCCACTGTCGTCTTGATGGGCGTGTTGCAAGTTCTGTTCGGTTTAGCCAAGTTTGGTAAGTTCATTCGCATGGTGCCGCACCCAGTGATGCTGGGCTTCGTTAACGGCTTGGCCATTGTGATTTTCCTCGCACAAATGGGGCACTTCAAGACCGCGACAGCTGATGGGGCTATGGTCTGGATGCAGGGCGCGCAGCTCTACACCATGTTGGCATTGATTGCACTGACCATGGCTATCATCTATCTTTTGCCACGTCTGACCAATGTTATTCCGTCTACCCTAGCGGCGATCGCCACGGTTTCAGCAGTGGTGATCTTTAGCGGCATAGACACCAAGACTGTGGGTGACTTAGCTTCCATCAAAGGTGGTTTGCCATCATTCCATCTGCCCGATGTGCCTTTGAATTGGGAGACGCTCAAAATCGTATTTCCTTATAGCTTGATACTTGCCGGCATAGGCTTGATTGAGTCGTTACTGACGCTGAACTTGATAGACGACATGACCCAGACACGCGGCATGCCGAATCGCGCCAGCATAGGACAAGGCGTGGCCAATATCGTGACGGGTTTCTTCGGCGGTATGGGTGGCTGCGCGATGATAGGTCAGAGCATGATCAACGTGACCAACGGTGCGGTAAAGAATCTCTCCGGTATTGCGGCCGCGCTGTTCCTTTTAAGTTTCATCCTGTTCGCTTCGCAATGGATAGAGATGATTCCCTTGGCTGCCTTGATAGGCTTGATGTTCGTGGTGTCGCAAAAGACCTTCGCTTGGGGAAGCTTGCGCCTTTTCGGCAAAGTCCCTGCGGCGGACGCCTTGGTGGTCGTTACGGTCGCGGTGGTGACGGTGTTGACCGATCTGGCTATCGCGGTAATGGTTGGTGTGATTATTTCTGCGTTGGTGTTCGCTTGGCAGCATGCCAAGACTATCTCGGTAAATGTGACGACTGAGGAGCATGGCTGGAAGGTTTATGAACTCAAGGGCTCATTGTTCTTCGCTTCCACGCAAAACTTCCTAGGTGCTTTTGCGCCCGCAACTGACCCTGCGGAAGTGGTAATCGATTTCAAACAGGCACGCGTTATCGATCACTCCGCGATAGAAGCCATCGATATGTTGGCAGACCGCTATACCCAGTTAGACAAAAAATTGCATTTGCGTCACCTAAGCCCCGACTGTCTGGAGTTGTTGGATAAAGCACGCGGCATGATAGAAGTGAACGTGTTGGAAGATCCTACCTACCATCCTGCCGACAATCGACTGGGCTAGTGCTCGCGGCCCAGATACCACAGCCATAGATAGCCGAGTAGGCCCGCAAATAAAGAGGCTGCTAATACGCCGGTCTTGGCCATCAGCAGATAGTCCTCTTGATCGGCGAATCCTAGTTCGGCGATGAAGATCGACATGGTGAAGCCTATGCCACCAAGCACCGAGACGGCCGCGATTTGTGAGAAACGTGTGCCAGTCGGCAATTGTCCCACGCCAAAGCGCAGCGCTAGCCAGCATGCACCGGTGATGCCTAGGAATTTACCCAGCACTAGCCCTAACATCACGCCCAGCATGACAGGATGTGACAGCGTTTCGCCCATGTCACCAAAGGTCAAAGGTATACCTGCATTAAATAAAGCAAAGATAGGAATGACTAAAAAGGCCACCGGTAGATGCCAGCTATGCTCGAGTCGTTGTAAGGGCGTTTGTACACCACGCACCCCGCTCTCCAAGGTTTGTACCACGCCATGCAAAGACTCATTGGTCATGATGTTACTGCCAGCTTGGATGCTGGCATCGTAACGTGACAGCAGTTCCTTGATGCGCACACTGAACTGTGCCGGATCATAACGACCGAGTGCAGGTACTGCGAAGGCGCATAAGATGCCTGCTAAGGTCGCATGTACGCCTGATTGCAGCACCGCATACCAGAGTAAAAGTCCCACGCCGAAGTAAGGCAAGATGCGGCGCACGCCCATTAAGTTGAGTAATACCAGAATGATGACGAGTCCACCTGCAATTGCTAACCATTGCAGACTCAATTGCTGGGTATAAAAGACGGCAATAACCAACACTGCACCCAAGTCGTCCACGATGGCGAGTGCCACCAGAAAGGTGATGAGGGATTTGGGTACGCGTCTAGCGAGCAGGACTAATGCACCGACCGCAAAAGCGATGTCGGTCGCCATAGGGATGCCCCAGCCGCGTGCGGCATCCCCCGACTGATTGAACGCCAAGTAAATAAGCGCGGGTACCAACATGCCGCCTATTGCCGCGATGATGGGCAGAGCGGCTTGACGCAGATCAGCCAGTTCACCCACTAATATCTCGCGCTTCAGTTCCATACCCACCACGAAGAAGAACAAGGTCATGAGACCGTCGTTGACCCAGTGGTGCAGACTCATCTCTATGCCCCATGTGCCTATGTGTATGCCGGTCGGTGCGTGCAGCATATGCAGATAGGCGGGTGCTAGAAAACTGTTGGCCAGTATCAGTGCGAGGATGGCGGTTGCCATTAGCAGCATGCCGCTGGTGGTTTGTCTGTTGATGAATTGCTCGAAGGGCGTGAGCACTTTGTTGAATGCACGCTCCCATGGTGCATACAAGATGCCTTGTTCGTTTTGCTCCTGCTTACGCATAGTCGTAGTCCCTCTTTACATGAGTGCCGAGGGTAACACCATAGCTAGGTACTTTGGAAGTTTAGCGGTAGCGCTTGGCGATGAGAACTGCGTTACTGCCGCCGAATGCGAAGGAATTGGACATGACGGCATCTAACTTTATATCAGTGCGTCCGTGATTGGGTACGTAATCGAGATTACACTCTGGATCCGGATGATGCAGATTGATGGTGGGCGGGATCGCATGGTGTTCAAGTGCCAAGATAGCTGCCATAAATTCCACCGCGCCAGTCGCGCCCATCAGATGTCCGTGCATGGACTTGGTGGAACTCACAGGGATATTCTTTGCGTGCTCGCCGAACACATTCTTAATGGCCATCGTTTCCTGTACATCACCAGCAAGCGTAGCTGTACCGTGTGCATTGATGTAGCCGATGTCCTGTGGTCGCAAGTTGGCTTCTCGTAAGGCTTTGATGATGGTGCGGCTCTGTCCGGATGCATCTGGCTTGGTGATGTGACTGGCATCGGAAGAGCAATCGTAGCCCACCAACTCAGCGTAGATCTTGGCGCCGCGCTTGACGGCACGTTCTGCGTCTTCAAGCACCAGCACGGCTGCGCCTTCACCCATTACTAAGCCACTACGGTCTTTGGAGAACGGTTTGCAGGAAGCGCCAGCGTCATGCTCATCTTCGTTGGCTAAAGTGCGTAGTGCCTCCCAGGCTTTTATTGCACCCAAAGTAAACATCGCTTCAGCACCGCCTGCCAACATTACGTCGCAATAGCCGTGCTTGATCTGGCGATAGGCCTCACCTACTGCGATAGCAGAGGAGGAGCAGGCAGTCGCGTAAGTGACATTGGGACCCTGTAAACCGTATTTGATTGAGATGTGCGAGGCGGCCGCATTGTTCATGTTCAATAACACTGAAAGCGGTTTGACGCGCGGTGTATCGCGCGTGAAGATCTCCACGTAGCCTTCTTCCAAAGAGCTCGCGCCACCTAAGCAAGAACCCATCATTACGCCAGCGCGTGACAGTTCATCACTACTTAATTCCAATTGAGCATCAGCTACTGCTTGAGTGGCTGCGACTAATGCCAGCTGGCTAAAACGCTCCATACTGGTCAGCTGCATCTTGGTAAAGTGCTCGGTGGGCACAAACCCTTTAACTTGAGCACCTATACGTGTGCTTAGACGCTCAAGAAAAGGAACGTCCAAGCGTTGAATACCTGAGCGTCCCGCAATGAGGTTGCTAAAGAACGACTGGATATCATTGCCGACTGGTGAAAGTATGCCCAGACCTGTGATGACGACGCGGCGAGACATGGTGTGTATCAGGTAGCGCTTTTTTGTTCGGCAATCAACTTGTCGATTGAGTTCGCCACATCTTGTATGGTCTTGAGTTCTACGTGTTCATTTGATAACTTGATCTTTAGCTCATCTTCCAGCGTGAACATGAATTCGATCACGGAAAGCGAATCTATGCCCAATTTTTCGAGCTCTGCGTCTGGCGTTAGATCTTCGATCTTGAGGTCAAATTGTTCGACCATCATGCGTTGTATGGTTGCTAGCGAACTCATTTGAGCCCCCCCTATGTTGAAAAGCGCGCGGATTGTATCAGAATGCCGCTGCGTATTTTTTTAATTAAATTACAGTATTATCACGGTTATCCGCAAAGAATCGGATGGTGTCGTTGGCCACTTGCTCCCGGTCGTTATCCACTGTGATCATGTGGTAACTATTATGCAATATCACCAACTCCTTGGTCTTAGAACCTAAATGCTGATGTACATAATGCGCGTTGCGGGGTGAAGAGACATCGTCTTCCTGTGCGTGTATCACAATAGCTGGTGCAGTAACCTTGGACAGATTTTTCTTAACCGACGCTATCATCCGCTCTGCCTCTTGTATCGCGGGGAGATTGAGTTTTGAGGCCCCTACGATGGATGAGTCCTTGTGGCTCATTTCGCGTGCTATCCATTTACGCAATTGCTCGTTCTTCAGCCCAAAGGGTTCCCGCTCGCGGTAACTGTAGACGTATCGTGCTGGTGAGTAGTAACCGACATAACGCAGGAATCTATACCAAGGGATACTCCAACCGTCATACCAAAAGGTGGTCGCCAGCAATGTCAGCGCGGCGACGTCATCGCCTTGTTCGGAGGCGACACTCAAAGACAGCACCGCACCTATACATAAGCCGCCCATAGAGACCGTCTTGTATTGCTTCTTCAGTGCAAGGAATTCGGCTGTTGCGATGGTGTGCCATTCTTGCCAGTGAGTGACAGAGCGCGGGGTGTCTCCATGGATGAAGCCATATCCGCGGATGTGCGGCACATGGACCGTATAGCCAGCTTGGTTCAAACGTTTGGCGAGCGGTTGCAATTCCGCAGGACTGCTTTGCAGACCGTGCAACAGCAGTACTGCGTGTTCGCCACCATCAAGGTGTAAAGGATGCATAGAACAGCATAATTATTTAATGGTCTCATCTTATCAGAGCGAAGCATAGGCGGAGCAACATAAGTTGTACTGTTATATGTGCAGGTGAAAGGCGTCGTTATCGTGCTTTCAGCATGCTCAAGGAATATCAGCGTACACATTCACTGGGCTATAATCTCCGCTCTCTATTTCGATAGTCTGAGACATACATGGATAAGCAATTGCGCGAAGCTGCACTGCAATACCATCGCTTGGCTCCCGCCGGTAAGATCTCCGTAAATGCGACCAAACCTATGATCACTCAGCGCGATCTGGCCTTGGCGTATTCGCCAGGTGTGGCGGCCGCATGCGAGGCCATCGTCGATGATCCGAGTGAAGCACGTAACCTCACTGCACGCGGCAATCTGGTGGCGGTCATCAGTAATGGCACGGCAGTGTTGGGTTTAGGGGCGATCGGTCCGCTGGCTTCTAAGCCGGTGATGGAAGGTAAAGGCGTACTGTTCAAAAAATTCGCTGGCATAGATGTGTTCGATCTGGAGATAGATGAACGTGATCCGGACAAGCTGGTGGATATCATCGCCGCACTGGAACCTACCTTTGGTGGCATTAATCTTGAGGACATCAAAGCCCCTGAGTGTTTCTATATCGAGCGCAAGTTACGCGAGCGTATGAAGATCCCTGTCTTCCATGATGACCAACACGGCACCTCCATTATCGTGGGCGCGGCATTGCTCAATGGACTGAAGGTCGTCGGTAAAGACATCTCAGTGATTAAATTAGTCGCATCTGGTGCAGGCGCAGCAGCATTGGCATGTCTGGACATGCTGGTCGGTTTGGGCGTGCGCATGCAGAACATCACCGTGACAGATATACATGGCGTGGTATATCAGGGTCGCGTCGAGGAGATGGATGACAATAAATCACGTTATGCGATCAAGACCGATGCGCGCACATTGGGCGACGTGATCGCAGGTGCAGATGTATTCCTAGGCTTGTCTGCGGGCGGCGTATTGAAATCAGAAATGGTCAAGCAAATGGCCGATCGCCCTTTGATTTTCGCGCTGGCTAACCCCACGCCCGAGATTCTCCCTGAATTGGCTAAGGCGGCGCGACCAGATGCCATTTTGGCGACAGGACGCTCTGACTATCCTAATCAAGTGAACAACGCGCTGTGTTTCCCTTATATTTTCCGTGGTGCACTCGATGTGGGTGCACGCACCATCAATGAAGAGATGAAGCGCGCGGCGGTCTATGCCATCGCTGCTTTGGCCGAAGCAGAACAATCGGATGAGGTTGCGCTGGTCTATGGTGACGAGGATCTAAGCTTTGGTGCGGAACACCTTATCCCCAAACCCTTCGATCCGCGTCTCATCATGCGTATCGCACCGGCGGTGGCTCAGGCGGCGATGGACAGTGGTGTGGCGGAGCGCCCCATCACCGATATGGATGCTTACCGTCAGCAATTGTCCGGTTTCGTCTACCACTCCAACATGATTATGAAGCCGGTGTTCGATGCCGCCAAAAATGCTCCGCAACGCTTGGTCTACGCTGAAGGTGAGGATTGGCGCGTATTGCATGCAGTACAGACGGTGGTGGACGAAGGACTGGCACTACCAATTTTGGTTGGTAGGCCAGAAGTGATAGATAAACGTATTCAGCAACATGGTTTGCGCATACGTGCCGGCGTAGATTTTGAAGTAGTGAACCCCGAGAGCGATCCGCGTTACCGTGAATACTGCGCGGCCTACCATCAATTGGTGGAGCGCAAAGGTGTGACGCTGGATACCGCTAAGCGCGAGATGCGCAGACGTAGTACCCTAATCGCATCGATGTTGGTTCATATGGGGGCGGCAGATGCCATGTTGTGTGGCACGATATTCCAACCGCTGATGCATCTTTTGTACATAGATCAAGTAATCGGTCACCGTCCAGGCAGCAGTGTGTATGCGGCGATGAATGTATTGTTGTTACCTCAGCACACGCTGTTCATTTGCGATACTCATGTCAACAACGACCCAACCGCTGAACAGATTGCCGAGATAACCCTATTGGCTGCTGATGAGATACGCCGTTTCGGACTGACACCTAAGGTCGCACTGCTGTCGCATTCGAACTTCGGTAGTCACGAGGATGAGTCGGCACGCAAGATGAGTAGGGCGCGCGAGATATTGGAAAGTATAGCGCCCGAGCTGGAAGTAGAGGGCGAGATGCACGGTGATGCTGCGCTGTCTGAGGCTATGCGCAATGATATATTCCCCAGTTCGCGTTTGAAAGGGGCGGCAAATCTCCTTGTAATGCCTAATTTAGATGCGGCTAACATCGCTTACAATCTGCTCAAGATGACAGCAGGCAATGGCGTGGCCATAGGTTCTATTCTGCTGGGAGCAAACCGTTCGGCACATATATTGACGTCGAGTGCGACGGTAAGGCGCATCGTGAACATGAGTGCACTGGCAGTTGCCGGTGTGAAGACGCATTAAAGATTCAAACGCCAACATGATGTGGCGTGATGCAGTTCCATATGTCCTGTCTCGTTTAGGCGTTGGAAATTTTACTTACAGACTATTAGGAAAAATAAATGAACAAAGATGAAATCGCGTTGTTGGGTGAGCAGGTTGAGATGTTGATGGCGGAGCGGACGAATCTGCTTAAAGTGGTTGGTGCAGCCGCAATTTTCATTGCCCACAGCGACCCAGATAAGATGTCAGATGAGGCTGTGATGGCGGCGGATGAATTGTCTGAAGGCCTGAATAGTCTTTCCGAAGAGACCTTGCAAGACGCCTTGACTTCGGTGCGTGGTGTTTAAAGGGTAAAGCATATGAAGCAACGCTTAGGCTTAATCCTGACTGGTGGCGGCGCACGTGCGGCGTATCAAGTAGGTGTGCTCAAAGCGATCGCTGAATCTATGCCGCGCCGTGCACACAATCCTTTTCCCATTATCTGTGGCACTTCTGCGGGCGCATTGAATGCTACTGCGTTGGCGGTGAATGCCGTTAGTTTCCGTAAGGGCGTTCGGTATATAGATGCTATCTGGCGTAACTTTCATGCTGATCAAGTCTATCGCACCGATGTAATCGGCGTGTTCAACAACAGCATCTTGTGGTTGTCCGCGCTGGTCATGGGTAGCTTGGGTTTTCGTATGCCCAAGCAAGTTTCGTTATTGGATAACTCGCCTTTGGTAGAGTTGCTGTACCAAGTACTGCCCTGCGAGAAGATACAAGACAGTATCGATGCAGGTCTGTTGTACGCCTTGAGTGTCACTGCCTCGGGTTATGGTTCGGGGCAGTCTGTGACCTTCTATCAAGGTGTGAATGAGATCCTGCCGTGGAAACGTACCCGTCGTGTGGGTGTGCCCACCAAGATACAGTTAGAGCATTTATTGGCTTCGTCTGCCATCCCTTTCATCTTTCCCGCAACCAAGATCAACCGCGAGTATTTTGGTGATGGCTCTATGCGTCAGATTGCACCGGTCAGTTCTGCGTTACATATGGGGGCGACACGGATATTGGTGGTGGGGGTGAGTCATGACGACGATTACGATACCTCCAAGCGGATGAATATCGGTAGCTATCCTTCATTGGCGCACATCGGTGGCCATGCTTTGAATAGCATCTTTCTAGATAGCATGGAGGTCGATCTGGAGCGGGTGAATCAGATCAATCAATTGGTGAATGCGATGACGGAAGAACAACGCGAGCGCTCAAATTTTAGGGCGATTGATGTGTTGTCAATCTCACCTAGCGAATCTCTGGAGCGGCTGGCGGAACATCATGCGAGCGATTTACCGTGGACCATTAGAGTATTACTAAGACTAGTCGGTGTACGCCAACAAAGCGGTACCTCTTTACTCAGTTATCTGCTGTCAGAGAAAAAATATTGCTCTGCCGTGATCGATCTAGGTTATCGAGATGCTTTGGCTAGGCGCGATGAGATATTGGAATTTATCGGTTTGCCAACAGGCAAGGACCCAGGGGAATCATAGTGAGTGCTGTCTTGAATGAGCGCGACTGGCACTTGTTGTCGCTATTGTCTGACGGAGCCTTTCATTCTGGAGAATTACTGGCGCAGCGCTTACAAGTCTCACGCGCCACGGTGTTTAATCTGCTTACCCGTATCGAAGAATTCGGTATCACCCTACAGCGTGTGCGAGGTAGAGGATACCGCTTGAGTCATCCATGGCAAGCTTTGCAAGTCGAGCAGATACGGCATCATCTGGGTGAGGCTAGCTCTCGTTTTAAAGTGGAAGTGATGGCGCAAGCGCACTCATCCAATGCTGTGCTGTTGTTACGTGCCGCACAAGGAGAGACTAGTGGTGCGGTATTGGCGGTTGAATTGCAGACGGCAGGACGTGGTCGCTTGGGGCGCACTTGGCATACTGGCTTGGGTAATGCGCTGACCTTTTCCTTGCTTTGGCGTTTTGATCGCGGCTTGAATGCATTATCGGGTTTGAGTTTAGCAGTCGGATTGGCTATCGTGCGCGCCTTGCAGGCTATTGCAACGCAACAAGTGAGTTTGAAGTGGCCCAACGATATCCTGTCTGCACATGGCAAATTGGGCGGCGTGCTGATCGAGGCGCAAGGCGACATGTTGGGTCCCTGCGCGGTGGTGATTGGCATCGGTATCAACTGCACACTTCCTTTGCATTTGGAGCAGCGCATAGATCAGCCAGCCAGCGCACTGGACCAAATTTGCGAACACGTGGTGGATCGCAACGAATTGCTTGCCAGCCTGTTACGCGAGTTGGCGCGGGTCTTAGATGATTTCGCGGTGCATGGATTCACTCCTATGCGCGATGAATGGCAAAGCTATCATGCTCGACAGGATCAAGCACTGCATTTGCATATGCCTGACGGTAGCGTAGTTGATGGTATCGCCAGAGGGGTGACGGATAACGGTGAGTTGCGAGTCGAGACACCACAGGGCATACGCAACTTTAATTCCGGAGAGGTAGGCGTGTGAAGAGACTGCTGATCGACGCTGGTAATACGCGTATCAAGTGGGCGCTGCAGCAAGGCGAAGCTTGGACTGCATTGCCTCATGTGAGTCGTGAGCAGGCAGATACCTTGGCAGCATTGGTGAGGAAGCTGCCTGAGGTAGACAGCGTTTGGGTGAGCAATGTCGCGGGTGAGGAAGTGGCAGCACATATTCTGGTTGCATGTGAGCTGAGGTCTTGGTCCGTCCATTTCATTAGTGCACAGACGCAGCAATGCGGGGTAAGTAATAGCTATCAGTCGCCAGACAGATTGGGGAGTGACCGTTGGGCGGCACTGATTGCTGCACGTCAGTTCTCAACTACGGCTTCGTTAGTGGTGACTTGTGGTACAGCAACCACCATAGATGCCTTGTCTGCAAAGGGTGTGTTCATGGGGGGGCTTATTCTGCCTGGTATCACGCTGATGCAAGACAGTCTATATCGCAATACCGCACAATTGCGTTCACCCACAGGGCATTATGCGGACTTTCCCACCGCTACCGCTGATGCGATTTACAGTGGCGCACTGCAAGCGACAGCAGGGGCGATAGAGCGGCAATATGCATTATTGGCCGACCCAAGCGCGACAGTGTTGTTGGGTGGTGGCGCGGCGGATTTAGTACAAGGATATTTAAGGTTGCCGGTAAGACTGGTAGAGGATCTAGTATTACTCGGGATCAAGTTGATTGCAGTGGAGGCAGGTAAGTGATGAAGAAAGTATTCTGGTTATTTCTAGTGGCGAATATAAGCCTGTTGGTGTTGATGCAGACTGATCTGTTAAAAGATGGAAAAGCAGTCGTGGCGCAGCCAGAGTTGAAGGCCGAAAAAGTGCGTATGTTGGCACAGGAAGCTCCGGCAGATCCTGTGGAGAAATCGCCACCTCCAGCAATAACCGTCGAGACAGCGGATACTTCCGCGCCCGTCTGTATGGAGTGGAGCGATTTTTCAGGCACCGATTTGAAACGAGCAAACGAGGCATTGGCGACGATTGCGCTGGGCAGCAAGCTTTCGCAACGTCCCATCGAGTACAACATCGGCTATTGGGTCTATATCCCACCCATGAAAGATAAGGCGGCAATCAATAGCAAGATTGCACAACTGAAGGCGCGTGGAATCGAGGAATATTTCGTTGTACAGGAGGCTGGTGAGTGGCAACACGCGATTTCACTCGGTGTATTCAAGTCTGAAGATGCCGCGCAAAAGTTTCTGGAGAGTTTGTCCGGCAAGGATGTGCGTAGCGCCAAAATCGGCGAACGCGCCAGTAAACTCAGAGCGACCATCTTCGTCTTCAACGGCATAGATGCACAGACAGTAAGCAAGCTGGGTGTAATGCAAAAGGACTTTCCTGGCAGCGAGTTGAAAAAACTGCCGTGTCATTAATCACTAGGACGATGTCAGCCTCGTTACAGAAGCGGTGGGTAACCGCCGTAATATTATGTGTCGCGATGCTGTTTCGTGCGATAACGAACGGATATTGTGACGCCGTTGGTGAATACTGTCGACATAGCCATAGGGAACCAACATGAACAACCAGATTCGTCAAATTCTGGATCAGATTAGCGAACTCGAAAATGAGTTGCAAAAGACCATCGAGCAGCAGGAGTGCCGCTTAAGCTATCAGATCAAAAACAAGCGCATCGTCTTCGAACAGTCCATTGAAGCTGCGCACCAGCGCGTCAAGGTCGGCGTATTTCGCTGGTTTATGACCGTCCGTCCGCAAAACTTCCTTACCATGCCCATCATCTACGGCATGATTGTGCCGCTGGCGATATTTGACCTCTGCATCACCTTTTATCAGCACACCTGCTTCCCGATTTACGGCGTTCCGCGAGTGCGCAGGTCTGATTATATTGTGATGGATCATCAGCATCTGGCGTATCTAAATATCATTGAAAAGGCAGATTGTATGTACTGTTCCTACGGCAACGGCATGCTGGCCTATGCGTTGGAAATAACGGCCAGAACCGAGCAGTATTTCTGCCCGATAAAACATGCGAAAAAAGTATTGGGAACACATGCCCGCTACAAGCGCTTTCTGGAGTACGGCGAAGCGGACGAATTTCACAACAAGATTGAGGAATTTCGAAGTCACCTCGCAAGCGAAAAAAACAATGGGTAATCAAATGACCCAAACTTGTAGTCCGATTTGCAAATTGCATCTCTTAATAAATTACGGACAGCGAAATCTTAAGGTGCGTTGTCGGATAGCCTGAACAAACCTCAAGATACTAGCCCGCAGATATATCCAAAAGCAGCTTCGTCGCCTATTGGTCTACGCTGAGGAGGGGCCAAGGATATGTTTAGGATCATGCCGTGGAATGTCGGTAATAAGGCGTTCGTATTCATTATTGACAACGTCATAGCATTCACAAATAATCTTTTCCAACCCTAGACGATCAAGTAGTGTGATGCGGCCGCGGGAGTGGTTAATAAGTTTGTCACGCTTTAACATTCCCACGGCAAAGGTAATTCCTTCGCGCCTTACGCCGAGCATGTTCGCCATTATCTCGTGCGTCATAGTCATTGTATGCGTGGCCGATCGATCAAAAGTTATCAATAGCCAGCGGCACAGTTGCTGTTCTATGGAGTGGTGTTTGTTGCATACTGCCGTCTGCGCCATCTGTGCGGAAAGTGCTTGGGCGTAGCGGAGCAATACTCTAAGAAATGGACCAGCGCGGTTGAATTCTTTGTTAAGTAGTGAGGCTTCCAGGCGGTATCCATATCCTGCACATTGCACAAAGGCACGACTGGGCGTGGTTTCCCCGCCCATGAATAATGCAACGCCCAGTACGCCCTCTTTACCTACCACCGCAATTTCGGCTGATGCGCCATCCTCCAGTATGTAGAGAAGCGAAACAATAGCCGTGGTGGGAAAGTAGACGTGACTCTGTCTGCCGTGCGACTCGTAAAGGCTTTCTCCGATAGACATTTCCACCAACTCTAAATGCTCTAACAGACGATTAAATTCAGCTTGGGGTAAAGACGCGAGGAGATGGTTTTGTATTGGGCTATGGTGATCGAGAGTCATTTATGACCTCCTTGTTTGTTAAAGCTATTCAAGCGGTGCATAGAGAGGTATTCTGATAAAAATCGTAACAATGCCAAGAGTTAATGTGTCGTTCTGTGCGGTATCACACGCAGCGTATTAAAATACATACGGCGCAAATTTAATTTGCTTGGCATGATTCATCTGCTGATGCGGACTAATGGGATTCGTTTGTTTAGCACGCACCTTGTGCAAGGCTAAACGCCCACTCGATAAAGCAATGCAGCATCAATCGAATCCATAAGCTCAGTGAGTACGAAGGGCTTAGTCAAATATCGATAAAACCCAGCTTCGAGTCCTGCTCTAATATCGTTAGGGTAGGCATCCGATGAAAGTGCTATGACCGGAATGTGAATTGTTTCTGGATTGGCACGCAAAATCGCTAGTGCCTCGAAACCGTTAAGCCTAGGCGTATTAATGTCCATCAGGATTACGCTCGGCTGATGCTGGAGTGCAATCTTTAGTGCGTCATTACCGTTACAGGCCGTCAATACGTTAAAGTCGCTGCGCCGGGAGAGAAATTCCACAACCAAATTAATATTTCCCCGATTGTTATCAACCTGAAGGATCGCACGCGGGTGCTGCTGTATCTCCTGTTGCGCCTGAAGGATATTTTGCTTTGCATGTGACATTATTGTGGACCCCGAATTTGAGACAGTAGCCAAACTAGATCTTTTTAACGTTGGGCACCGCACAGACTATCCATGCCCTACTCTGTAGACTTCTCACTGAAAACTATTTTTGATGGAGCTTGCTTGGGCGCTGTCAAAGATAAAAACGGAATATACGTGAGTTATATCTTGATGATTATGTAATAAGACATAGCTATTTCTATACGCCATTTCACATGCTGAAAAAGGATAACTCTTTGACCGAAGTTCGTTGTAGCGAGTGCGCTCTAAGGGCTCTGCCGTTGTTTCAAGAGCACAGTGTCGAGGAACTAAAACTGGTTCAATCTTTGAAGTTACGCGAAATCCGCCTAGGCGCTGGAAAAGCGTTAATTCACGAGAATCAGGTTGATACAGCGCTCTATACGCTTTACAGCGGCTGGGCTTTTCGTTTTAAGACATTAAGCAATGGACGCCGCCAGATTCTGAATTTTCTGCTCGCAGGTGATTTTGTCGGTGTACAGCAAAAAATGGATGATGCCGCCGCTCATGGTGTATCCACGCTTACCGACACTGTGTTTTGCGTCTTCAAACGTAACTCTCTGTGGGAACTGCACCGGCAATCGCCTTCGATGGGGTTCAACATTACTTGGCTGACAGCCCATGAAGAGTCTCTAGTCGACGATAACTTACTGTCAGTCGGACGACGAAGCGCTGAAGAGCGTATTGCAACACTGCTAATCCTGCTTTTCAAACGAGCGGGTGCATTGCAGGCTGACGGCGGGGTTGCGGGTGTGCCATTTCCCCTCACGCAGCAACATATAGCTGACAGCTTGGGCTTGTCGCTCGTGCATACGAATAAGACGCTGCGCAGGTTAGAGAAGCACGGCCTATATCGCCTCATTGATGGACGGCTATATATGGATAATGTTAAGCCGCTCGCGCGAATTGCCAACCTTCATGGTGATGGACTACCCTCAATGCGTCCGCTGGTCTAGCGAGAATGCCAGTGTTCGAGCTCACGCGTCAGGCAAATTTTCGCTGTGGTGTCAGCCGGTAGATCCAACAAGTTTCCCGATTGTGTTTTGCTTGGCAATCGATCTGCAATAGCATTTATAGGGGACAGCTAGATGAAGTTAAAACGCGCCCCAACTGCTGTCATCGTTGGGATTCTTTCAGCTTCGGCTTTGAACGATAGACAAACAGTTAATTAGATCAAAACGATGCTTGGCACCCTATAGTTGTCTGAAAGATCTGTGAACCGTACGGACAATAAAAAACCCGCCTAAGCGGGTTTTTTATTGTGAAACTAAACGTATTACTTCAGTTTAGTTTCTTTGTACATAACGTGCTTGCGAACCTTAGGATCGAACTTTTTCATTTCAATCTTTTCTGGCGTAGTACGCTTGTTCTTCGTTGTTGTGTAGAAGTGACCGGTACCGGCACTGGATTCCAATTTAATTTTTTCGCGCATTTCTTTATCTCCTTAGATGCTATCGCCACGGGCGCGCATTTCGGTCAAAACAGCTTCGATACCATTCTTGTCGATGGTACGCAGAGCAGCATTACTCAAACGCAGGCTAACCCAGCGATTTTCACTCTCAACCCAGAATCGACGACGTTGCAGGTTAGGCAAGAAACGACGCTTGGTTTTATTGTTTGCATGGGAAATATTGTTCCCGCTCATCGGGCCTTTACCCGTAACTTGACATACACGTGCCATGGTTCTGCTCCAACCGTTTTTCAAAAGAGCGCGGATTCTACCGAATAGCTGCGCAATGTTCAACTTGAATTTGTTTTTTTATGCATTTCCTTACGGAATAAGGTGCTCACCACTGATCAGGTGTTGGAAAGTTTCACGTGCGCGGGCCAAATGAACTTTGTCGCCATCCACCATCACCTCGGCAGCTCTGGGGCGGGTGTTGTAGTTTGAACTCATACTCATGCCGTATGCGCCTGCGGAGTACACGGCCAGCAAGGATTGTGGGGCGATGGCGAGTTCGCGGTCACGGCCGATGAAGTCGCCAGTCTCGCAGATGGGGCCTACGACCTCGTAGCGTTGTGCGACATAAGCTGCTTGCTTAACGGGCTGGATGTTGTGATAGGCATCATAGAGCGCGGGGCGCATCAGGTCGTTCATGGCCGCATCGACGATGGCGAAGTTTTTTTCCTCGCCATGTTTGAGAAATTCCACTTTAGTGAGCAATACGCCCGCATTCCCGACCAGTACGCGGCCCGGCTCTAGAATCAGTTTCTGGGTGCGGCCTTGTAGTGCGCCCAACATCGCTGAGATGTATTCAGCGATTGCGGGTGGCGTCTCGTCGTCATAGCAGATGCCCAAGCCGCCGCCCAGGTCGAGATGCTCCAGTGTGATGCCTTCGGCTGCGAGTGCATCGACCAGTACCAAGACTTTTTCTATCGCAGCGATGAAGGGGCTGGTCTCGGTCAGTTGTGAGCCTATGTGGCAGTCCATGCCGGTGATGCGCAGGTTGGTATAAGTGCTGGCCTTGCGATATAGCGCAATCGCTTCGCTGTAGGCAACACCAAATTTGTTTTGTTTAAGGCCGGTGGAGATATAAGGATGGGTTTTGGCATCTACATCCGGGTTGACGCGCAGGCTGATGGCCGCGACTTTGCCCATCTCTGCAGCGACCGCGTTGAGCCTGTCTAGCTCAGGCGCGGACTCAACGTTGAAACACAGGATGTTGGCAGTCAAGGCCATACGCATTTCTTCAGCAGTTTTGCCTACGCCTGAGAACACCACCTTGCGTGCATCACCGCCTGCCGCCAGCACACGTTGCAGCTCGCCGCCTGAGACGATGTCGAAGCCTGCGCCTAGCTTTGCGAATACGCTGAGAACGGCTAGATTGGAGTTAGCTTTAACCGCATAGCAAATCAGGTGTTCACGACCTTGTAAGGCTGTGCTGAATTGGCGGTAGCCGTCGCTCAAGGCGGCACGTGAATAGACATAACAAGGCGTGCCGAACTGTGTTGCGATGTCGGACATGGCAACGCCTTCAGCGTAGAGCTGTTTATTTTGGAACTGGAAATATGCGGACATGATCAGGGCTGTGTTTGGGTGGATGGGACGGATGAAGTTGCGGGTGTACTCTGTGCTGGCTGCGCAGTCGGAATCAGTATCAGCGACCCTTTTCTGCCGCAGCCTTGCGAGAGCAAAGCTAAAACCACGATAATGCCAAGACGTAGCAGCATGTTGCACCCACGAAATAAATAAAGAGGCGGATTATAAATGACTGAGAGCGAATTCAACCAACTTGCCGATGATGCACTAGCCCTGATTGAAACGTCTATAGACGAATGCGGGGGGGATGTGGAATGCAACCGCAGTGGTAATGTGCTGGAAGTCGAGTTCGATAACGGTCAGAAAATCATCATCAATCGGCATGATGTGAACCAAGAGATTTGGGTGGCGGCAAAATCGGGTGGCTTCCACTATGCCTGGCAGGACGGTATTTGGCACAGCCGACGAGACAATGGTGAGTTGTACAGCAAACTGGTCGAGTTGTTCGCCGAACAGGGCGAGCAATTATCGTTTGACTAATTGGCGCGGAACCACTTAACGCGCAGAGTCTTTAGGGTCTCTATGATGCGAGAACCTACCGTCCCATGCGTTATGGTGGGCGGATCGACACGTAACATCTTAGTCAAAGCAGGCGTCTGTTTATAGGTCAGGTAACGCTGTAAAGCCGCATGCAGTTGGCTCTTAAGTAAGCCCACACTGAGTGGCTTGCTGAGGATGCGGAACACCTGAGCCTGATTGATTAGATCTATCACCAGTTCAGAATCCGCAGCCTTGGTCACGACGATAGTGAGTATCTGTGGATTCTCCTGCTTTAGCAGCTTCAAAAGCGAAGTGAGCTTGGTATAACCTGATTCCACATCGGCTAATATCACAGCGATCTCGTGTTTGGTGAGCAATTCTAAAGCTGTCTCGCTATCCGACGCATAGATTACAGGGCACTTCCCGCCTATGAGTTCACGCACCACCCTAAAGACCTCTTCATCTTGATCTATCACCAACACTCCTGCTTCCATCTTGGCGGGCAAGCCTATGGGTGTGCTGGTGGTGTCTGCAAGTTCTAGCGCTATGGTCACGCCCTCGGCCACCAAAGTTTGCAGAGCATTATCATCCCAAGGCTTGTTGATGAAACGGTAGACCTCGCCGTCATTGATAGAGCCCACGATAGAGGCTAGATCAGAATAGCCTGTCAGCAGGATACGCACGCTACGGGGAGATATCTCACGCGATTGGCGCAACAGATCAACGCCCAACATAATAGGCATACGCTGATCGCTGATGATTACGTGCATCTGGTATTTGCGTAGAAACTCTAGTGCCTTGTTGCCATCGGTGGTGGTGAAGACGTGATAGCGTTGGCGGAAAAGTGACTTGAGTGCAGTCAGGATGCGTTCTTCGTCATCTACAATCAAAAGACGTGCCTTCTTGATACTGGAGTCTAGCGTGATGGGGCTGCTGCCGTACTGTGAGGTGTCCTGAGTTCCTGGATTAGTCAGAGTGTTGTCTGCACTCAACATGCGTGAGAAATTCATCATCGTGTTGCTATTAGGCATGCTGGTGGGCGCCTCGACATGCAAGGATGCACGTATAGCTTCCCGAAAAGCATCCGAAAATTCCCTAGCATTCTGATAACGATCTTCTTTTTTCTTCGCCAAGGCCTTATGCATTACTGCATCTATCATCGGGGAGAGTTGTACGTTTAATTCGCTGGGTTTGGGAGGGTCCACATTCATCACTTGTTGCATGACTGCGGCGGCTTGACCCGAAAAGGGGCGTTTCCCTGTCAGCAATTCATAGGCGATCACACCAATGGCGAATAGGTCTGTGAGGCCGTCTATATTGACGCCCAAGAACTGTTCTGGGGACATATAGTTTGGTGTACCTAGGATGTCTCCAATCTGGGTGAGCGTGGAGGATTCCACATGTGCGATGCCAAAGTCATTGATCTTGATGCGGCCATCCTTGTTAATCATGATGTTGGATGGCTTGATGTCTCTGTGTACCACGCCTTGTGCATGTGCATAGCCTATGCCATCGAGCAACTGGGTGATAATCTGGCCGACTTCATTGATATCGTAACGGTCACCTTCGGCAAGATGATGTGCCAACGTCTTGCCGTTCACCAACTCCATGACGATGTAGGCACCGTGGCTGTCTTCCAGATAGTCGTAGATCTGTACGATGCTGGGATGTACTAGGCGTCCTACAGCCTGCGCTTCTTGGCGGAAGCGATTCATCAAACCATCCAAGTCGTCTTTCTGGTGCAATGACTTGTTGATGGATTTGATTGCGACACCTCGGGCGATGGCTGGATCCCAACCTTTCAATACCACGCCCATACCACCGGTACCCAACGGGCCCAGCACTTCGTATTTGCCTATTTTCTCTGGAGTGTCCATATGCTTCTATCCTCCGAGATCTGCTTCTGCAGGCGGTTTGAGCGGCAGCCAAACGATGAACTTCGTACCCACGTCTTGTTTTGATTCGACCTTGATGTTCCCACCGTGCTGCTGGATGATCTTATAAGAAATGGATAGTCCCAGCCCCGTACCTTTACCGATCTCCTTGGTGGTGAAGAAGGGGTCAAATATCTTTGGGAGTATGTCTGCAGGTATGCCATTGCCGTTGTCTATCACTTCTACTACCACCCCATTGCCTTCCATGTGAGAGTCTAGGGTGATGATGCCGCGCTCGTTTGGTAAGGCTTGTGCCGCATTGGTAATCAAGTTCAAGAAAACCTGGTTGAGTTGCGAGGGTGAGCAGGTGATCTCAGGTATCTCGCCGAAATTCTTGCGCACCTCTATCGTCTTGAGCAAGTGTTTGGCAAGCATCAATGTACTGTTAAGGCCGTCATTGAGATTGAATTGCGAGACTTTGCTGCGGTCCAAACGACTGAAGTTTTTGAGGTTGCCAACGATTTCAGCCACTTGTCCAGTACCGAACAGGCCATCTTTGACCAAACTTTCCAGCTCTTCCAGAACACGCTGCTGTTTGAGTGCCGTGATCTGCGAGTTAGTATGCTTGAATTCGCGCGCCATTCCTTCTGGATCGTTACCAGCTTTGAGTAATTCCAACAGCTTTTCACTGTGATCTATGGTGATACGCAAGCTGGGCAGTTGTTCGGCGACGCGTCCCAGACTGTTCTTGACATAGGCCAAGGGCGTATTGATCTCGTGCGCGACACCAGCAACCATCTGACCTAGTGATGACATCTTTTCTGATTGTATCAATTGCGATTCGGATTCCTTCAGATGTTTCATTGCTTCCGAAAGTTCTTCGGTGCGCTTCTCTACCCTGATTTCTAGACTTTGATTAGTGGCTTTGAGTTGAAAACCCATGTAGCCAAGCAAGATTAGCAGTGCGCCAGAGTAATAAATTAGGTAGATGCGATAGCGCTCCTTTTCTTGGAAGATGCTATCGAGTTCGGCGTTGAAGGACAATGTCATATTAACCAGACGTGGCCCAGATGTTAGTGCTTCCAGTTGATCGAATAAGGCAATCTCCACTGGAATATGCTTGGTCAGGGTGAGTACCGCTGCGATGACGTTATCCGCACTCTCGCGAAACTCTGCGGGGGCTGCCACAAGGTTTGCGGCTGCGATTTGTAGGCTGATGCGCTGTGCATCTTCCGCCTGTAGATAGTATTGGGAGGCATGTTCGTTGAGATCATTGGCTGCTTGAATCAGCGGAATCGGTAGGGCTTGTTGTGGATTGCTCTGGGTAGTCAGGTTGGACGCTGTACTTAATATCGTTTGTAGCGCCTCTTTGTTCAGATGGTTCTCAGTCTTGAAGCGTTCGAATAATTCAGCTTTGACCTCTATCGTCTTGCGTAATTCGGTCAGCCCGGAACGTAGCGAGGAGCTTGATGTCGCTTGGGCAACGCGCGTGATGTCACGCAAGGCTTTGTCGCCAGCTTCTGGTCTGCTGAAATGGACCATTCCGCCTTTACTTAAATCTAGACGTGCGCGTTGTGCTTCGAAATCCCAGCGCTTGTCGATGTCTTTGAGTTCATTTAGAAGACTCATGACTTCGTTCTGCTCGCGCAGATCTACTGCCTGAGTCTTTTGATAGAAGAACGCTAATACGCCCAACATGATCATAATTACGAGAGCAATCAGCGTGTTGTGCAGTTTGTCTGACTTATTCATATGACCCCATCAATTTCGCAACTTAAGCGAACAGCCCATAAGATACCTTAATGAGAGCTAATTGAGGCGAGGAAAAATATCTATATATTCAGCGTGACGCTCCAAATGACTACTAATTTCAGAGTGCGACGGCTTTAAGTTCGGCACGTAATTGCAAATAATCGGGACATGCTGCGCGCACCACGGCCCAGAATCTTGCTGAGTGATTCATTTCTTGCAGATGCGCTAGCTCATGCACTACCACGTAGTCAATCAGGCGCGTAGGGAGTTTGATGAGTTGTAGATTGAGTCGTATAGAACCCTGAGCAGTACAGCATCCCCACTGTGTCTTAGCGGTCGATAATTTGATCTCTAGTGGAAGCAGATTCATGAGGACAGCGTAATGATCCACGCGCTGTTTGAATAGCTGTAGTGCCTGGCTTTTGTACCACTGCGTGACATCGTGCTCGAGTTGTTTATCAGTGCCATTGATAGAGAGGAATACGCAAAGTTCATCTCCACGTTTCTGTGCAGGTGCTACGAAGTGACTACGCTCTATGCGCAAAGTCAGCAGCTCCCCTAGATGATCGAGTTGCGCACTTTCTTGAAGTAGAACTTGCTGTGGTCTACGATCTTCCCAACCTTGTAGCTTATCCACCACCCACGCTGCTTTGTCCTGCAAGACCTTGTCCAGCCATTTTTCGGAAGCGCGCAGTGGCACGCTCACGGTCAGGCCCTTGCCATCTATGCGTAGTCCTATGCTGCGCCGCTTGCTACTGCGTTTAAGGGTGTAGGTGATGCGTTGCCCAGCAAAATCAGCATCACGCTGTTCTGCAGTCGGAGGCGTGGTGCGCAACGCTCTAGACATCAATGTGCCAGTTGCTGGATCTCGTTCTCTATCCATGCTTCTACGCGAGCATTGATTTCATCCGCCTTGAGCCCCTTAGTCTGGATAGGCTCACCTATGCTCATAGTGATGACGCCCGGATGTTTGCTGAAAGCATTGCGACCCCACAAGCGCCCTGCATTGTGCGCGACGGGGATTACGGGGACACCAGAACTCGCCGCCAGCATGGCGCCACCTATCTTGTACTTGCCGCGCTGACCATAAGGGACGCGCGTGCCTTCGGGAAAAACCACCACGCAGAAGCCCTGCGATAAGCGTTCTTTACCCTGCTTGAGCAATTGCTTCATGGCAGATTTACCATCGCTACGTTTGATACCGATGGGGCTGGCCAGAGCCAAGGCCCAGCCGAAGAAAGGTATCCAAAATAGCTCGCGTTTTAATACCCAGACTTGGGGAGGGAATATCTTTTGTAGTGCCAGCGTCTCCCAAGCAGATTGGTGTTTGCACATCACAATGCAAGGTTCCTTGGGTAGATTTTCTATGCCTTTCACCTCGTGGCGTATGTTGCACACCACGCCCAAGATGGGCAGCATCATCTTCGCCCACTGTGAAATGATGAGATAACGTGTCATGCGACTGAAGGGAAAGCTCAGCAAGGCCAGAGTTGCGAAAATTGGTGTGATGATGAGTTGCAACAACAGGAAAATCAGCGAGCGTATCAGCAACATGTATTCAACCTTGACCTTTCAATAACTCGGTGACGACTGCACTCAAGTTGGCAAATACCTGGGTGCCTTCAGGCAAGTTGCCCGATGCCTGCGTTTTGCTGCCCTTGCCTGTTAGCACCAGGTATGGCTGTGTGCCCATTGACACTCCAGCTTGCAGGTCGCGCAGTGAATCTCCTACTGCAACTACGTCACTCAGAGGTATGTTGTAGCGCGCTGAGATTTCTTCGAACATGCCAGACTTGGGCTTGCGACAATGACAATGGCTCTCTGAAGTATGTGGGCAGAAGAAAACCGCATCGATGCGCGCACCGACCAGTGCGGCAGCCTTATGCATCTTGTCATGTATATTGTTCAGGGTGGTCATGTCGAATAGGCCGCGACCGACACCAGACTGATTCGTCGCTACCACCACACGGTAACCCGCCTGATTGAGGCGAGCGATCGCTTCCAAGCTACCTTCTATGGGTAGCCATTCGGCAGGGCTCTTGATGAATTGGTCGGAGTCGTAATTAATGACGCCGTCGCGGTCCAAGATGATGAGTTTCATAAGGCAGTCGTAAGTCGTAAGTCGTAAGTCGCAAGTCGTAAGTCGTAAGTCGTGGAGCTTGCCAGTTTTTGAATTTGACGTCTTTCAGCTTACGTCTTACGTCTGTTTTTAGGCAGCCAATTTGGAGATATCCGCGACCTGATTCATCAAATTGCCCAGCTGTTGCAGCAAAGCGGCACGATTCAGTCGCAGGTCAGGCTCTTTACACATCACCATGACCTTCTCGAAGAAGTCGTCGATGAAGGGCTTGAGTGTGACTAGTATCTTCAGGTTCTGACCATAGTCGCCACGCTCCAGATAATCCGCTGCCAATGGCGAAATGTCTTGCATCGCCTGATATAGGTCGCGCTCGGCAGCCTCTTGCAACAGCGCAACCTTTAAGTCACTACCCTGCAACTGACTGCCCAACTCTTCGTGATTCTTGCGAATGATGTTCTGCACGCGCTTGTTAGCCGCAGCCAGATCTTTGGCGGTGGTCAGGGCTGCGAAGGTTTTCACACCTTGCAGACGTGATAACACCTGATGGGTGCGCCCATACAGAACCGCCAGTACGGCTTCAATATGCGAAAGTTCGAAGCCCTGCTCACGCAGATAACCACGCATGCGATCGGCAACGAAATGTTCAACATCAGCCACGACGGTAGGGCTCAGCATGCCGGCAGGGAAGTTTGCCGCGCCGAGTTTGATGAGTGCTGATAGTGATAGATCCAACGGTGTTTCGATCAGGATGCGCAAGATGCCCAGCGCGTTGCGACGTAGGCCGTAAGGGTCTTTGTCACCAGTAGGTACTTGGCCGATGCCGTAGATACCAATCAAAGTTTCCAATTTATCTGCCAGAGCGACAGCGCAGGACACAGGACCGTGGGGCAGCGTGTCACCTGCGAAACGCGGACGGTAATGCGCTTCGATAGCATCAGCCACTTCCGCTGGTTCGCCATCGTTGAGCGCGTAATAACGTCCCATGATGCCTTGTAATTCCGGGAACTCGCCGACCATGTCGGTGAGTAAATCAGATTTCGCCAGACGTGCTGCCTGTATAGCCTGATCTTTATCGGCTTGTAGTAGACGCGCGATGGTGCCAGCTAACTTGGACACGCGCTCCACGCGTTGCAATTGAGTGCCGAGTTGGTTGTGGTAGACCACTTTGCTCAGCCCGTCGACGCGTGATGCCAATGTCTTTTTCTTGTCTTGCTCGAAGAAGAACTTGGCATCCGCCAGACGTGGGCGGACCACGCGTTCATTGCCACCTATGACCAGACTTTCATCTACGGGACTGATGTTGGAGACGATGAGGAAGCGATTAGTCAACTTGCCATCGGCATCTAACAGAGGGAAATATTTCTGATTCGCCTTCATGGTCAAGATCAAGCACTCTTGAGGAACGGACAGGAATTCGTTCTCGAATTTACCCAACATTACATTGGGACGTTCGACCAGCGCGGTGACTTCATCGAGCAAGGCTTCATCTTCGATAGGCTTGAGTTTTTCGCGATTCGCTGCATCTTCCAATTGACGCACGATATCTGCACGACGCGTCGCAAAGCTGGCGATGACAGCACCTTCCTGCTCCAGTTGTAGTGCATAGCCATTGGCATCTTTGATAATTAACTTATCGACCTTGGCTTCGAAGCGATGACCTTGGGTGATACGGTCTGCGCTCAGTCCCAGAACAGACACAGGCACGACATCAGTACCGTGCAGGGCGATTAGGCTATGTGCAGGTCGCACGAAATTCACCGAGCTCCAACCATCGGCAAGCTGATAGCTCATTACTTTAGCGATAGGTAGTTTGGCGATAGTCTCATCCAAGGATTTTTGTAAACCTTCGGCGAGGGTCGCACCTTTAATGACGTTGTCATAGAACAATGCCTCGGCCTTGCCATCCTGTTCACGCTTGAGCTTGGGGATAACACTTGCATCCGCGCCCAGACTACTGAGCTTCTTCAATAGTGCAGTGGTGGGTGCACCATTTGCGTCCAGACCGACAGCAACTGGCATGAGTTTCTGTGAGACTGATTTGTCTGCTGCTTGTTTGGCGACAGCGGTGATATGCACAGCAAGGCGGCGTGGTGTGGCGTAAGAAGTGACTACCGCATCTTCTGTTGTTAGGCCTTGTGCCTTGAGGCTGCTGGCCATGACTTCGGCAAAACTTTCGCCCAGTTTTTTCAGGGATTTGGGTGGTAGCTCTTCTACGAACAACTCGACCAATAGATTCTTGTTGCTCATGCTGCCACCTTCTTAGCTTTTAGTTCGATCTGCTCCATCACTTCGCTGGCCCACGCTTTGGGCGCCATCGGGAAACCCAACTTCGCACGGCTATCCAAATAGGCTGCCGCGACACTGCGCGCCAGATTACGTATGCGACCCATATAGGCGGCACGTTCGGTCACTGAAATCGCACCGCGCGCATCTAGCAGGTTGAAGCTATGTGCAGCTTTCAGTACTTGCTCATAGGCGGGCAGGGCGAGTTTCTGTTCCATCAAGTATTTCGCCTGCTTCTCGTGACTACCAAAAGCGCTCAACAAAAATTCCACGTCACTGTGTTCGAAGTTGTAGGTGGATTGTTCCACTTCGTTCTGGTGATAGACGTCGCCATAGGACACGCCCTCGGTCCAAGTTAGATCGTACACACTCTCCACGCCTTGCAAGTACATCGCCAAGCGTTCTAAACCGTAAGTGATTTCGCCGGTGATAGGTTTGCAATCTATGCCACCAACTTGTTGGAAGTAGGTGAACTGGGTGACTTCCATGCCGTTCAGCCACACTTCCCAACCTAAGCCCCAGGCGCCCAAGGTTGGATTTTCCCAGTCATCTTCTACAAAGCGGATATCGTTCTTCTTGAGATCAAAACCCAGTGCTTCCAATGAGCCGAGATACAGTTCCAAGATGTTCGCCGGGGCTGGCTTCAACACCACCTGGAATTGGTAATAGTGCTGTAAACGATTTGGATTTTCGCCATAGCGGCCATCTTTGGGGCGGCGTGAAGGCTGTACATAAGCGGCTTTCCAAGGCTCAGGGCCCAAGGCACGTAAGAAGGTCGCGGTGTGTGAAGTCCCCGCGCCGACTTCCATGTCGTAAGGTTGCAACAAGGCACAACCTTGTTTATCCCAGTAGTTCTGCAGGGTCAGTATGATTTGTTGAAAGGTCAGCATGAGCTTTATTCGATTTGCAAAGGTGCGCATTTTACTGGTTTTCCCATATGCACGTCAGTACTCAATGCCTGCCTTAGCAATCCGAGGGAAATATTTTCAGATTTTGTTATGGCGTTAGATTCCTAACACTCGTATATTCCGTCTCCAGACAACTCGGCAATATGTAATCTTCGGAGTTGTTGTGAACAAGTCAGCAAGCCTATTTCAGCGTGTCTCTAAAATAATTATTTGGGAGTGATCATGAAACTACGTAATGCAATGATGTTTGTTCTAGCGATGGGTGTCTGCGGGGTGGCCAATGCTGCAGCAGAATTCACTATCAAATATAGCCATGTGGTAGCGGACAGCACACCTAAAGGTCAAGCGGCGATCAAGTTCAAAGAGCTAGTCGAAAAGCGTTTCCCGGGTCGTGTTGTAGTTGAAGTTTTCCCAAACAGCCAATTGTTCGGCGATGGTAAGGAGATGGAAGCTCTGCTATTGGGCGACGTGCAGATTCTTGCCCCCTCACTTTCTAAATTCAGCAAGTACACCAAAAAACTCCAAGTATTCGATTTGCCATTCCTGTTTGATGACATCGATGCTGTCGGTCGTTTTCAGAACAGTGCCAAAGGCAAAGAATTGCTGACCTCTATGCAGGATAAGGGCATCATCGGCTTCGGTTTCATTCATAACGGCATGAAGCAGTTTTCCGCAAATGTGCCGCTGCATACACCTGCTGATGCCAAAGGCCTGAAGTTCCGTATTCAGGCTTCAGATGTATTAGAAGCGCAGTTCAAGGCGGTAGGTGCAAATCCACAGAAAATCGCTTTCGCCGAAGTGTATCAAGCATTGCAATCAGGCGTGGTCGATGGTGCGGAGAACCCATGGGCAAACATCTACACCAAGAAGTTCCACGAGGTGCAGAAGTTCATTACCGAGAGTAATCATGGTGTGCTCGACTATATGGTCATCGCTAATCAGAAGTGGTGGGCGGGTCTGCCTGCAGATATTAAGGCTGGTTTGTCTGAGGCTATGACTGAGTCCATCGCTTATGGTAACAAGGTTGCGTTGACCGAGGATGATGATTTCCGCGCCAAAGTGATTGCAGACAACAAGGCTAAAGTCATTCCTATGACAGCAGCTGAAAAGCAACAATGGCGTGTAGCGATGAAGCCAGTTTGGGGGCAGTTTGAGGGTGAGATCGGTAAAGATTTGATCGATGCGGCAGAACAGGCAAACACTAAGCCTGCACCCGAGAAGAAGGCAACAGAACACCAAAAGCACAAAGCTAAGAAGTAGTTCCAGTAGATTAACGACCCCGGCCTGCCCGGGGTCTTTTCTAGGGATAAGCCATGAAGTTCCTCAAACGTATCGATGAATATCTCATCGCCTTTTTACTTGCAGCGATGACTTTGCTAACTTTTGTCCAAGTCGTCATGCGCTATGTTTTTAATTCTGGATTCACCTGGGCGGTCGAACTGACCACCATCTTATTTGCGGGGATGATTTTCATCGGCATCTCTTATGGGGTGAGAGTGGGTGCGCATATCGGGGTGGATGCTGTTGTTAAGCTGTTGCCGCCCAAGCCGCGCCGCTACACTTCAATATTAGCGGTATTGTTCTGTCTGATTTATGCCGGCATGGTGATTTATGGTTCCATGGTCTATGTGCTGAAGATGCGCTCGGCGGGCATAGAGCTAGAAGACCTGCCCATACAGATGTGGATAGTGCGTGCCATCTTGCCGGTTGGTTTCTTTTTGCTGATATTGCGCTTCTTGCCGGTGTTATGGAATCTGATCAGTGGCAAATCTGATCGATTGCATCTTGCGGATGAAGTAGAAGAAGCACTCAAACTCAAGGCGATGGAGGAGCGCAAATGAACACCTTCTTCCTGTTTGCCACGCTGTTCTTCTTCATGCTCATAGGTATGCCCATCGCCATCAGCTTGGGGCTGTCTAGTTTACTGACCATCGCCTTTTTCGCACAGGATTCACTAGCCTCTTTGTCTATCAAATTGTACGAGACCAGCGAGCATTACACGCTGTTGGCGATTCCCTTCTTCATCCTTGCAGGTGCACTGATGTCTACCGGCGGGGTGGCCAAGCGCATGGTCGATTTTGCCATCGCTGCGGTCGGCCATTTACGTGGCGGATTGGCAATCGCATCGATCTTGGCCTGCATGTTGTTTGCGGCAGTATCGGGTTCCAGTCCGGCGACTGTCGTCGCAGTGGGCTCCATCGTCATCGCAGGTATGGTGCGTAACGGTTATCCTCAGGAGTTCGCAGCGGGTGTGATCTGTAACGCAGGGACGCTGGGCATCTTGATCCCTCCTTCCATCGTGATGGTGGTGTATGCCGCTGTGACGGATGTGTCGGTGGGTCGTATGTTCATGGCGGGTGTGATACCCGGAATTATGCTGGGCTTGATGCTGATGCTCGCCGTGCATTGGCGGG
>JBBQKX010000006.1:0-47424 GCA_038327315.1 Burkholderiales bacterium | reverse complement strand
GTCACTGGCAAGTTTTGCAGGAACTGCTTCTAACACGATCATGCCCGCACCCGCTTGCTGTATCGCCAAACCATCGGCGATCAATTTCTGTGCGGCCTCTGCATCCCTGCCCTGCACGCGATAGCCGCCCAGTTGATGCACGGATTGCGGTGTCAGTCCGATGTGTCCACAGACAGGTATACCTCGTGCGGTTAGAAAATGCACGGTCGCCACCATTTCCGCACCGCCTTCCAGCTTAACCATCTGTGCTCCAGAGGCCATCAGACGTGCCGCATGAGCGAAGGTCTGTTCAGGGCTAACTTGAAAGGTACCGAAAGGCATGTCGGCGACTATAAAGGCTTTGTTAGCCCCGCGCGCCACACATGCGGTGTGATATGCCATGTCATCCAATGTCACCGGCAAGGTGGTCTCGTGCCCCTGCAACACCATACCCAGCGAGTCACCCACCAGCAATACATCCACACCCTGAGCTTCCAGTAAGGCAGCAAAGCTTGCGTCATAGCAAGTCAGCATGGCGATCTTCTCATTCTGTTTACGCAGGTTTTGCAGAGCGGTCAGTGTGGTACGCATCTCATTCTCCCAGACTAAAAAATTCGCGCGCACTGCGCATATCGTTGATGCGTTGCAACAGCAACTCGAAGTGCTCATCGTTGCCGACCAGATCGAGATTGTCACTGTTAACCACCAATACCGGTGCTGCATCGTAATGATAGAAGAAATCGCTGTAACTCTGCGCCAATCTCACTAGATAGTCATCCGCGATATCCTTCTCATAATCGTGGGCACGCTTATGGACTCTACTCAGCAAAGTCTCAGTAGACGCTTGCAGATAAATAACCAAATCGGGCACAGGTGTTTCTAGCGACAAGGTATTGAATATCTGCTGATACAAGGCGAACTCATGCTCGGAAAGGTTCAAGCGCGCGAACAGCATGTCCTTGTCGAATAGGTAATCAGACACGGTGGTCTGCTGGAACATATCCATCTGAGTGAGTTCGCGCACTTCGTGGCCGCGCTGGAACAGGAAGAACAGCTGCGTCGCCAAAGCGTGACGTGCGGGGTCTTGATAGAACTTCTCTAAGAAAGGATTTTCTTCAGGTTTTTCCAGCAAGATTGAGGCCTTAAGATGCTGCACCAAGCGATGAGCAAGACTGGTTTTACCCACACCAATCGGACCTTCCACGACTACATATCGATACTTATCTAACTGCATCGTTACCCTCATTCATACGTTGCAAAGTTTGATCCTGGCAACCTAATACAGCTTCCGCCGCTGACCCCACATTAGGGATGATGCAATCAGGCTGAATTTCGATTAGTGGCTGTAACACGAAGGCTCGCTTGTGCATCTGCGGATGTGGGATGGTCAAGCCGTGTTCATGCATCACCACATCGTCATACAGCAACACATCCAAATCCAAAGTGCGTGGCGCATTCTGAAAAGTGCGCTCACGGCCATAGTGATGTTCAATGTCCAACAAGGAGTGCAACAAGGCTTGTGGTGTCAGTTCGGTTTCTATTTTCACGACCGCGTTGACGAAATCTGGTTGATCCAGATACCCCACCGGTGCGCTGAAATACAAAGAAGAGCGCGCTAACACCCGCGTGCTAGGCAAAGCATCCAGTGCCGCAAAACCTCGCCGTACTTGGGCGCGCGGGTCATCAAGATTGCTACCCAGTGCAACGAAAGCGAGGTGCGGCATCACTCAACAGCGGCAATCGCGGCAGGCTTGCTGCGCGGTTTGCGACGGCGACGTTTCTTCTCACCTGAGTTTTCTGGTTGCAGCATCTCTGCACGACGCTCGGCGCTGGCATCTTGAAACTCGTCCCACCACAGGCCCAGTTCATCAGATGCTTCGCCACTAGCACAACGTAGCAGCAGGAAGTCGAAACCAGCACGGAAACGCGGATGTTCGAGCAGACGGAAAGGACGCTGACCCGAGCATTGTTCAAAGCGCTGTTGCATCAGCCATATCTCTTTCATCACGGCATCGTGACGGTGTGGGATTGCCATACGCGACTTTTGTTTGGCCAACACTTCATCCATCGCATCATGCATAGCACCGATAGGACGCGCACCTCCTTTGACCAAACTCTCCCAAGCTGTTTGAACTTCAGGCCACAACAGCGCAGCAAACAAGAAAGCAGGTGAAACTGATTTGTCCTGACGCAAACGATCGTCGGTATTGCGCAAGGCGAGCTTAATGAATTTCTCACCCTTAGGCTGCGCCCAGATCACATCCAGCATAGGCAGCAGACCATGATGCAGATCCATCTTGCGCAACTGTTGTATACATTCGACCGAGTTGCCGGATAGCAGCATTTTGAGCATCTCGTCCAACATGCGCGCTTCAGGCACATTGTCGAGTAAGTCCTTCATCTTTCCTATCGGTGCTGCAGTCGCCGCCTCCAGCTTAATGCCCAATTTGGCCGATAGGCGCACGGCACGCAACATACGCACTGGATCTTCGCGATAACGCACGGCGGGATCACCTATCATACGCAACACGCCGTCACGAGTGTCTGCATAACCACGGTGGTAGTCGAATATTTCCTGAGTGCCAGGATCGTAGTACAAGGCATTGGCAGTGAAATCGCGGCGTGCGGCATCCTGTTCCTTATCGCCGAATTCGTTATCACGCAGCAAGCGGCCATGCGCATCGGTCTGTGCATCTTCAGCTTCTATCATGCGGCGGAATGTAGATACTTCCACTACTTCCTCGCCGAACATCACATGCACCAAACGGAAACGGCGACCGATGATGCGCGAGCGGCGGAATACGCGTCGTACTTCTTCGGGTGTGGCATTGGTCGCCACATCGAAATCTTTGGGTGTCTTTTCCAACAATAGATCACGTACCGCGCCGCCCACCACATAAGCCTGATAACCAGCGGCTTGCAAACCATCAGTCACCTTCTTCGCACCATAGCTGATTTGCTCCCGCGCAACGCCATGCAATGCGTATGGAATAACTTGCGCATTTCCTACCGTTTTAACTTTCTCAGACTTGCGGAACACGCGTTTAAGGAATTTTTTGATCATTAGTTTTGCCACTTAAGACACTGAGTTGAACGACAATCTGCCGTGTTCGAAGCGCGGATTATACACGGCTAGTTGCACTAGACCGTGCTGAGCCACAAACGAAAAACGCGCCTCACGGCGCGCTTTCTATCCACACCAACTACAAGATCAATTTTTCAGGCAAGAACTCATGAACGCCTTGCGCTCTGCACCCTTGAGTGCCTTTTCTTTGGCATCAGCATTGCAGGTTTTCATCTTATTTTGTTGTGTAGGCGCAGCGCTTGCTGTTGGCTTTTCTTCAGCAGCACCTTCGCTCTTTAAAACATAATCCTTCTTCAAGCACTTGCTCATGAATGCTTTGCGATCTGCACCCTTCATGCCATGTGCTTCTTTGTTACAACCCTTCATCTTCTCATGCTGCGCACCCGCAAAAGCAGGAGCGGAAACTACAACGGCAAAACCCAAACAGGCCAACGCGATCAATTTCTTCATGAAGTTCTCCTTAAGTAATTAAAATAACGCTATAGATGAACGAAAGTACAAGGTCGAGAGTGCATGTTGCATTTCTCTACTCTACGACGCCGAGGAGTTTAACGCAGGAGTTAACCATTTGGTATACAGGCGATGAGCGATTTTTTTCATTTCGGGAAGATATTGTGCGGATAGAGCCTTAATCTCGGCCACAGACTGCACATAAGGACTGCTAGCATTAGCAATCTCTTCTGCACCGACCTCACACCAAGCCGCCACCATCTCATCTGTCATTTCGACATGACATTGCAACGCTAGAGTATTGCCGCGTATGTAAGCTTGATGGGTGCAGGCCGCACTAGATAGGAGCGGGATAGCTTCAGGTGGAAGTGAAAATGTCTCGCCATGCCAATGAAAGGCAGTGAAAGCACGGGTCTCACCCAACCATTGCTGTGCAGCAGGGTTATCAGCAACCTCAACCGCTTCCCAACCTATCTCTTTATCAGGATTGCGCGTCACCACACCACCCAGGGCTTTAGAAATCAACTGCCCCCCCAGACAATGACCCAACACTGGCATGTCAACTGCGGCCGCAACACGTATCAGCTTCAATACAGGGGCTATCCAAGGCAGATCGTCATTGACGCTCATAGGGCCGCCCATGAATACCAGTGCGGAATAAGCAGAGACATCTTGGGGTATAGCATCACCTCGGTCTATGGCGATCAATTGCCACGGAACACCTTGTGCATCAAGGAACTCAGCCAGATAGCCGGGCCCTTCAATGGCGACGTGACGAAAGATAGCGATGGGTTTCATAACGGTAGTCGTAAGACGTATGCTGAAAGTCGTAAGTTAAGTCAAATCGCGCAGGCTCTTAAGTCTTACGACTGCTTTTTATCTCGCTCAATCAGCGCATAGGCTGAATGATTATGGATGGACTCGAAATTCTCGGACTCGACGATATAAGCATCAATACGCTCATCGGCATTCAGCACCGCAGCCACATCGCGCACCATGTCTTCGACGAATTTAGGATTGTCATAAGCACGCTCGGTAACGTACTTCTCATCTGGACGCTTGAGCAGACCATATAATTCACACGAAGCCTGTTCTTCAGCGATACGCACCACATCTTCTATCCAAACAAAGCTGTTGGTACGCAAAGTAAGGGTTACGTGAGAACGTTGATTGTGCGCGCCGCGCTCGGAGATCTTCTTGGAGCAAGGGCACAAGCTAGTAACAGGCACCAAGACCTTGAGTGTCATGCGTGCCTTACCATCGACGATCTCACCTATCAGCGTGACATCATAGTCGAGCAGACTCTGCACACCAGACACCGGAGCGGTTTTATTGACGAAGTATGGGAAGTTCATCTCGATGTAGCCAGACTTAGCTTCTAAACGCTCCACCATCTCGCTCAGGATGCTCTCGAACGACTCCACGGAAATCTCGCGCTCATGTTCGTTCAATATCTCGACGAAGCGAGACATGTGCGTACCTTTGAAGTTATGTGGCAAATGCACATACATATTGAAAGTGGCGACTGTGTGTTGCACGCCCACACTTTTGTCTTTCACCTTGACCGGATGACGTATGCCTTTTATACCCACGCGATTAATCGCAATGTGGCGTATATCGGCGGAACTTTGCACATCTGGGATGGCATTCTTATCAGGACTATTCATAGCAAACTTCCAATATTCTGTTCTGCGAGGATTGATTATATCAATTCCCGACGAATTTACTCAACCAATTTAATCTTGATTGCGGCCACGATACCTTTAGCATCTAAACCGCAATCAGCAAGCATCTGTAACGGATCGCCCTGTTCGATGAAGCTATCCGGCAAACCCAGTTGCAGCATAGGCGTATGCAATCCCAAAGCATTTAGACATTCTGCGACAGCACTCCCAGCCCCGCCTTGCACTACATTCTCTTCCACGCAGACCACGAGCTCATGATTCCTAGCAACTTGCGCGACCATGTCCGCATCCAATGGTTTAACGAAACGCATATTAACTACGGTCGCATCCAATACCTCACCGGCTTGCAGGCTGGGCGCGAGCATAGAACCGAATGCCAAGATGGCGACTCGTTTGCCAGAGCGGCGCAACTCAGCTTTGCCGATAGTTAAAGCGACCATCTCCTGCTTAGTCGCCACACCTGGCCCGCTACCGCGCGGATAACGAACTGCGGTAGGACTATTCATTTGAATGGCGGTATAGAGCATCTGGCGACATTCGTTCTCGTCTGCCGGCGTCATCACCGTCATATTGGGGATGCAACGCAAAAAACTTAAATCGAAACTACCCGCATGGGTCGCGCCATCTGCACCCACCAAACCGCCGCGATCTATCGCCAGCAACACTGGCAGATTCTGGATCGCAATGTCGTGTATCAATTGGTCGTAGGCGCGTTGCAAAAAGGTCGAATAAATCGCTACAACTGGCTTGCTGCCATCGCAAGCCATACCTGCTGCAAAGGTCAAAGCATGCTGCTCGGCGATGCCCACATCAAAATAACGAGTCGGATAGCGCGCCGAGAATTCCTGCATACCAGAACCCTCACACATTGCAGGTGTGATACCAACAACACGCGCATCTTGCTCGGCCATATCGCACAACCACTGACCGAACACCTGTGTGTAAGTCGGCTTACTACTATGCTTGGGCAAAATACCGTTGGTACGGTCAAACTTGCTCACACCGTGGTAGAGCAGACAATCTGCCTCGGCTCTATCGTAACCCTTACCCTTCTGAGTAACGATGTGCAAAAACTGCGGACCTTTAAGCTGTCGGATGTTACTCAGTGTATCGAGCAGCACATTAATGTCGTGTCCATCGATAGGGCCGATGTAATTGAAACCGAACTCTTCGAACAAGGTACCCGGCGTGACCATGCCTTTAACATGTTCTTCCGCGCGTTTAGCGAATTCATGCACGGTTGGTATACCACGCAGGGCTTTTTCACCTGTACTTCGTACTGCCGAATAGAAACGACCAGACATCAACTTAGCGAGGTAGTTATTCAGCGCACCAACCGGCTTAGAGATTGACATGTCGTTGTCATTGAGTATGACCAACATATTGGCGTCCATCGCGCCTGCATTGTTCAATGCTTCGAACGCCATCCCACCCGTCATCGCACCGTCACCTATGATGGCAACTGCGCGTCGTTCGCTACCAGACAACTGGGCTGCTACCGCCATCCCTAGCGCGGCACTGATAGAGGTGCTGGAATGCCCAGTGCCAAATGTGTCATAGGGACTTTCTTCACGCTTGGGAAAACCTGCGATTCCGCCCGCCATACGCAATGTACTCATCGCCGCGCGGCGACCCGTCAATATCTTGTGTACATAGGTCTGATGACCCACGTCCCAAACCAGACGATCTTCGGGGGTGTCGTATATATAGTGCAGCGCGATAGTCAACTCCACCGTACCTAGATTCGAAGATAGATGACCGCCAGTCTTACTCACTGACTCGACTAGAAACTCGCGCAACTCATTCGCCAATTGTGGCAATTGTTCGCGAGCAAGCAAGCGCAGATTGGCTGGGCTCTCTATGGTGTTGAGCAAGGAATACATATCAGTACTTTCTCAACACGATGAAATCCGCCAAGTCACGTAAACGCTGAGCGGAATCGCCAAAGCCAGATAAGCTTTCCAGCGCTTCTTGATGCAATTGTTTGGCCATCTCTTTGGCCGCTTGTACGCCCAATAGCGTCACATAAGTAGGCTTATCGTTGTCAGCATCTTTGCCAGCTGTCTTGCCCAACGTAGCGGTATCAGCTTCCGCGTCCAATACGTCATCGACCACTTGGAATGCTAGGCCTACACATTTACCAAAATGATCTAGCTTAGCGAGTTGCTCATCACTAGGATTGCCACAATTGGCGCCCAACAGAATCGCCGCACGTATCAAGGCACCGGTCTTGTGGATGTGCATGAATTCCAGCTCGGGCACACTCAATGACTTACCCACACTCGCTAAATCTATCGCTTGTCCGCCAGCCATGCCGCGTGAACCACTTGCAAACGCCAGCAGTTTGACCATCTCCAATTGACGGGAAGCCACATCGTTCAGATGATGGTCAGCCAGCAACTGAAAGGCCAAGGTCTGTAGACTGTCGCCCACCAATAAGGCTGTCGCCTCATCGAACTGCACATGACAGGTCGGCTTGCCACGGCGCAGTACATCATTGTCCATACATGGCATATCGTCATGCACCAATGAGTAAGCATGTACCAACTCAACTGCAGCCGCTGCGATATGCGCGCGTGACAATTGCGCGCCTATCATCTCTGCTGCAGCAAACGCCAATAGTGGTCTCACACGTTTACCGCCTTGCAGCACTGAATAACGCATCGCCTCATGCAATCGCTGTGGTGCCACCTCAGCCGAAGGCAGCAATCCTTCCATCACCACTTCAAAACGAGCAAGATGAGTATTCGTCCATCCCTGAAAATCCACACTCATATACCTGCCTCGAAATCTTTCAACACACCTTCTTCCAACACGCGCACTTGTTGCTGGGCATCATCTAAGCGAGTACGGCAGAACGCCAATAACTCCGCACCTCGCTTATAGGCACTCAACGCATCTTCCAAAGAGAGCTTGCCAGCTTCCATATCCGCGACCAAAGTCTCCAACTCCGTCATCGCCGCTTCAAAGCCGAGTGTCTTTTGTGATTTTGCAACCATCATGGGCCCCTAGCTTGCCAAAGAGCGGCATTCTACCGAAGCCATAGACACAGGGCTAATTTTTGTCTCCAACGACTAAATATGTAACACCTCGCCACACCCGCCAACATCATCTAGGATATAAAAAATTGCAATGCAGGCTCAAAGTAGTAACATGACGCTAATGGTTTTAGTTGATTTTTTTACTCTGATAGCCAATTTTAAGGAGAACATCATGAATGCAAAAAGTACACAGGATCTCGGCAAGGATAAATTACTACAAGATATGCGCATAGTCGTGAACGATGCGGAAGAGTTATTGCGCGCCACGGCTGGGCAGGCAGGCGAAAAGGTCTCTGCAGCTAGGGATCGTATTCAAGCAAATCTGGCCGTCGCAAAAACCAAGCTCGAAGAAGCTGAGCGTGTCATTATGGATAAGACCAAGCAGGCTGCAACGGCTACCGATCAATATGTCCACGAAAATCCATGGAAGGCTGTGGGTGTAGGCGCAGGTATAGGATTGATCATAGGTATGTTGATCTCGCGGGGACGCTAAACATGTCCGAGGGCAAGGGGCTAATGGCTTCTTTGCGCCAACTGCTTGGCACACTTACCGAGATAGCCGCAACACGCTTAGAGTTATTGACGAACGAGTGGGCTGAGGAGCGACTCCGCTTACTACGGATTTTCTTCTACGCCTTTTGTGCCGCAATCAGTCTGGCGATTGCGTGTGTGTTATTAGTGATTTTCATTATCATACTGTTCTGGAATGAACACAGACTCGCAGCACTGGGCTTGCTGACCATACTTTTTTCCCTGATTGGGATACTTAGCCTGTTTGGACTCAAGTCACTACTGGGCAGTAACTCGAAATTATTTTCAGCTAGTTTGGCCGAATTGCAGCAGGACTATAAACAACTACACGCGAACGATGAGTGATCAGCGTACAACTTTGGCTCAGCAAAAGAGAGCGATACTGCAACGCATCGCTGATCAGCGCACGCAGTTGCAAAAACTCTCAGCGACTTGGCAACCGCCACTGGCTTTAATCGACCAATGCATTAGTGGCATACGAACTTTACGTCGCCATCCCATAATCACTACTGGCGCTATCACCTTTATGCTGACACGCCGCAAAGGAGTATCGGGAGCGATTAAAGCTGGCATAAAACTGTGGGGTAGCTTTAGATCATTACGCACATTAGCCGACAGACTTTCGGCCAGATGATCGCTAGAGCACAGCATATTTACCCCTTGCCACCGACTAATCTCACGCGCATTCATTTATATCAGCACTAAACGTGCACCAATTTAACCAACGCAAATAGAAAAACCAAACAAACTACCAATACAAGGAGTAAACAAGATTTTATTTTCTCACTTCACAGCCAGCCATTTTTTAGATAGGATTGCGGTCAGTGTAAAAATCTTCTCTGGTACTTCTGCATTTCCCCTAACCATACACATAGCGAGATCTCACTAATGAGCGAACATATCAATTACGTTTCAGATGCAACATTCGACGCTGCCGTACTTCAAGCACCTTTGCCTGTGCTGGTCGACTATTGGGCTGAGTGGTGTGGTCCTTGCCGCATGATTGCGCCAATCTTGGATGAAATCTCTAAAGAGTACGCAGGTCGTTTGACTGTAGCCAAATTAAACGTCGATGAAAACCAACAGACGCCAGCAAAGTTCGGCATCCGCGGCATCCCCACTTTGATGCTGTTCAAGAACGGTAACATTGAGGCAACCAAAGTTGGCGCTTTATCCAAGTCCCAATTGACAGCTTTTATTGACAGCCACATTTAATACGTTTAGTGTCGCACCCGTATCGCATATCCATACCTACAAATAATTAGGCCTTGCGGGTGTAGCAACAACTCCGATTCAACTCTCTCCTTCTCTCCTCGACGACCTCACGCATCGATATGCATCTATCTGACATAAAACTCAAACACGTTACCGAACTGGTTGAAATGGCTGCGGCCAATCAAATCGAAAACGCCAACCGTATGCGCAAGCAAGACCTTATTTTTGCTTTGCTCAAGAGTCAGGCGAAAAAAGGCGAAGCCATATTTGGCGATGGCACGCTGGAGATTTTGCCGGACGGCTTCGGCTTCCTGCGCTCTCCAGATACTTCTTACTTGGCTGGTCCAGACGACATCTATGTCAGTCCCAGCCAGATAAGACGCTTTAATCTGCATACTGGTGATTCGATCGAAGGCGAGATCCGGACCCCCAAGGACGGCGAACGTTATGTCGCCTTAGTCAAAGTTGACAAGGTGAACGACGAACCGCCAGAGAACGCCAAGAACAAGATTCTGTTCGAAAATCTGACGCCGCTATTCCCCACCTCTCCTTTGAAATTGGAACGTGATATCCGCGCCGAGGAGAACATCACAGGGCGAATTATCGACATTGTTGCGCCTATAGGTAAAGGCCAGCGCGGCCTGCTAGTCGCATCACCCAAGTCAGGCAAAACAGTGATGTTGCAACACATTGCACATTCTATCTCCGCAAACAATCCAGATGCGACATTGATCGTGCTGCTAATCGATGAGCGTCCTGAAGAAGTAACCGAAATGACCCGCACTGTGCGCGGCGAAGTGGTCGCTTCCACATTCGACGAACCTGCCACACGACACGTACAAGTGGCTGAAATGGTATTGGAAAAAGCCAAACGTCTGGTCGAGCACAAGAAAGATGTCGTCATCCTGCTGGACTCAATCACCCGCTTAGCACGCGCTTACAACACTGTCATCCCATCATCCGGCAAGGTCCTGACTGGCGGTGTGGATGCAAACGCTTTACACCGACCCAAACGCTTCTTCGGGGCAGCACGCAATATTGAAGAGGGTGGCTCACTGACCATCATCGCGACTGCGTTGGTCGATACTGGTTCACGTATGGACGATGTAATCTACGAAGAGTTCAAGGGTACAGGCAACATGGAAATCCATCTAGATAGACGCATGGCTGAAAAGCGCATCTATCCGGCGATCAACGTGAACCGCTCGGGCACCCGCAAAGAAGAATTGCTCATCAAACCGGATGTGCTGCAGCGTATTTGGCTGTTGCGCAAATTGCTATACCCTATGGATGAGTTGGACGCGATGGAATTCTTGTTGGACAAGGTTAAAGCGACCAAGAACAATAACGAATTCTTCGATTCCATGCGTCGCTAAGCACGCAACATTGACAATCTAAGCGGATGTAACCATCCGCTTAGATTGAAGAAATATAGGATTTTATCTTTCCCAAAAAATGGTTTTGACGGAGGCGATTATTTATGTATAATTCGCGCCTTCGCAAAAACCGCACTCAGAGGTTGTTATTATGTACGCAGTCATTAAAACTGGTGGTAAGCAATATCGCGTTACTACTGGTGAAACATTAAAAGTAGAAATTCTGGCTGGCGACGTTGGCTCAGCTATCGTTCTGGACAAAGTCCTGATGGTAGCCGACGGCGACAAGCTTTCTGTTGGCAAGCCTATGTTGACTGGCGCCTCCGTAGCTGCAACGATCGTTTCTCATGGTCGTGGCGACAAGATTCGCATCTTCAAGATGCGTCGTCGTAAGCACTACCAGAAGAATCAAGGTCATCGTCAAAACTACACAGAAATCCGCATCGACGGAATTTCTGCGAAATAATAAGGAGCACATAGCATGGCATCGAAAAAAGGCGGAGGTAGTACCAGTAACGGCCGCGACTCGCACTCGAAACGATTGGGTGTTAAGAGTTACGGCGGCGAACTGATTAACGCAGGTAGCATCATCGTGCGTCAGCGCGGTACTGAATTCCACCCTGGCGACAACGTCGGCATGGGCAAGGATCACACGCTGTTTGCCAAGATTACCGGCAAAGTAGTGTTCGCCATCAAGGGTGCACAAAAGCGTAGAACAGTATCCATCGTCGCAGCGTAAGCAGCTTCCTTGGAGTAAAACAGCCCTATCGTCAAGGTAGGGCTGTTTTCATTTACGGTAAATAAAAAATGAAGTTCATAGACGAATCAAGAATCGAAGTCCTCGCAGGTAAGGGCGGTAACGGTATCGCCAGCTTCCGTCGTGAAAAATACATCGACAAAGGCGGTCCCGATGGTGGTGACGGTGGGCGGGGTGGCAGCGTGTGGGCGATTGCAGACAGCAACATCAACACACTGGTAGACTTTCGCTTCCAAAAGACGCATAGAGCTAAGAACGGTGAATCCGGTCGCGGCTCGGATTGCTACGGCAAAGGCGCGGATGATGTCATCCTGCGTATGCCGGTTGGCACGGTCATCACCGATTTAAATTCAGGCGAAGTCATCGCTGACCTGATGGTCGAGGGCGAAAAAGCTTTACTTGCTCAGGGTGGCATAGGCGGTCTAGGCAATATCCACTTCAAATCCAGCACTAATCGAGCACCGCGCCAATGCACACCTGGTACAGAAGGCGAGACACGTGAACTGCAACTGGAACTAAAAGTATTGGCTGACGTTGGTCTGCTGGGCATGCCAAACGCGGGAAAGTCGACTTTCATTCGCGCAGTCTCAGCTGCTAAACCTAAGGTTGCTGACTATCCATTCACCACCCTACATCCCAATTTGGGTGTGGTGCGAGTATCCCACGAGAAGAGCTTCGTCATCGCCGATATTCCTGGTTTGATTGAAGGTGCTGCCGAAGGTGCAGGTCTGGGCCATCAATTCTTGCGTCATCTGGCGCGCACACGCGTGTTGTTACATCTGGTCGATCTAGCGCCTATGTATGAAGGTACCGATCCTGTCGCTGAAGCGCGTGCAATCTTGAACGAGTTGAAGAAATACGACGAATCGCTGTATGACAAGCCACGCTGGTTGATTCTCAATAAACTGGATTTGCTCGAAGACCGTGATACCAAGGTAGAGGCCTTCCTCAAAGAGTTTAATGACTATGACCGTTATTTCGCCATTTCAGCGATCAACGGAGATGGTTGCAAAGAGCTGACCTATGCCATCATGGAGCACTTGCTCAACATGCGTGAATTGGAAGCAGAAGCTGCAGCCGCTAGCGCACAAGAGAGCGACGCCAGTACCCTGTAACAAACGTACTTCATCGAAAAATATACATGAATACCGTCCTCACTTCTTGCAAACGCATCGTCGTCAAAGTAGGTAGCAGCCTAGTCACCAATCAAGGCGCGGGCCTAGATCTGGATGCATTGGGTAAATGGGCGCGCCAGATTGCAGTACTCAATGCCAGTGGCCTGGAAGTCGTGCTGGTCTCTTCGGGCGCGATTGCTGAAGGCATGCAACGTCTAGGATGGCGTACACGACCTACTCTGATACATAAGTTGCAAGCAGCAGCAGCCGTGGGTCAGATGGGTTTGGTACAGGCTTATGAAAGTTGCTTCCGCCAGCATCAGCTACATGCAGCCCAAGTTTTGCTCACCCATGCGGACTTAGTCGACCGTGAGCGCTATCTGAACGCACGCGCCACGCTGACTACATTGCTGGGCCTGCGCGTCATCCCTATCATCAACGAGAACGACACCGTGGTCACCGATGAAATCAAGTTCGGCGACAACGACACTTTAGGTGCGCTAGTAACTAATCTTATTGATGCAGATGCACTGGTGATTCTCACGGATCAGTCTGGTTTGTATACCGCAGATCCCCGCAAAGATCCCCATGCAACTTTAGTCAGTCAGGCGCAGGCAGGTGATGCCAAGCTAGAAGCAATGGCCGGCGGGGCCGGCAGTACCATCGGTCGCGGCGGCATGCTCACCAAGATACTCGCAGCCAAGCGTGCTGCCCGTAGTGGCGCACACACTGTAATCGCATCAGGCCATGAAAACGATGTGCTGCTCCGCCTGATGCAGGGCGAATCTATAGGCACGTTACTGACCGCCCCTACCCTGCCATTGGCTGCTCGCAAACAATGGCTGGCAGACCATCTTCAAGTCACTGGCACGCTGGCACTAGACGAAGGCGCGTCACGCGCACTGCGCGATGGCAAAAGCTTGCTGCCCATAGGCATCACTCAAGTCTTGGGGGAATTCCAACGCGGCGCAGTGGTCGCTTGTGTTGACTCTACCGGTAAAGCGATTGCGCACGGTCTGAGCAATTACAACGCGGACGAGGCACGCCGTATAGCACGCCATTCGAGTCTGGATATCTCCAGTTTGCTCGGTTATGGTGGCGATGCAGAACTGATACACAGGGACAATCTGGTACTACTTTGAGTACCAGACTCGCCCATCAATATAGAAAGTAGAAAGCCATGCAAGACAACAAGATTTTAAAGCGCGTAGACGACGAGTTCTCTTTTCAGGTGCGTGAGCTGACCGACCAGATTAAGGGTATCTTAGGTGACCCACCTAATCAAAAGAATTACGACATGATGGTCAAGGCATTGCTGACTGAGTACCGTAAGGACGAGATCGTGGAAGATGTGAATCTGCTCAGCTTCGCGCTGGTCGATCACCTGACTTTTGACAAGTTAGGCAAGCTGCTTACTTCAGCCAAAAAATACAATGCCTCACACCCTGCTGAGATCGCTAGCATGGTGTCTTGCGCGAAACACGAATACAGCGCATTACTAGATCATTTGTTCGCCACCCATCCCGACCTAACACGCAAGGCCGTCATCGTAGCATTTTTGTATCAACACCCCGAGCTGTGGGTAGGCCAAGATGCAGCACCTGTAGTGGAAGATGAAGACGAAGATGACGATATCGATGATGATAACGGTCCTACTGCGGACGTCATCGACCTATTTGATGAGGCTCAAGACCCACATGAACAATAATCTCCCCGCACTCAGAAAAGAATTCACCGAACTAGTCATCTCTGGTTCGACCGATCGCGCCGAAGAAGCGTTCTCTGAGGCGGCGGAAAAATTCGGCGATCTTGCCATTGTCGAAGTATTGAGCAATATAGAACCACAAATCACATCTTTGCATCTATCCGCTTTTGACGGCGGAAAATTGTCACTTGCCACCTTACTGGTTCCACCCAAAGCCTGGGCGGAAAGCTTGGCATTCTTCGCTGCGAAGTGGCGTGACGATGACATCGTGAACGAACCTGAAGTCCTTGCTGAGGCACTGTTCGCACATGTACATGGCGTAGTGTTCTCTAGTGACGATACCGAACGTCGTTATGAGTTGTTGGCTGCCGCGGCCGCAACCGACTGGGGCATCACCATCTTCGCCACCTTATTTTCGATGGCACCAGACGACATCCTTGAGATCCACGACAAGATTCATAGCATGCAGTCTTATGTGACCGCTGCCACCGAAGCTGAGCATGACGTCATCCCCTTGGCCGTTGAACTTGCTAAAGCAAGCGATGACGGCTGGGAGCGAGCGTACTACGAGCTATTCCCTAGCTCGCTACATAACCCTGATTCAGTACGTGAGGAATACGAGCACGAAGACGAGGAAGAAGAATACGGCACAAAAACCAGCATACGTACGACACATCGCGACACTCAAGCCTTGCTGTATCAATTGCGCAAGATGGTACCAACCCAAAGTAATTCCAAAGAAGCTCGGAACAAAAAACACAAGAGTCTGGGCTCGGATATCTTCTCCTGATGCATTCCACAGATACGATGTCAGCGCAACTCGTCACGACTGGTGACCAACTCCCGTATCTAGTCCGCGCGATACGCGCACTTGGTATGCGCGACAATCACACTGAGGATGCAGAAGAATTAGCTCACGACCTCAGTGCAATCACCACTATGGTCGCTGCCAAATTCACCAATAATCGTACTGCAGAAGGCGTACTCGAAGCTTTACGTCTCACCTTGGGCTGCATCTCTTTGGGCTTGTCTCATGCGCACTTACATGATGACGATGCTGCGGCAGCCAATTTGCTTATAGAGCATGGTGCGGAGCGTGTATTCCAACAGGGTTACCGTCTCATCAAAGAGTTATCCGCCTTGCCCGACGTTGCTATGTTCACCGCTTACGACAAGTCACCTCAGGAACAGGAACGCAGACTCAAGAACACGTTCTTCCAATTCTGCAACGTAGACCCCAACGACTTCTGGCTAGGCCACAAGCAATTCCAGCGCGAATGGGATAGCCGCAGCAAGGTACTCTCCACACTCAATTGTGCGAAATGGCTGCGCAAACATCATGAAGATGGACCGGTACGCGAAGTAGATATGGATGCGGAAGGCGTGATTGCCATCGCTTTGATATTCGCCATCCAAGGCGGTGGCAAGATCATCGCCAAAGCCGGCCAGAAGAGTCTCGAATCTCTACTCGCGAAACTACGCAAACAAACACCTGATATAGAACAAAGTTGGAGCGAGTTTCTGAACAAACTACCGCTAGAGTTCCAACCCGTATTGCATGAACGCTTAGTGCATATGCGCAGCAGTGCAATCATCAGCCATATCCTAGCGCTCAGCGGCAAAGCCAGACCAAGCAAAGCCAAACTAGCCGAGTTATTTCAGGAGTTGCAGAACCATGGCGGTAATGAGATTGAGGTTGATTACGCTTGAAATGCTAACTAATGGGAAGCACATATAGCAGCCGCTACGGTTACAATCTCACCATTGTCTACACCCAAGCCAGAACATGAATACTGATGACCAGATAGAGTTATCCCTCAAAGTGCTCAAACAATTTCGCCTCATCTATGGTTCGGCCATACGTCAGTTCCGACGCATAGAAAGCAACTGCGGCGTCTCGGGCTCACAAATGTGGTTACTACAGGAGATAGACCGGACCCCCGCGATTGGTGTCTCAGAATTGGCGCTGCGACTCTCCATACATCAATCTACTTGTAGCCTATTGGTTGATAAACTGTGCACCAAGAAACTGGTGGTGAAGATACGCAGCGAGCAAGACCAGCGCCGTGTCGGCCTAAAAATCACCCCAGCAGGAAAAAAAATCCTTGCCAGCGCGCCTGGTCCAGCAGAGGGTACCTTGCCTGAAGCGTTGCAAGACCTATCACAGTCAGAACTCAAAAAACTGCACGCGAGCCTTGATAAGTTAATCAAGCAGATACACCCACTTGATGAATCTGCTGCCGACCAGCCACTCGCCGACATTTCTAGATAGCACAACGCTGAAGCTATAGATGACAAACATCGCATCGTCTCCTAGCTGAAAGTAGAATGAGGATTGTGAACATCAAACTATTCACAGAACGATCCTAAGCTGTCTCTTCCCCTCATGAAGGCGACAGGAGAGACGCATAACACGCCAAGTCACTCACCATCGCATACTATTAAATTGATATAAATGTATAATGATGCTCAAAATTTAAGTCTACTTCTATCTTTACCTTAGGGATTTCCACTCCCCAACACGCCCCACTGTCTAGCCCATTTGGCCTGTGCCACTAATGACAGACGGCGCATCCATCACCCACACTCGTTCGGATCGATGAAATAACTCGACAGGACTATTTACTTCTAGGAGGAACATAATGTGTTCTTAAGCCACACTGTGTATCTGCCCTCCTCCTCAACAAACTCTGGAGGATTAGTATGCAAACTAAACTGAAAGTCGGCCTGATAGGCTATGGCAAAGCTGGCAAAGCGGTCGCCAATGTGTTGAGTTGCGATTCTCAACTGACGCTCAGCTGGATCGCCAAGCGCAACAGTTCTGCCGAAAGGCAGACACACTCCGATACCGATGTCACTATCGTAGGCTTAGATAGTATGAGTTACGCAGAGCTCTTTGATCGACATCCTGTCGATGCCGTGTTTGATTTCTCATCTCGTAGTAGCATCCACGAATATGGCGAAGAGCTGGCTAATCGCGAGATCGCACTGATCAGCGCAATTTCGGCTTATACCGATCAAGATCTCGCCTATGCGCGCAGTCTGGGCCAGCGTACGCGTGTGGTGTGCTCTCCCAATATGACTTTGGGTATTAATTTTTTGATGGTCGCGGCACAACTATTACGCAAAATAGCCCCCTTCGCAGACGTGGAGATACTCGAACAACATTTCCGCGAAAAACCAGAGTTTTCAGGAACTGCGCTAAAGATTGCTCAGCAGTTGGAAGTAGAGGACGAGCGTATCACCTCTATGCGATTGGGTGGCATCGTGGGGCACCACGAAGTGATATTTGGCTTCCCGCATCAAACGCTGCGATTGACTCATGACTCGATCAGGCGTGAAGCTTTTGGTACAGGTGCCGTGTTCGCGCTGACTCAGCTGATGCAACGCAAAAATGGCTTCTACACCTTCGACGACCTGTTATTAAAACTAATGAAGACAGAATTGAAGTTACAGGCACTGCAGTCAGAGTGCGCATAATGACAGTACGACTCAATCCCTTTTAAGTGGCAGATCTACACCGTTGAACTTGAAAACCGAACGCCATAGTTCGTGCGCCTCGGCCTCGGGGTCTAACACGATACGATCATTCAACTTCTGATCGTACTCAGCACGTCGCTTGGCATCAGCCAACACCTCATAAGCTTGCTGTATAGCATTGAAACGTGCTTCTGCCCCAGACTCGCTATTCCGATCCGGGTGATAGCGCATGGCCAACGAGCGATACCGCTTCTTGATGTCATCGGTACTGGCGTTGGGCGCCACACCCAAGATGTTGTATAAATTTTCCATGTGACCTTAATAACCTTGTTTTTTTGCTCAGGTGCTCAATCTCACCACGGGAACCTCATGGGCGCGAGCCGTTTCTTGCACAGCAGCTACCAGCCTGAGCTCAGCCTCAATATTGCCAGTACCGTTGCAAGGCAGGCGTTCCAAGACCTGTTCAGTGTATTGACTGATACGATTCAGGTGGCTATCGTTGTCATACATCAAAGGCTGCGACAATATAGCTTGGAGATATAGCATGTCGGCCCGAATAGAGGCAGCCAAGAGATACCTACCCATTTCAGTTTTACATACTCGCGTATCCTGCACTTCGAAATAACAGCTCACACTATCTTGCGTACCTACCGCAATGACGCCAACCTGTGATGCAATCGCCTCTATGAAAGCTCTCGCCTCCTGCAATTGTGGTGCAATTGTGATGTGGTAAAGACCCGGCATCGAAATGACCACGGGAACAACTAAGCTGGCAGGCTTTCCGCGTATCGCCCAGATGACGACGATAACGATCGCTATCAACAGAAAGAGTTCGAACATATACATAGCATGCAAAACATCAGGGGGCGCAAGCCCCCTGATGTTTTGTCTCCTAATCAGCTCTCGTTAAAGAATCGGTCATCTACGTTGGTACTTTCCATCCACTTCTTGATGCGGTTGGCATCGCCTATGCGTGTGCGCTTACCCCAAGAATCCAACAGCACGATAATGACTGGGTGCTGATTGATAGTCGCCTCCATCACCAAACAGCGACCAGCCTCACTGATGTAACCGGTCTTGCTCACACCAATATCCCATGAGGCATTCTTGACCAATGGGTTGGTGTTATGAAAATGAAGCTCACGTCCGCGATAACCATCGACGGAAGTTGATGCAGTCGTAGTGTATTGGTGTATCAAAGGATAAGTACGTGCGGCTGCGACCATCTTGACTAGATCGTGAGCAGTCGAGACGTTGTCACTATTCAACCCAGTAGGATCAAAAAAGTGCGAATCCTTCATGCCCAACTGTTTAGCTTTGATATTCATTGCTGCCACCGCCGCCGCCAGTCCACCTGGATAACTACGCGCCAAAGCTGAGGCCGCGCGATTCTCTGAAGCCATTAAGGCCATTTGCAACATCTCTGCACGAGTGAAGGACATGCCGAACTGCAAACGTGAATGCGTACCTTTGAGTCTATCTCTGTCATCTTTATCAACACTCACCACTTCATCCATAGGCAGATGTGCATCTAGTATGACCATCGCCGTCATCAACTTGGTGATGGAAGCAATAGGTGCGACCAGATTAGCGTGTTTGTCGTAGATAATCTTATGCGACTTGCTATCTACGATAAGCGCGATATTGGATTGCACATGCGGTGAAGCATGATCGAATGCCACGCTGGCATGAACCTTATGTGCTTTGTGCTTGTGATGATGAGTTTCAGCATGCGCCCCATTTAGAACGAACGATTGACTCACCAAGACCGCGATCCATAGTCTTTTCTTCATTATTATTTCCCTAGCTCACCTTGATGCCGCAAAGCATACCTGAAAATCAATATAAATCAATCATCAAGCTGTTTATTCTCTTCTTGTTTCTGAAGGTTCCACAAATGTGCGTAAGCCCCTGCTTGCGCCAATAATTCATTATGTGTCCCGCGCTCTATGATGCGCCCGTGTCCCATCACCAATATCTGATCCGCATCGACTACTGTCGACAAGCGGTGCGCAATCACCAAAGTGGTGCGATTTTGCGCGATGGCGCGCAATTCAGCCTGTATCGCCTTTTCTGAGTGTGAATCCAGTGCGGAGGTGGCCTCATCAAAGATCAATATCGCAGGATTCTTGAGAATCGCCCTAGCAATCGCGACACGCTGTTTCTCACCACCAGACAGTTTCAGTCCACGCTCACCCACCGTGGATTCATAGCCCTGGGGCAGCGACTCTATGAAAGTATGGATGTGCGCCGCTTGTGCGGCAGCAATCACTTCTTCGCGAGTCGCATTTGGCCGGCCATATGCAATGTTGTAATAGATAGTGTCGTTGAAAAGCACCGTATCCTGAGGCACGATGCCAATCGCCGCGCGCAAACTAGCTTGTGTAACTTTGCGTATATCCTGGCCATTGATTTGAATACTACCCTGCCCCACATCATAGAAACGGAACAGCAACCTTGAAAGGGTAGACTTGCCCGCGCCACTAGCACCCACTACCGCGATGGTATGTCCAGCAGGTACGTCCAAACTCACATCGAACAAAATCTGCCTATCTTTTTCGTAACCGAAACTCACGTTATCGAATCGTACCGAAGCCTTGCCGACCTCCAATTGAACAGCATCGGGTTCGTCGGCAATCTCCTTGTGCTCGTGTAACAAGCGGAACATCTTCTCCATGTCTGCCAAAGAATGGCGTATCTCGCGATAGACGAAACCCAAAAAATGCAGCGGCATATAGAGTTGCAACATGAACACATTGACTAACACCAAGTCACCCAAAGTCATCTTGCCCTCTACAACCTGATTGGCTGCCAGCAACATCAAGGCGGTAATACCAATGGCGATGATGACACTCTGGCCAGCATTGAGCAGAGCCAGCGAGGTCTGATTACGCACCGCCGCCTTCTCCCAATGCTCCATGTTGTGGTCGTATCGGCGCGCTTCATATTGTTCGTTACCGAAGTATTTCACTGTCTCATAATTGAGTAGGCTATCGATAGCGCGCGTGTTCGCCTTGGAATCCAAGTCGTTCATGGTGCGCCTGACCACCATGCGCCACTCTGTGATGAACAGCGTGAACAGGATGTAAAAAACCAAGGTTATGAAAGTGATGATGGCAAACCATGCGTTATATTTCTTCAGTAAGATACCCGCAACCAACGCGATCTCAAGCAAAGTCGGCAGAATATTAAACAAGGTGAAATTGAGCAGAAAACCGATACCACGGGTACCGCGCTCGATGTCCCGCGACACACCGCCCGTCTGCCTATCTAGATGAAAGCGCAGACTCAGACTATGCAGATGTTCAAACACTTGCAAAGCCACGCGTCGTATCGCACGCTGCGTGACTTTGGCAAATACCGCATCGCGCAACTCACCAAATAGGGTGCTGAACAAGCGCAACAAACCGTAACCGATAATCAAAAACACCGGCACCACTAACACTGCCTGCGTCTTGTCCAAAGCATCAATGATCTGCTTCAAGGCCAAAGGTATCGCAACATTCGCCAGCTTAGCGAATACCAGCAAACCCATCGCGATCACTACGCGTGCTTTGAATTCCCAAAGGTAGGGCAGTAAAGACCGTATGGTCTGCCAATCGTTGCGGTTAGCATTATTAGCATTCGTATCTGGCGGCATGAGCTTAGGCTATAAATTTCAAGACCGTGATTATAACTGGCTACTCTCGTTAAGACAGAACAGACTCTCAGCGATTTCTATCGGATTCAAGTATCTAGGCCATATTAACTATTGAGCATACGAGCGCTTGCCGTTATGCTCCAACCCACGCCCAACTTAAGGATGAACGCAGCTTGTGAATATGTTGTCGACTCGACCCAGCTTACTCATCGTTGACGATGACTCACTCATACGTGAGGGATTAACACTCGCACTTGAGCCGCACTTCCTTGTATACCCCGCAGAATCGCGTGCTGCCGCCATCACATTGTTGCGCGGACTCAGCACCCCGCCCGAACTAGCCTTGATAGATTTAGGCTTGCCACCGCTCCCACATCGTCCTGACGAAGGCTTCCAGCTAATTGCAGAACTTTTGGCTCACTCATCCAAGATCAAGATCTTCACCCTGTCTGGGCAGAATGAGAAAAGCAATGCCCGTCATGCACGAGCACTAGGCGCGATCGATTTCATCGCCAAACCCTGTGCGCCTGAGAAGATTCAACAAAAACTGTATCAGGCATTAAACCTAGACAGCAATGTAACTCCCACCGCAGTGCTAGACGACAGTCTGTTGGGCATCACCGGTCAAAGCGCCCCCATACAGGCATTGCGTAACCAAATCCTGATGTATGCAGCTATGCCATTCCCCGTCCTGATTGAAGGCGAATCGGGATGCGGCAAAGAACTGATCGCCAGTGCACTACAAAAATTAGGTGAAGCTAGCAAACAGCCTTTCAAGATAGTCAACTGCGCCGCGATTGCACCCACACTATTAGAAGCGACTTTATTCGGTCATAGCAAAGGTGCATTCACAGGTGCAAACACTGCCCAAGCGGGTTACTTCGAAGACGCCACTGATGGCACACTGTTCCTTGACGAAATCGGCGAGTTGCCACTTGAATTGCAAGCCAATCTGTTGCGTGTGCTGGAAAACGGTGAGTACCAGCGTGTAGGGGAAACCACCACTCGCAAGAGCCGCGCACGCATCATCGCAGCCACCAATCGCAATTTACGCGATGAAGTCAAAGCCGGTAAGTTCCGCAACGACCTATATCACCGCCTCAATGTATTCTCGATAACTGCGCCACCGTTGCGAGAGTTGGGCTCTGACAAGCTCTTACTTCTGACCCACTTCCGCACACTCTATTCGCAACAGATCAAACAAACTCCCTTTGAATTACATCCCGAAGCGGTCGCACTATGGGAGCAATACAGCTTTCCCGGCAATATCCGCGAGCTGCGCAACATCGTCATACGCCTGACCGCAAAATATCCGGGCGTGACAATCCCCCCCTCTCAGCTTCAGGAAGAATTCGATCCTACCGTGCCGAATACAAGCCCAGTAGATGACTCGTCAATTAGAAACAAACTGATGGCGGGGAACTTCAATCTGAACCACGAGCTACGTACTCAGGAGAGTCTGTGCATAGACATCGCATTAGAACTGAGCGCCAACAATATTAGTGAGGCCGCTAAACTACTCGGCATCAACCGCACAACCTTGTACAGTCGCATGGATGCGCATGAAAAACTCAGAGTGGAAAACTGAAATATGTATTTAGAACATTTTGGCCTGAACGAACAACCATTCAAAATCACACCCGTGACTGAATTCTTCTTTAGCGGCGCCAATCGCAAGGAGATACTCGATGCGCTAATATATTCCATTATCGAAGTCGAAGGCATCATCAAAGTCAGCGGCGAAGTCGGTAGCGGCAAAACTATGTTGTGCCGCATGCTACTAGAACAACTCCCACCTCATATAGAGCCTATCTATCTAGCCAACCCCAGCTTGTCACGCGAAGAGATGCTGTATGCCATTGCCGATGGGTTGGACTTAAACGTGGAACACGAACGTATCGGCGTGATGATGCAAAACATCCAGAACAAACTGGAAGGCAGAGCACGCGAAGGTAAGCGCGTAGTCGTGCTGGTGGACGAAGCACATGCCATGCCCATAGATACGCTGGAAGAGTTGCGCCTACTTTATAACTTACAGGTAGGTAGTTTTAAACTCCTGCAGATTGTCCTCTTTGGACAACCAGAACTGAATGTAAAGCTCGATCAACCCAATATGCGCCAGCTGAAGGATCGCATCGTTCACAACTTCAACATGCAACCGCTGTCTCGCGACATCCTGCAAAACTACCTGATGTTCCGCATGCGCAAGGCTGGCTATCACGGCCCTAACATCTTCTCTCCAGCTGCTATCAAACTGATTGCTGATGCATCGGTCGGATTGATGAGACGCGCCAACGTATTAGCAGACAAAGCCTTGCTCGCTGCTTTCGTCGAAGACACTCACGCCATCGAAGTGCGTCACGTGCAAGCTGCAATAAGAGATAGCGAGCTAGGTAACAAACACAGCTTGCTTACCAAACGCAATGTCTATATTGCTGCCGCAGTCGTATCGATACTTTTCTGTGCTGGCCTACTGTGGTACTTAGTCCCTACGACCAGTAGTTATGAGCAAGCTCCCATCGCTGCAAGCTCAGGCGTAATCAATACAACCCAGTCAATTGCATCACCCATCAGCATCACAGCGCTTACACCCGCCAGTGCGGTGACGCCTGAAATGCCTGTAGTCGCAACGACCAGTGCCGCACCGCCTGCGGCCACCTTAGCCGCCTCAGCTATACCACCCACGTTTGTCGCAGCAACTGTCCCAATCCGTGCCGCACCTGTCAGCAAGACCGCGTCTACAACCGCAAATGTCAGCTTGTACGAACAACGGCTAGCGGCAGGCAAACAACTCCTCGCTTCGCATAAAGCTGTTGCCAGCTTACAGTTGTTCTACAACGAGACTATTTCACCCAAACGCATGGAGGGTTTCCTGCAGCGTGCAGATGACTTGGGCAAGCTGGAAGAGATTTATATAGTTCCAGCAAAATTCAATGGCAAAGATGGCTTGCGTGCGCTTTACGGCGCCTATCCATCCATAGAGGCAGCTAAAGCAGCCAACAAACAGATGCCACAACGTTATCAGGAAGCCTTCGCAACCACGATCTACTTGTTGGAGTGACTAGAATGAATACAACAATCATATTGAGCAGCCATAGCAAAACTGCTAGTCTGCCAAAAAAAAGGGAGGTAATTAGCATGTGCATACCACACAAACTGAGTCTCTGCGCGGTCTGCATACTGCTTGCCAGTTGTAGTAATCAAGCGATAAAACCATCTGATCAACATATGTCGCGTGAGACTGAAACTGCGGTCGCGAACAAAGATATACCACAACCCCTCACCAATAGCGTGGTGCTCCCGCCCCCAAAACCCGCGATCAAGACCCAGACTTACAGCGTAGTCGTCACCAATGTCCCGGCTCAGCAAATCTTGTTTGAACTGGCACGCGACGCAAAAATCAATTTAGATGTGCAAGGTGGCATAGATGGCTTGGTCACTATGAATGCCATCAATCAAACTTTGCCACAAATTTTGACGCGTATCGCCAAGCAAGTGGATATGCGTTACGAATTGAATAACGGTTACCTTGCGGTGATGCCTGACACCCCCTACCTGCACAGCTATAAGATTGACTATGTAAATATGACTCGCGACTCTGATGGGTCTATCTCCAACTCTTCACTAGTCGGCTCTGCAGCATCTGGTGGTGGCGCATCAGGCGGTGCAAGTGGTGGTGCTGGCGGAGGCAACAACTCCACCCTAGCCATCAAAAACTCATCTAAGAATCACTTCTGGGAGCACCTAGAAAAGAACATCACAGACATCTTGCGCGAAACCGACAAGATTCTTCCAGACGGCTCAAGTGAGACCACAGTACAACAGAACAGAACAGGAAATAGCACCGGGACGGGCGCCGCAGTAGCGAATGCAAAGCGCTCGGCGGGTAAGATAGGATTAGAGAGCAGCCCCAATCCGGTCAGCATAGAAGAGGGGGACATTACTGTCACCAGACGCAGCACGTTCCGAGAAGCGGCTTCTGTTATTTCCAACCCTGAGACTGGCCTGATTACCGTACGTGCGACCGGACGCCAGCATGAGAAAATTCAAAACTTCATCGACCAAGTCATGGCGAGTGCGCGTCGCCAAGTACTAATAGAAGCCACCATCGTGGAAGTCAGCTTGAGCGACAGATACCAACAGGGGATAGATTGGTCTCGCTTACGTCTGGGTACTAAGGGCTTCCAAATCAGTCAAGGTCCAGTCCCCTCTAACCAAGTCCCGGCCATTGGCACGCTGATCTTGGACTATGCCAATCCCACTTCTAAGTTTGGCAACATCGCCGCCTCTATCTCCTTATTGGAGACTTTCGGCAATGTAAAAGTACTTTCCAGTCCAAAACTCAGTGTGATGAACAACCAAACTGCCATGCTGCGTGTAGTGGATAACAATGTGTACTTCATCGTCAACTCGACCACCACGCCCAACTCAATACCCGGTGGCGCCCCTATCATCAGTTACACCACCACAGTGAACACCGTGCCTATCGGTTTCACCATGAGCGTGACCCCGCAGATTAATGACAGCGACACTGTGCTCCTGAACGTTCGTCCATCAATCACTCGACGTTTACTGGATGTACAAGACCCAACACCCAACTTGGCAGTCCCTAACTTCATCCCTCAGACATCGACCCGCGAGATGGATTCGATGCTAAAGATAGAGAACAATCAGATCGCTGTGCTGGGTGGACTCATGGAAGATCGTGTAGGAAAAACGACCCAAGAAGTGCCTTTGCTGGCCCGCCTGCCTTTTGTGGGGAGTTTATTCCAAAATCATGACAAGACTTCCACCAAGACCGAGTTAGTGATTTTCTTGCGCCCTATCGTGATTAAGAACGCTAGTGTGGATGGCGATTACAGCGGCTTCCGTGGCAATCTGCCCGACCAAGACTTCTTCAAGGAAACTGCGATAGGTAACCCCTAAGGGATCGACATGAGCCTGCTGCTAGATGCGAGGAAAAAATCTCAGGGGGGAGGTAAGCCCCCTGCGGAACTGACGCTCAGTCCGGAGACGCCCTCACCCTCTACTCCAGCAGCGAGCATAGACATAGAAGGTGCCCGCACCGCGGGCCATAACCTTTTCAAGGCAAAATCGAATGCAGCAGGAGGTAATAAAGTGAACCGTAATCTGATCTATTTTGTCATGGGATCTTTGGTGCTATTTGCTGCAGGCGGAGCATATGTCTGGTATGAGACCTCGGCTTACTCCAGACCCACCTACCGGCCAGTCTCTCCACCACCACCCGCCCCTATTGCCACACAAGTGTACACACCTCCCCCCACACCAATTACAGAGCCGATACGACCTGTAGAGACTGTCGTTGCGCCCATGGAAGTCGAGCATAAAGCACCAGAGTTGGTCGCCACTTTAGCTGCGCCCCAAGTTGCCCCTAAACAAGCGGCATCGGTCACAGGCAAGCGTAGAGCTCCGATCAAAGCAAAAGCCCAATCTCACATCATAGAGACAGACAAGTCAGACAGTCTGGATGGCTTACTCAGTCGCGCTTATCAGGCTTATACATCAGGTAAATATGACCAGGCTCAGGTCTTGTATCAGGACGCGCTCAGCAAAGATGGGCGTAACACGGATGCGCTGTTAGGGCTAGCCGCGATTGCCCAACATCGCGGCTCAGACACTGTGGCAGCGCAGTATTACGGCAAGGTATTAACACTGGACCCACGTAATCCAGTCGCCAATGCAGGCATGTCTGCACTAAGATCCGACGACAACATCGAAAGTCATTTGAAAATGTTGCTCAATGAACAAAAAGACTCGTCTTCACTCTATTTTGCTTTAGGCAATCACTACGCTGGGCTATCCCGTTGGGGTGAGGCGCAACAGGCATACTTCAATGCCTATAATCTGCAACCTCACAATGCTAGCCTCGCCTATAACCTTGCGATCAGTTTGGAACAATTGGGACAGAAGAAGCCAGCGGCCCAATACTACAAACGCGCGATACAGCTTGATACGAGTAATAGTGCTGGCTTCGATCACACTGCCATCGAGCAGCATGCGCAACTTTTATCCGAGTGATACATGTCAGATAACCAACTCCAACAACCTTTAGGCAACATGCTGGTAGCGAAAGGGGTTATTAGCGAGGATCAGTTGCGTATTGCCATGCAAGAGCAAGGCAGTACGCACCAACCCTTGGGTAGATTATTGGTGAGATTGGGTTTCTTATCCGAAGCCACCATACGAGATGTGTTATCAGAAAATCTGGGGCAAGAAAGTGTCGATCTTTCCACTGTTATTGTCGATCCGGCAGCACTGGCTCTGATACCTAAAGACGTTGCTAGACGCTACCAGCTACTCCCCCTGTCGGTAGACAAACCGGCTCGCATTTTGACGCTGGTCATCGCCGACCCGGACAACATCATCGCTTTGGATCAATTACGCGCCTTGCTAAAAGATGAATATCATCTCATCACGCAGCTCGCCAGTGAGTCGGACATTCTGCGTGCCATAGACCAATACTATGGTTTCGAGCTATCCATCGACGGCATCTTGCACGAGATCGAACCAGGCGAAATGGAGTATCAGACCCTACAATCCGGGGTCAATGAATTTAGTCAACCCGTGGTACGTCTGATAGATGCGCTACTCACTGAAGCAGTGCAGCGCGGTGCATCCGACATCCACTTTGAGCCTGAAAGCAGCTTCCTGCGTATACGCTATCGTATCGATGGTGTACTCAGACAGATGCGCAGTTTGCACAAGAGCTTCTGGCCTGCAATGGTTGTACGTATGAAAGTAATGAGCGGTATGAACATCGCTGAGACCCGCGCACCACAGGATGGTCGTATCTCTTTACGCTTATCCGGACGCCCTATCGATTTTCGTGTCGCCTCTCATCCGACCACGTACGGCGAGAACTTTGTGCTACGTATCTTGGATAGACAAAAGGGCATCGTGCCACTGGCACAAACGGGATTGGATGAAAGTGCGCTCAACACACTCAAGATGATCATCTCAAAACCAGAAGGTATCATACTGGTCACGGGCCCCACTGGTAGCGGCAAGACCACCACCCTGTACTCTGTGCTGAATCACGTCAACACCGAGTCGGTCAACATCATGACCTTGGAAGATCCAGTCGAATATCCGCTTTCATTGATACGCCAAACTTCGATTAACGAGTCGGCAAAACTAGATTTCGCCAGCGGTATACGCTCCATGATGCGCCAAGATCCTGACATCATCCTAGTCGGTGAAATACGCGACCATCCCACCGCCGAAATGGCATTCCGTGCCGCGATGACCGGCCACCAAGTTTATTCGACCTTGCACACCAACTCCGCAATAGGCGCTATTCCGCGTTTGCTGGATATCGGCATACTGCCCGACATCATGGCCGGCAATATCATCGGCATCATCGCGCAACGTTTGATTCGAGTGCTTTGCAAAGAATGTAAATATCCCTACAGCCCCGACTCAATGGAGCGCAAACTATTGGGCATCCCTACTCACCATGACATCATGCTGTATCGCGCCGCAGGCTGCGAGGTCTGTAACCACCAAGGTTATAAAGGTCGTATGGCGATCATGGAGATACTCAAGATGGACTACGACTTAGATGACTTGGTCTCAAATCGCGCCAGCACCAGACAGATACGCGAACTCGCATTAGCTAAGGGCTTCCGCCCACTGGCGATGGACGGTATACGCCGCATCCAACAGGGTATCACCTCGCTGGCTGAAGTCAGCCGAGTGGTAGACCTAACAGACAGGATCAGCTGACATGGTCATGTACGCCTATCGCGCGATCAACCAACAGGGCGAGTCCAACAAAGGACTGCAAGATGCGGCCAATTTGATCGACCTAGAGTTCCGCCTCAAACGTGGCGGCTTAGATCTAATCGATGCCAAGGTTGAGAATCAAAACTCCATGATGCAGGCGAAGAAAATCAAGCGTTCTGAGATGATTACCTTCTTCTTCAATCTTGAACAACTCAGCCGAGCCGGCGTTCCACTGCTGGAATGTCTGGCTGACTTGCGCGATACCATGACTGATATGCGCTTCCGCGAGATTATCGCTAGTTTGGTTGAGTCCATAGAGAACGGCAAAAAGCTTTCTCAAGCGATGGCGCAGCATCCAGATGCCTTTGACAAAATCTTTATCAGCCTAACCCATGCAGGCGAGGAAAGCGGTCGATTGCCCGAAGTCTTCGAGCACATCACCGAGTCGCTGAAGTGGCAAGATGAGATGGCCTCGCATACCAAGACTATCCTGATGTATCCACTCTTCGTCGGCACCATCGTGCTCGGCATCACCTTCTTTTTAATGATCTATCTGGTACCACAGTTGGTTAGTTTCATCAAAGGCATGGGACAGGAGATACCGATACAGACACGCATGTTGCTGGCGACTTCGTGGTTCTTCGTTAACTACTGGTATGTCATCATCTTCCTGCCTATCGGGTTGCCTATCGCAGCAAAATTATTGATCAATTCCAGTGAGGAGATGCGCTTACGCTTCGATCAATTCAAATTGGACATGTGGGTGATTGGTCCCATACTACGTAAAATCATACTGGCGCGCTTTGCCAACACTTTCGCCATGATGTACGGCTCAGGGATTAGCATCTTAGACTGCCTCCATAACTCCAGAGACGTGGTCAATAACTTGGCCGTTGCCAGATCGCTGGAAGCCGTCATGCAAGAGATTGAGTCCGGCAAGAACCTCACCCAGAGTTTTCAAAACACCGGCATGTTCCCACCACTCGTAGTACGTATGCTCAAAGTCGGTGAAGCGACCGGATCGCTAGACAAAGCGCTACTCAACGTCAGTTATTTTTACGACAGGGATGTAAAAGAGTCAATCAAAAAGGTGCAAATCATGATTGAACCGGCTATGACTATTATCCTAGGTACCTTACTCGGCTGGGTCATGCTTTCTGTCCTATCACCTATCTACGACATCATCGGCAAGGTGAAATTCTGATGAAAAAATGTTTACTCCTGATGCTTAGTACCGATCATCTCCATGCTCAACGCATGCTGGGAGACAAGATCGTAGACGAGCGGGAATTCTCCGACACAGTGGATGGCAAAGATGATTTTGCGGATTTTCTCAGGACCATACACTGCCCGACTTATCTGCTCACCGATCTAATTGAAGAGGACTTCAGACTAGAGACCATCCCCTATCTGCGTGGTAGTAGTCAGCGGGCATTATTGCAACGCAAATTCGACCAGTTCTATAGAGGCACTCCGTTCCAGCAAGCCACGCTACTACAGCGTCAAACAACGGGGCGGCGCGATGCGGACATGTTGTTCTCCGCCCTCACCAACCCCAGCCTAATCACACCATGGGTAGATGTGATGCTAGCGCACCATATCCCCTTAGTTGGTATCTATTCCGTACCTCAGATTAGTACACCCTTGGTGGTAGATAGTCCATCCAGCCACTTGTTGCTGATCACTTGGAATCAATTCGCAGGCTTGCGTGAAACATATTTCAGTTCACACCGCTTACAGATCTCACGCTTAACACCATGCAGCAAGGGCTTGACCTTCCAAGATGCAGTCGTAAGTGAGTTGAGTAGGACTTATCAATACCTGAAGAGTCTCAGCCTGTTACCTGCAGGTCAAATACTAGATGTACGTATCGTCGGCAACAGTAACGATCTGATCGAGTTGCAGACACGTTTACCCCGTAGCGAAGACATGCGTTATGACTTCGTCGATATGGCGGCACTGACCAAGAAGCTCAAGATCACCAACGTACGTAGTGACTCTGATGCCAATCAAATCTTCCTACGTCAATTGGCCGTAAAGCAACCCAAGAGCCAATACGGCAATGCAACTCATACGCATTTTTACAGCTTGTGGAAGCTGCGTCTCGGCCTGTATTTCGCCAGCACCGCCTTAGTTATCGGAAGTATATTTTGGGCTGTGCAAGCCACCTACCTGCAAGACACGCCAGATCAAAAAGCGATCGACTCCATCAAACAACGCACCAGCCAGATACATCGGGACACCCAAGCTATTTTGCAGTCGCTCCCCAAGACTTCGGTTGCACCACAAGATGTCAAGTCCTCCATCACAGCCTTGCATGGCTTACACGAGCGCAGCAACACGCCTCAGGAGTTCTTGATGCCATTCAGTTTGGTGATGGATAGATTCCCTAGAATACAACTTGATAGTCTGGCATGGCAAAGCAGCAACACAGAAGCGATACCCCAGAATGGCCAAGTCGGCATCACCGCTCAGGTGATTACGATTAAGGGACACCTAGATGATGCTGCAAGCAGCTACCGCGCCGCATTGAATTATCTGGATCAGTTCCAGAAAGCACTGGAACAGCAACGATACCAAGTCAGCACTATCGATAGACCATTGGATGTCACCCCTAAAGGGAGTCTATCGGACATGCACGATACTACACAGCCGGTAAGCGGATTCACCCTCAAGTTAGTATGGAGGCCCGTACTATGAAGATCTCTAAACGAGACTTGGGTGTAATGCGGCTCAGTCTGATTGTCTTAGGTGTAGCGCTGTGCTTCAGTTTGCTGTTGATTTATTACAGCCAAAGCCATGCTGAATATGAGGATAGAGAATGGCATACTGCCCTAAGCCAATTGCAATCCGCTCAAAACGATTTCAGTAATGCGCAACAGGATGAAAGCAACATGGCGAGTTATTTGGATGAATATGCTACCTCGGTAGATCAACATCTGATAGGTGATGAGTCTCGACTGGACTGGGTGGAGAGTCTGGAAAAACTGCATCAACAAAAAGTCGTCGAGGACTTCAGGTACAACATTGGCCCGCAAACAAAATATGTTACTCAACCAAATATAGACAGCGGCAACTTCAACATCAATTACAGTGAGATGAAGCTGCAACTGGACTTGCTGCATATGGAGCAGTTGATTACTTTCTTCGATACACTTCGCACCCAGATCAAAGGCTGGTATCAGTTGAATTCCTGTTCAATACACCGCAATGAGACTGCGACAGGCGTGGGTCCACAACTCAAGGCTGAATGCAGCGGTGGCTGGATAACCCTGAAAAATCGGAACGCACAGCCATGAAGACACTACTCAAAAGCACGGTCACTGTACTCACGATTTTGATTGCCTGCCCTTTACATGCTGAGGAGCTAGGGCGATTGTTCTTCACACATGCACAACGCACTCAATTAAATTACGGCAACCTACAGAACGGTGAAAGCGCGAATGACACCAGCTTGATGGTCAATGGCATCGTGCAGCGCAACGGCGGCAAGCGCACCGTATGGATCAACGGTGTCCCGCGCAGCATTGGCCAGAGCGACCAATACAATACCTCCAGCCTGCCTATAAGCATTCCCGACCAAGCCAAGCCAGTCACTGTAAAAGTAGGGCAGAAGATTACCATCACGCCCGGCCAAGCAAACAAATAACGCGATGTCTCACGTAAGCCACACAAGCACTCAACATCACCAACGCGGCGCAGCGCTGATGGTGATGTTGGTGATATTTGTCATAGGCTCCTTAGCTTTTTTGGTTGCATCGCTAGACAAAGCCACAGTCAAAAATGAACGCAACAGAAATACAGCTACTGCTTTAGCGATGGCTAAAGATGCGCTGATAGCGCGTGCGGTCTCTGATGCCAGTTCGCCCGGTAGTTTGCCATGCCCAGACATCACTGGGGACGGAGTAGCGCAAACTGCAACTGACTGTACTTATTACATCGGGCGCCTGCCTTGGAAGACGCTTGGCCTACCAAGACTTACAGACAGCCATGGTCAAGAGTTGTGGTATGCACTGTCTAGAAATTTCCGTGATGACAGTAGCAACAACCCACTCAACAGTGATTCCAGTGGGGATTTAATCATCAGTGGCAGTCCATCGGCGAATAACGTCATCGCCATCGTTTTTGCTCCGGGCCCCAACCTCAATGGGCAAAGTCGGTCCTCGAATTCCATCAATTGCTTAACCACAGGCAATTCGCAGCCTGAAAACTTGTGTGCGGCAAGCTATCTTGAAGGGAGTAATGCGAATCTGGACACCAAAACAAATCTCAACGTGCAATTCGTTGCAGATGATGCGACCGATACTTTTAACGACCAACTGATTTACATCATCAATGCAAACCTCCTTCCTAGTGTGGAGAAACGTATCGCTCGAGAGGTCAAACAATGTCTGGATGACTATGCCGCAATCTCCAGTGAGAAGTATCCTTGGGCTGCCCCAGTTAGCTCCATGTCTTATACCAGCACCACCAACACGCGGTTCGGTCGCATCCCCACTGTCCCACAGATTTTCATTTCAGGATTAATCTCTGGGGACTCCGGTTATTCTTCACTGATGAGCAAACTAAATGCTCTAGACAATGCGGAGCAAGCTTGTCGCAGCAATGACAATCTGCAAAGTGCGCTGACAAATGCTGCAAATCAATTGCTAACATTTCTCAATACACTGTCCGACCCGCCCTACTCGGCCACCTTTATCAATCAGGCCAGAGCCGCCGCTAGCGCTGCGTTGCCTGGTAACAGTTATTCTCAGCCCTGCGACTACATAGACAATCATTCAGTCAATCAGGTGCGGTCAAACTTGAATCAGGCTAACTCCACTCTCGGGACCTTAGACACACAATCTCCTCAAGATTCCACCATGTCAGATGTCTGGCCTGCGAGCTGCAAACCTTTACCCGCCAGTTCTTATTGGAATGCATGGAGAAATCTGGTTTTTTATGAGGTGCATGACCACTACCGCCCTAACGGCAGTAAATCCTGTGGAGCTACTGCAAGTCCCAATTGCATGACGATTATCGGAAATGCATCTCCAGAAATTTCTCCTAGTCCTCGTGCTGCTGTTTTAATTGCTGGTAAGAACCTCAATACTATAGTTAGGAACCCAGCGAACTTAAGTGACTATCTTGAAGGTATTAATTCAGCCGTGCCAGCGACAGGCACACTTGAAACCTATAAGCTTGAAGATCAAGCAGACAAACAGATCAACGATGTGATTGTTTGCGCTGATGGCTTGGGAAGGAATCAATACAGCAAATGCAAATGAGAACTATGCGTGACAATTCAGGCTTTAGCCTCATCGAACTCTCAATTGTGCTCGGCATATTGGCTTTGCTACTGGGCGGCTTGTTGCCCACCATTGCAGGCCAGATTGATCAAGCACGCAGGACAGAGAATCGCAAACAGATGGACGAGATACGAAATGCACTTCTAGGTTTCGCAATCTCTAAAGGCAGGCTGCCATGCCCAGATACCGATACGCCTCCCGATGGCATAGAAAATATACAAGGTGCTGCCACTACAAATAACACTCCATTGATCGGTCAAAGCACTTTGAGCTATTCATGCAGCAACAGTGGCGGTGGCTTACCTTACAACCAACTTGGCATCTCGGCACTGGACACCTATGGATCGAGCTTTACCTACAAGGTCACACCCGCATTTGCCAGGAAGGACGAGATCTATAGTGCCATTAATGGTTCAGGTACATTGCTCAATACGACCTACTTCACTTTATCAAGCAACGGCAATCTCAGGGTCTGCAACACTGCTGCTTGCAGTTCGCCTAGACTGACTGATACAGCAGCAGCTATAGTGGCGTCAAAAGGTCCTAACTGGTCAACGACCCAGTCCGCAGATGAGCTAGCGAACACTGACAATAATAATGACTTTGTCAGCCGAGACCCGAGTGCAGATTTCGATGATGTCGTGGTATGGATTTCGCCTAATACATTGTTCAGCCGCATGATTGCAGCAGGCAAACTCCCTTAAGCCCTGCGCCAGCTCGTTCCAGCGGCGCTGTCTTCCAGCACGATACCCGCCGCCAACAACTCTTTACGGATACGATCCGCCTCGGCGTAGTTCTTGCCGAGTTTGGCGACGTTGCGTGCTGCTATCTGAGTGGTAATCGCCGCATCATCCAAACCACCCTCACCCGCGTCAGCCTGTAGAAATTCTTGCGCATCGCGTTGCAGCAAGCCCAACACTCCGCCTAATGCTTTGAGTTGTGTGGCGAGTTGTACTGAGTTGGTCTTATTCACTTCATTCGCCAAATCGAACAGGACTGCAACGGCTTCTGGCGTATTGAAGTCATCATCCATCGCGGCTTGAAAACGCAGTGCATGAGCCTCGTTCCAATCTACCTCGCCCTTCGCACTGCCCTCTTCCCCTAACAATTTGAGCGACGTATAGAGACGCGTCAGCGCGCCCTTGGCATCATCCAGATGTGCGTCTGAATAATTTAATGGACTACGATAATGCGCACGCAAAATAAAGAAGCGCACGACTTCGGCATCATATTTTTTCAATACATCACGGATAGTGAAAAAATTACCCAAGCTCTTGGACATCTTTTCCTTGTCCACATTGACGAAACCGTTGTGCATCCAATAATTCACATACTGGCATTGATGTGCGCCTTCGGATTGCGCGATCTCGTTCTCGTGGTGAGGAAACTGTAAGTCTGCCCCTCCGCCATGAATATCGAAGTGCTGGCCTAACAGATGCGTACCCATCGCTGAACATTCAATGTGCCAACCTGGGCGACCCTTGCCCCACTTCGAGTCCCACTGCACTTCCTCCGCTTCGTCAGGCTTAGCATGTTTCCATAACACAAAGTCCAGCGGATCATGCTTGTTCTCAGCGACATCGACGCGCTCACCGGCACGCAAATCTTCCAGTGACTTACCAGACAACTTGCCGTAGCCATCGAACTTGCGCACCGCATAGTTCACATCGCCATCGGCGGCTTGATAAGCCAGACCGTTGCTTTCCAGCTTGGCAATCATCTCTAGCATCTGCGTCACATATTGCGTCGCACGCGGCTCATGGTCTGGGCGTTGAACGCCTAGTGCATCAGCATCTTCGTGCATAGCATCGATGAAGCGCTGTGTCAGCGCGTGTATGGATTCTTTATTTTCTGCCGCGCGCTTGATAATCTTGTCGTCGATGTCGGTAATGTTGCGCACATAGGTGATGTCATAGCCACTGACCTTGAACCAGCGATACACCATGTCGAACACCACCATCACGCGTGCGTGACCCAGATGGCAATAGTCATAGACCGTCATGCCACAAACATACATGTTCACGGTGTTGGCTACGATGGGTTTGAAGTCCTGCTTATCGCGGGCGAGAGTGTTATATATCTTAAGCATTTAAAACCTTAACTAGGGGAGCGCACCAGCAGCACCGGTACTAGTGCGGTACGCGACACGCCTTCGGCCACGCTACCCATCAACAGATGTTTCCAGCCTTTATGGCCGTGTGTACCGACAACGATCAGATCGGCCTGCCATTGCTGTGCTTCATCGGAAATCACCGTGCCTATATGTCCACCGAAGACCTCGACTAACTTGGTCTCTGCCGTTAGATCTTGCTCGGCGACACGATCCGCTTCTTTTTTGAGTAATGCACGACCTGCCGCCACAAAAGCCTGAGTGATCTCTTGCATAGGGATCATGCCCAAACCTTCGGGCTCCCAGATCACCGGCGCATCTTCACAAACATGGAGCAGCAACAAGGACGATTGCATGACGCGCGCGAGCTTGATTGCCTCTTCTAATGCGACGATGGCTGTATCGCTGCCATCCACTGCTACCAAGATGCGTTTGTACATGACGAACTCCTTAGAATTGCATGGGTTTGTTGTCATTAAGATTGAGCCAGCCCTTAACGATGCGATAAATCATCCAACAAAAATTAGCGAACAGCACCGCAAAACCAATCAATATAAATGCCGTCACTAGCCCGATTATTGTCCACAGCAAGCCATACCAAAAAGTGCGTATCTGCCAAGTAAAATGGCTTTCCAACCAAGTGCCTTGGACATCTTCCTTTTTCACATAGTTGATGATGATGCCGACGATGGCGGTGATGCCAGTGAAATAAGAAAGTGCGTACAAGACATACACGACCTGTGCCAGCGACTTCAGCGATTTCATTTGCGCATCATTTACCACGATAATTTCTTCGCTCATGCTGCCTCCTTCGTCCAAGAATCTTTCAATGTCACGGTGCGGTTGAACACCAACTTACCACCCGCCTGATGTTCGCGGCGGTCTGTAACGAAATAACCCAAACGTTCGAATTGATAGTGTGTTTCGGGAGCGGCCGCATTAACAACTGCCTCTACCCAGCCCTGTATCACCGTGAGTGATGCAGAGTTCAGATAGGTACAGAAATCGACGTCTTTGTCGGCATCGGGTTCTGACACGTTGAACAAACGGTCATATAGACGAATCTCCGCAGGCAACGCATGTAGACGTGACAAGAAGTGGATTACGCCTTTGACCTTGCGACCTTCCGGGTTTTTACCCAGTGTGGCGAGGTCTATGCTGCAACGCAATTCGGTCACCTTGCCAGACGCATCCTTGATTGCCTCATCACAACGCATCACATAGCTATGGCGCAAACGTATCTCGCCGCCCAAGGTCAAGCGCTTCCAACCTGCTGGTGGCACTTCGGCAAAATCATCCGCTTCTATGAACAACTCACTACTGAAGGGCACAGTACGCTTACCGAATTCGGGATGATTAGGATGGAAGTCCGCTTCGCGCTCTGCTGCGCCTTCTGCATTGGTGATCGTTACCTTGAGCGGATTGATGATCGCCATCACGCGTGGTGCGCGCAACTCCAAATCTTCGCGTATCGCGCCTTCCATGATCGCCATGTCCACACTGTTCTCACTCTTAGAGACGCCGATGCGCTTGGCGAACTCACGTATGCCTTCGGGTGTGTAACCGCGACGGCGCATGCCGCTGATGGTAGGCATGCGCGGGTCGTCCCAACCGCTTACCTTCTTCTCGTTCACCAGTTGCAGCAATTTGCGCTTACTAGTGATGGTGTAGTGCAGCTCTAAGCGCGAAAACTCGTATTGGCGCGGATGACAAGGGATGGTGATGTTATCCAGTACCCAGTCGTACAAAGGTCGGTGATCCTCAAACTCTAGAGTGCAGATGGAATGGGTGATGCCTTCCAGCGCGTCTGAGATGCAATGGGTATAGTCATACATCGGATAGATGCACCACTTATCGCCAGTCCGGATGTGATGGGCGCGGCGGATGCGATAGATTGCTGGGTCGCGTAGGTTCATATTGGGCGAGGCCATGTCGATCTTGGCTCGCAGCACCATGGCGCCGTCGGCAAACTCTCCCGCTTTCATACGAGTAAATAGATCAATATTTTCGGCAGCAGAGCGGTTGCGATTAGGACTCGCCTTACCCGCCTGCGTCAGTGTGCCGCGATATTCACGCATCTGTTCCGGCGTCAGGTCATCCACATAGGCCAAGCCCTTGTTGATGAGCTCGACCGCGAAGTCGTACAAGGCATCGAAATAATCTGAGGCCCAGCGCACCTCTCCGCTCCATTGAAAACCCAGCCAACGAACGTCATCTTGTATAGATAAGGCGTATTCTTCGCTTTCCTTTTCGGGATTGGTGTCATCGAAACGTAAATTGCACAATCCCTGATAGTCCTTAGCTAGACCGAAGTTCAAACAAATAGATTTAGCATGACCTACGTGCAGATAGCCATTGGGCTCGGGCGGAAAGCGCGTCACGATGCGGCTATGCTTGCCACTGGCAAGATCGGCATCGATGATGGTACGGATGAAATTGGAAACGACGGGTTGACTGCTTACACTGGTCATACAAGGCTCTCTGGCTGAAATTGCGATCACTGAACAAGCGGCCGATTTTACCCGAAAACCTTGCGTCGATTATGCCCATATACCCTGACTTCCCCGATATGCTGTGAAACTACGCTGGTTATTTGGTAGAATTCGCGCGTTAATTTAAACCCGCGCAAGTTGCGCTCTCTAGGAATCGCCTATCCCATGAATATGCTTAACCGTATCCATACTCTATTGTTCGTCAGCGCAATGCTTGCTACTACCGCTGCAGCACATGCGGACGACCTGCAAGATGCCAACAAATTTTTCAAGCAAGGCCAGCAGACTGCCGCGATGGATAAGGTCAACAGCTACCTAGCGGGTAAACCTAAAGATGCACAGGGCCGTTTTCTGAAAGGTCTGATTCTGACCGAGCAAGGCAAGCAAGACGATGCAATCAAGATTTTCTCCGAGCTGACAAAGGACTACCCCGATCTGCCTGAGCCATATAACAACATGGCCGTACTGTATGCAGGCCAAGGCCAATACGACAAAGCCAAACAAGCGTTAGAAATGGCGATACGCACTCATCCTAGCTATGCGACCGCACATGAGAACCTAGGCGACATCTACGCCAAGATGGCCAGCCAAGCTTATGACCGCGCCTTGCAACTTGACAAGAGCAACGCCGCCACCCAAACCAAACTTGCGATGATTCAAGACTTATTCTCTGGCAATACACGTTCGCATGCCACCACAACTACAACGCGCGTCGCAACTAACACTGTGCCTGCTGCAATCACCACACCAACAGTGAGCAGTAAGCCCGTCGTTTCGATCCCCGCTCAGACTCGGGCCGCCAGCGGTGATAATCGTAGCGAAGTAAACAAGAGTGTGCTGGCTTGGGCCGCAGCCTGGTCGGCACAGGACGTGAATCGTTATTTGGCCGCTTATGCAGAAGACTTCCAGCCTGCTGATGGCGAGAGCCACAGTGCATGGGAGAGTACACGCCGCGAGCGCGTGTCTGCACCCTCATCCATACAGGTCAGCGTGAGCGACATGTCGATTAAATTCAGCGATGACACTCATGCAACGGCGAAATTCCGTCAGGCTTATAGAGCCAGCCACCTCAAATCCAACGGCCACAAAACCTTAAGTCTGGTCAAAGTCGGCGGTAAATGGCTGATCCAAGAAGAGCGCACCAAGTAAGCATGTCTCTTCGCTACCTCACCTCACTATTATTGCTCTGCCTGGTCGGCACGGTTCAGGCCGCACCCGACCTGCAGGCGAGTGAAGCGCAACTCACCAAGAGCCTGCAAGCCATACGTAACAATCATCTAGATCTGGCGCTTAACGAAGTCGATAGTTTACTGCGCGTCAATCCAAACTTCCGTTTGGCGCAATTGGTCAAGGGCGACCTGCTGATGACGCGCGCAGGTGGCATCAGTAGTTTCGGCAATGCCAGCAACGCACCCAAAGACAAGATAGAGGACCTGCGCGCAGAAGCCAAAGTGCGCTTGCAACGTATGGCTGCCCAGCCCGCGAGCAAGCAAGCGCCACGCTTCCTGTGGCAACTCGATGCCGAGCAACGCTATGCACTGGTGGTCGATACCAGTCGCTCTACCCTCTATGTCTACGAAAACGTGAATGGTCAGGCGCAATATGTCGCCGACTATTACGTCACCATAGGAAAATTGGGTACTGAGAAGTCTGTCGCTGGCGATCAACGCACCCCTATCGGCGTTTACTTCATCAAGGCGAATCTACCCAAGCAGCAACTCGCCGACATGTATGGCAGCGGCGCCTTCCCACTCAGTTATCCCAACGAATGGGACAAACAGAACAAACGTACCGGCCAAGGCATCTGGCTACATGGTACGCCCAGCGACACTTACAGCCGCCCACCCCGCGCAAGCAATGGCTGCGTAGTATTGTCGAACGACAACTTGGAACAAATCGCCCCGTATCTGCAAGTCGGCATCACGCCAGTCATCATCACCAACCACATGGAGCTTGAGACTGCGCAAGACGACAATGAACGCGCCTCACTGCTCGCCGAGATTGAGCAATGGCGCAAGGATTGGAGCAGTCTCAACACTGATGCCTACCTCAAGCATTACTCGCAGGATTTCAACAGTGGCCGTGAAAACTACAGCGCGTGGGCCAAACAAAAGCAACTGGTGAATTCTGGTAAAAGCTGGATCAAGGTCGACGTGGATGGCGTGAGCATGTTCACCTATCCCGAGCAACCGAATATGGTCGTGGTCAATTTCAATCAGGATTACAGTAGCAGCAATTTAGCCAACCGCATGAAGAAACGCCAATACTGGATCAAGCAGAACGATCACTGGAAAATTATCTATGAAGGTGCCGCATGAAAAAACTCATCACATTATTTTTAGCCTTCGCACTGTGCGCAATCTCTCCACTAACTTACTCAAAGGATAAAAACATTATGGTCAAACTCCATACCAACCACGGCGTCATCACCATCCAACTGGATGCCGACAAAGCACCTATCAGCACCAAGAACTTCATCGACTACGTCAATGCGGGTTTTTACAGCAACACCATCTTCCATCGCGTCATCCCTAACTTCATGATTCAAGGCGGCGGCTTTGAGCCTGGTATGAAGCAAAAGGCTGTTCAGAACCCGATCAAGAATGAAGCTGCGAACGGCTTGAAGAACCACAAGTACACCATCGCGATGGCACGTACCGGCGACCCTCATTCCGCAACTGCACAATTCTTCATCAACACCCGTGACAACGACTTCCTAGACTACCCAGGACAAGACGGTTGGGGCTATTGCGTGTTCGGCAAAGTGACTGAAGGTATGGACGTGGTCGATGCAATCGGCAAAGTAAAGACCAGTAACAGCGGCTCTCATCAAGACGTGCCTAAAGAAGACGTCGTCATCACCAGCGCAGAAGTCATTAAGTAACAAGGGGCAGAAATGCCTCACACCCTCTTCATTTCTGACTTACATCTGAGTGCCGACCATGCAGACAGCATGGCGGCTTTTCGGCGTTTCATCTATGAGCATGCGCCACATGCAGAGCGGCTCTATATCCTTGGTGATCTGTTCGAATACTGGGCAGGTGATGACGATAGCGAAGACCCCTTCCATGCCGAAGTGATTGCATTATTGAACGGCTTATCTGTTCACGATACAAAACTTTACATCCTGCACGGCAACCGCGACCTTCTTATGGGCGAAGCATTGGCGACAGCATGTCACGCCAAACTTATTGCAGAGCCCACTCTCATAGACCTATACGGAACACCCACGCTGCTCAGTCATGGCGACACACTCTGCACCGACGACTTGGAATACCAAGCCTTCCGCAAGCAAGTGCACGACCCCAAGTTCCAACAAGGCTTCCTCGCCCAACCTCTGGCTGCGCGCAAAGCCTACATCTTGAGTTTGCGCGAGCGCAGCAATTCTGAGAAGCAGCTCAAGAGCATGGAGATCATGGACGTCAATCCTGATGCAGTAGCCGACATGCTACGTGCCTACCACTACCCGCGACTCATACACGGCCACACCCACAGACTTGCCAGACACGAACATATCGTCGATGGCAAGACCTGCGTACGTTGGGTGTTGGGTGATTGGGGTAAGGAAGGCAATGCTTTGCGATGCGATGCAACCGACTGCCGAATGATGCATTTCTAAATAAGGTGTAGGTATTAGTGGTGCTAAAGTTCAGCCGTCGAGCCATTCGCGATTGTCCGCAATTTATTAGCAATACTCATACACTAATCAGAAAAATGAAGCATGCACCTACCGTGCATGGCATCCTTATGAGCACTGTCAATGTTCTCTATCTGATTTTTCTTGCGGGCTTATGACGGACAAGCCAAATCTACGCAGGCAACCAATTTTCCGCCAGTCGTGTTTAATAACGCTGAAAGGGTAATGCATTGACCTTTACCCACCAGTGAGCGATAGGGGCGGGTGATGTGTATTTCCCCGTGGGAGAGCAATGCTTGCTGGAAGTAATATCGCCTTGACCAATTGGCATCAGCTGCCTCAATCAAGGGGCTATATCGTGGGTCTGTGAATTCAGGCATTTGACTCTTTGAAAGATTGCGGCCTACTTGATACCCGTTCTCATCTAGGAAATACACGCGCGTCACGTTATGTAGTGCAAGAATATTCTCACAAGAAGCCTCGTGTGTTTTCATGCCAGTTTCGATTGATTTCAACATCGCTTTGAACTCGATATGGCACTGATCAATAGCCTCACGATAGTACTTTCGATGAGTACCTGAGAAATCGTTGTGTTTGTCGCGCAATCGCGACAATAAATTACTGGATTCCTTCTGATTGACGAGCACTGATCTTGGATAACCAAAGTAATATCCCTGCACTAAATCTACATTTGAATCGATCGCAATTAACGCCTGCGTCTCTGTCTCGACCCCTTCCACCAAGGCGATGCAACCCAGCTCTTGAATAAGCCCAACTAGGCTGGGTAACGCTTTTTGAACAACTAAATTGGTTTCTGCCTGAACGATAATGGAACGGTCAAACTTCACTATATCTGGCTGGATATTCCAGACTCGGTCAAAATTTGAATGTGACGTTCCAAAATCATCGATGGCAACAAGACATCCCAAGTTTTTGTAATAATTCACTGCTGCTGAAAGTATCGATTCGTCGTAGATACCTGTCTCAAGTATTTCGACGACCACTTGACTAGGCGGGACATTGCTATGCTCCAACATTTCCTTAAAGAAGGCCCCATAGTTTTTACCTAATACAGTAATAAGAGGATTTACATTGAGAAAAATCCAGGACTTATCCGCAAACTTACAGAAATTTTCAATATGAATTGCCCGACATAATCTATCAAGCAATACATTATCCGACTCATCTTTTACTTGCCCAAATAAAGCCAGCGGTGAGATAGATCGGCCCTCCGCATCACTCGGTCGACACAAAGCCTCATATCCCACCGGATTACTGTGTGACAGACTGAAGATGGGTTGAAACACACTGGCAACAGTGTGCCCGCGGAACCGGCCTATAAGTCCGCCATCAGTGTCCGTACAAACATGTTTTTGAATTTCATTAAATCCATGTCCGCTCATGCTCCCACCTTCTTTTGAACATCCGATATCTGAAATTGGTTAACCAAGAAGCGCAGTTTTTGTGAACCCTCTCGGCTGCCTACAATCGCAAAGTTTAAGTCACCCAAAGATTTGCTCATTAAGTCGGCGGCACTAGCAACGCCTTGAATTTTATTTCCGCTGACAGATGAGCTATCGGCAATCTGTGTAATAAGCGTAAACATACGCTCAAATATTTCATGTGATTCTGAATTATCAGAAGCAGCCTCTTCTGCCAATCGTAATCCTTCGGCCATTCCGTCTGCACCTTGCTCCATAATTAACACGGCATCTCGCGCTTTACCCTGCACTGTAGAAATCATCTGGTTGATTTCACTTGTGGCCCCACTAGTGAGCACGGCCAACTTGCGTACTTCATCCGCGACAACCGCGAATCCACGACCATTCTCACCTGCTCGTGCGGCCTCAATGGCTGCATTCAAAGCTAACAAATTGGTCTGAGTGGCAATCGAACTGATCAACTTCGCAATGTCGCCAATTTTTTCAGTGCTTGCGCTAAGCGAGTATATGGTCTCCGAAGAAGCTTTGATTGACTCACGAATGCCCTCAGTTCGATTCTGCACTATGGATAGCTGTGCTTTAGCGTGATCCGTTGCTTGCTGCATCGCTACACGCATTTCATTCGTAGTCAGGGTCGCTTGCCTGATGTCGCTCATCTGTTTTTCTAGCGCATACAAAATATCTTGTACTGCAACGAGAACTTCATTGGTCGCCACTGTGGCCTGCTTATTACGAACCTCCATATGAACTTGATTACCTAACATACCGTCTGTTCCACGGCGGATATTCCCGACCATATGGTCGACATTATCGATCAGGCTGTTTATCCATTGCGCCAGCACCCCCGCTTCGTCTCGACTTGCATCCAGCCTATCTAGACGCCGAGAAAGGTTGCCATGACCTTCTGCTGCATTGCGGATGACATCAACCATGCCTCGCAGACGTTGGGCAACAGGGTTTACTGAAAGTAGATATAGCACCAAGCCACCAGAGGCAAACATCGCGCAGCACAACCCAGCCATGGTCAGTGCATCTGGCTTGAGAAAAATTGCAGCGGTAAAACTGATTGTTGTTACAGCAAAAAGCATCGCCAAATAAACGTAAATTACCCTGAAATTTAGCGTGCGAAATCGATACACCTCTTCGAGGTCTGCCTCGCACATCATGCCCCACACATCAGGGGAGCCGGGTAATGAAAAGGTGGTTCCCTTACCTATGACAGGTATATGACGGTAATCCGAATAACCCGGATAGGTGACGAAGGTATTTTTGCCGCACCGAATGGTTTCTCGCACGCCTGGATGCAGTTCATTTGTGGCAGGATCATTGAATACCAATTCTAGCTCGGTGTGATGCTTAACGGATACGGTACCAAAATCGGTATTTACCCCATGCTTCAAATTGTCGCCCATGCTAAATGTGGAATCTTCAAACCTTGAACGCGACAATGCAGTACCCGGCTTAACTCCCTTATCGAATCTGGATTCCACCATGAACAAATAGTTGTCACCAGACTCATGGAAAATGTGCCCAGCCTCGCGCTGAATCAAGTCTCCCAGTACATCATTAGGCACACGTCCACATACGGCTCCAAGCAACACGCCATCCTTACGTAGCGGCAGATAGAACATCATCGTCACCGCATCGTGAAATTGCGAACTGGAGGCGCCTATGGCCAAGGTGTTCTTGTCAATATAAGGGCCATGGAGAAATTTTTCTGTCAATCCACGTGCGACTGAATGCGTATTGAGATCTTGCTTACCAACCCGGCGAGGATAAGTTGAGTGTACGGTTTTACCTTCCACATCAATTAAAAACAATTCCGAAAAATCCCCATCCAATTGCAAGTTTTCCGTGAGCAATTTTTCATCGAAACTTGGCCATTCATACGCGATTTCTAGGGACATAGTGGATAGTGAGTCCCATTTTTGCTCTGCCCATTCACTGAGAATACGCACTCGGGTCGCTGAGATAGATTCGAAAATCTCCTCAAGAATTGGATAGCGCCATTCATTCTGCTTACAGGCCCAGCCCATTTTCAATCGACCTGTTTTACCTAGGTAAGGTAGCCAGCTCAATTCGCACTGAGATAGATTCATACTTTTACTTTTCAGCATATCGATCAGGATTCCAGTTATTTACCAGAATTTATTAGCAATAACTGTTCCAATTACATAGGCCATCGCAATTAATCCGCTAAATACCTCTCTCAGCTAAAATGTGCATCACAATAGCGCGCCACACTCAGTTACATTTGACCTATATGCATCAAAATAGTGCGTAAAAATCAGCTGCAATTGACCCAAGTAAAAAACTTCAATGGAGTGCACCGTTTTGAATATCGTGAGCTAGTGAAGTTTGGTACATAGAAGGAAGTTTGAGACTCACCATTCGTAGTCAGACCGAGTAAGAAGCGTGCAACACTTTGCTGCCTGTATAACTAGCTAGGGACAAGCAATAGTTTCGGGGATGTCTATGCCCTCTCACTTAAATATTTATATAAATATTTTTATCGTCAACGCATCTCTCTCTCGGCACGTTGTTCCTCTACTAGATTCATTAATTCTCTGTGATTGAGTGAAATTCAAAATATGACAATCAACACTAGTCTGCGCGACACACAATTCGTTCTCTTCGGTGCAAATGGTGA